>JALHRF010000009.1:0-24120 GCA_022841545.1 Bauldia sp. | reverse complement strand
GCGGAATGCGAGACGGCGGCGGCAAGGACCTCTGCCTTGCCTCCATGCTCGCCGACGACCAGCGCGAGAACCAGCGTCGGCCGATCCTTCCGGCCTTCCTCGACACCGCGCCTTAGTTCGTCAGCGCAAAGATAGGAGTAGCGAATGACCGAGCCGGGCGACGGCGGGGGCGCCATCAACGGCCATCGTCATCTTCGCGTGCAATGGCCTCCAGGGCTGCGACGAAGCGCTCGGGCGTATCCTCGGCCAAGAAGGACAGTTGGTCCCGCTCGGTGAGCCGTTCGTACTCCGCCATGGAAATCAGTACGTTGCGCGGCCGGCCGTTTCTTGTGACAACAACGGGCTCGCCAAGCGCGACATCGCTGTAGTGGGAGAATTTGCGGGCGACCTCTGCGGCGGTCGCTGTGGTGCGTCGCGATGCGGCCATGCCCGGCACTCCTGCCTGCTCCGATTTTACAGAAAGTATGTATATTACATAAGACATCAAGTCGAACGCCGAAACCGGCTGGGCGGCTCCCCGAAACTGCGGGCGAAGGCGCGGCTGAACTGGCTTGCCGACGCGAAACCGGTGGCGATCGCGACATCGAGGACGGGGAGCGATGTCTCACGGAGGAGCTGGCGGGCACGGTCGAGGCGAAGCGCGAGATAGTGGGCGTGGATACTGCGTCCGAGACGGTCCCGGAACAGCCGCTCAAGTTGCCGGAGCGAGACGCCGGCGATCCGGGCCAGCGCCGCACGCGGCTTCGGGGACTCGAGGTTCGCCTCCATGGCGCGGAGGGTGGCGAGCAGGCTTTCGTCGCTGATGCCGAGGCGATGGCGGAGATCCATCCGCTGCGGCCCCATGCCCTCGCGGATGTGGGTGAGGAGGAACCATTCGCCGACGGCGGCGGCAAGGTCGTGGCCGTGGTCGCGGGCGATCAGCGCGACCATCATGTCGAGCGCCGAGACGCCGCCCGAACAGGTGATGCGGTCGCCGTCGAGGACGAACAGCGACGGGACCACGTCGACGTCGGGGAAGGCCTCGTGGAAGGCGGCCGCATGCTCCCAGTGGAGCGTGGCGCGGCGGCCGTCGAGAAGACCGGCCCTGGCCAGTACGTAGGGTCCTCCCGAGATGCCCCCGATCGTGACGCCCTGACGGGCGAGGCGCCGGAGCCAAGCGAAGGTGGCGGGGTCGTCGAAGGTGGCGGGATTGCCGCCGGCGCAGACGAAGACGATGTCGGCGGCGGCCGCGTCTTTCGGCGTGAACTCGGGGATGATGGCAACACCGTTCGACGCGGCGACCGGCCCCTCCTCAGGGGCGGCGTGCCACCAGCGATAAAGCGACTTGCCACTCAGGTGATTGGCGGCGCGGAGCGGCTCCACCGCCGCGGCGTAGGACATCAGCGCGAAACCGGGGATGAGCAGGAAGCCGACGGTGGTTGGTTGCAGCATGGCACTGATTCCAGGTGAGCTGGATTAGCGGCAGTGCGTCCTTCGAGGCCCGCCGCCTGAGCGGCGGGCACCTCAGGATGAGGGACGGTGGTATTCGCCATCAGGAGGTTTGGACGAACGCCGGGCCCTCGATGGAGCGTACCCACTCCCTCATCCTGAGGTGCTCGATCGCCTTGGCGATCGAGCCTCGAAGGACGCAATCACGCCGATCCAACGATTGCGCATATCGTCAAGCCCGCGTCGCATAATGTCAATCACGGCCCGCGGCAAATCGCGATACTCACGTCGCCATGCGCTACTCGGTCTTCTCCATCCTCGCCAACGGGCTCAGCGGCAATCGCGGCTGGAAGCCGGTATGGCGCGAGCCCGAGCCGAAGCCGGAATACGATGCCGTCATCGTCGGCGCAGGCCACGGCCTCGCCACCGCCTACTACCTCGCCAAGGAGCACGGGCTCCGAAGCATCGCCGTGCTCGAGAAGGGCTATCTCGGCTCGGGCAATATCGGGCGGAACACCACCATCGTCCGCTCCAATTACCTCCTGCCCGGCAACGTACCGTTCTACGAATGGTCGATGAAGCTGTGGGAGGGGCTGGAGCGCGAACTGAACTACAACGCGATGGTCAGCCAGCGCGGCGTGCTGAACCTCTTCCATTCCGACCCGCAGCGCGACGCCTATGCGCGGCGCGGCAACGCCATGCGCCTCCACGGCATCGACGCGGAGCTGCTCGACACCGAGGGCGTGCGGCGGCTCGCGCCGATGGTCGACTTCGACAATGCGCGCTTTCCGGTCAAGGGCGGGCTCCTGCAGAAACGGGGCGGCACCGTACGCCACGACGCGGTGGTGTGGGGCTACGGACGCGCGGCCGACACGCTCGGCGTCGACATCATCCAGAACTGCGAGGTGACCGGCATCAAGGTCGAAGGCGGCCGCGCGGTCGGCGTCGAGACGTCGCGGGGATTCATCGGCGCGAAGAAGGTGGCGCTCGCCGTCGCCGGCAACTCGTCGCGAGTCGCGGCGATGGCGGGGCTGCGCCTGCCGATCGAGACGCATGTCATCCAGGCCTTCGTCTCGGAGGGGATCAAGCCCTTCCTCGACATCGTCATGACTTTCGGCGCGGGACACTTCTACGTCAGCCAGTCGGACAAGGGCGGCCTGGTCTTCGGCGGCGATCTCGACGGCTACAATTCCTATGCGCAGCGCGGCAACCTGCCGGTGGTCGAGGACGTGTGCGAGGGCGGCATGGCGCTGATGCCCGGCATCGGCCGGCTGCGGATCCTCCGCAACTGGGGCGGGCTCATGGACATGTCGATGGACGGCTCGCCGATCATCGACAAGACGCCGGTCGAGGGGCTCTATCTCAACGCCGGCTGGTGCTATGGCGGCTTCAAGGCGACGCCCGCCTCGGGCTGGTGCTTCGCCCACCTCATCGCGAAGGACGAGCCGCACCCGGCCGCGGCGGCCTACCGCCTCGACCGCTTCGGCTCCGGCCGGGTCATCGACGAAAAGGGAGTGGGCGCGCACCCCAATCTGCACTGAGATGAGTGCCCACCTTTCTTCACGGCTGCCGACTTGTTCAGTCCCCTTCCTCCCTCCCTCTTTGCCCGCGATCAGGCGCGAACCTGTCAACCGCTCATTCCCGCGCACGCGGGAATCCAGTTTTCGCCCCGCCGGCGGTTGCCCTGAAGAAACTGGGTCCCCGCTTGCGCGGGGACGAGCGGGACAGGGTAAGGTCGCGCGCCGGGGCGGTGGGAACGCGTCGCCTGGCTCACACTGCAAGCGAGCGCACCCATGAGAATCCGCTGCCCCTATTGCGGCGAGCGCGACCTGCAGGAGTTCACCTACCGGGGCGATGCCACCGTTACCCGGCCGGGTAACCTCGATGCGTCGGCGGAGGAGGCCTGGGTCGACTACGTCTATCTCCGTGACAACCCGGCCGGCCGACATCGCGAGCACTGGTATCACGGCGCGGGATGCCACGCCTGGCTGGTGGTGACCCGCGACATTCGCACCCACGAGTTCTTCGCCGTCGAATTGGCCGCGGGAGGCCATGGATGACCATCGGCACCCCGACCGACCAGGCGTCGCGGCTCGTCACCGGTGGACTCATCGACCGGCGTTTTCCGCTCCACTTCAGCTTCGACGACCTCGAACTGACAGGCTACGCCGGCGATACGCTGGCCTCGGCGCTGGTCGCCAATGGCGTGCGCCTCGTCGGCCGCTCGTTCAAGTACCACCGTCCGCGCGGCATATTCACCGCAGGGTCCGAAGAGCCGAATGCGCTGGTCGAACTCCGCACCGGCGCGCGGCGGGAGCCCAACACGCGGGCGACGACGGTCGAACTCTTTGACGGGCTCGAGGCATCCAGCCAGAACCGCTGGCCGACGCTGCGTCACGACCTGCTGGCCGTGAACCAGTTCGTCTCGCCGTTCCTCGGCGCGGGGTTCTACTACAAGACCTTCATGTGGCCGGCCTCGTTCTGGGAGAAGCTCTACGAGCCCACGATCCGCCGCGCCGCCGGGCTCGGCCGCGCCGCGGGCGCGCCCGACCCCGACCATTATGAGAAAGCCCATGCCTTCTGCGACGTGCTCGTCACCGGCGGCGGCCCTGCGGGTTTGGCCGCCGCGCTCGCCGCGGGCCGCGCCGGCGCGCGCGTGATCCTCTGCGACGAGGATTTCCGCCTTGGCGGCCGGCTCCTCGCGGAGCGGCGCGTGGTCGATGACCGGCCGGGCGCGGCATGGGCGGAAGCGGCCGAGGCCGAACTCGGGGCGATGCCAAACGTCCGGATCATGCGCCGGACCACCGTGTTCGGCGTCTATGACGGGGGCACTTTCGGCGCGCTGGAGCGGGTCAACGACCACGTCCCCGTACCGCCCGAGCATGAGCCGCGCCAGCGAACGTGGAAGATCGTGGCGAAGCGCGCTGTGCTCGCCGCGGGGGCGATCGAACGCGGCATCGTCTTCGGCGGCAACGACCGGCCGGGCGTCATGCTCGCCGGGGCGGTGCGCACCTATCTCAACCGCCATGCCGCCGTGCCGGGACGGCGCGCCGTGGTCTTCGCCAATAACGACGAGGCGGCCGCAACCATCGCCGATCTCGGGACAGCCGGGATCGAGGTGATCGCGGTCGTCGATGTGCGGCCGGAGGTTCCCGCGGCGACGCGCGAGGCGGCAAAGGCGGCGGGCGCGGTGCTGGTTGCGGGCGGTCGCGTGATCGAGGCGAAGGGCGGCCAAAGCGTGCGAAGCGCGCTGATCCGGGACGCGGAGGGACGCGACCTCCACGTCGGCTGCGACCTCGTCGCGGTCTCCGGGGGCTGGACGCCGACCATCCACCTCACCTCGCACCTCGGCGGCCGGCCGGTGTGGAGCGAGCTGGCGGCGGCGCTGGTTCCCGGCATGCTGCCGCCGGGGATGTCCGTCGCCGGCGCGGCGGGTGGACGGTTCGGCCTCGGCGCTTGCCTCGCCGACGGCACGCGGGCCGGGGCCGACGCCGCGGCCGATCTGGGATTCACCGACGCGCCGGGAACGGCGCCCGAGGCCGACGACGAGAGCACCGGGTTCGCGCCGTTCTGGCACGTCAGGGACTCGCTCGGCAAAGCCTTCGTCGATCTCCAGAACGACGTCACCACATCGGACGTGAAGCTCGCCGCGCGGGAAGGCTTCCGCATCGCCGAGCACCTCAAGCGCTACACCACCCTCGGCATGGCCACCGACCAGGGCAAGACCAGCAACGCCGCCGGCATGGCGGTGCTCGCCGAGGCGACCGAGCGGCCCATCGCCGACGTCGGGATGACGACCTTCAGGCCACCGTTCTCGCCGATCGCAATCGGCGCCTTCGCCGGCCACCACCGCGGCAGGGATTTTCGCCCGACCCGGCTCACGCCGTCCCACCGCTTTGCGGAAGAGCGCGGCGCGATCTTCGTCGAGACCGGCAACTGGCTGCGGGCGCAGTGGTTCCCCGCACCGGGCGAGACCGACTGGCTCCAGTCGGTGACGCGCGAGGTCAAGGCGACCCGCGAGCGGGTCGGCGTCTGCGACGTCTCGACCCTCGGCAAGATCGACGTGCAGGGGTCGGACGCGGGCGTCTTCCTCGACCGGGTCTATGCCAACACCTTCTCGACGCTGCCGGTGGGCAAGGCCCGCTACGGCCTGATGCTCCGCGAGGACGGCTTCGCCCTCGACGACGGCACCACCGCGCGCCTTGCCGAGGACCACTACTTCATGACCACGACCACGGCCAACGCAGTCAAGGTCATGCAGCACCTCGAATTCTGCCACCAATGCATCTGGCCGGAACTCGACGTGCAGATGGTCTCCGTCACCGAGCAGTGGGCGCAATACGCCATCGCCGGACCAAGGGCGCGGGAGGTGGTGGCGGCGCTGGTTGACCGGGGCGCAGACGTATCGAACGCGGGCTTCCCCTATCTTGCCGCCGGCCCGGTGTCGGTCTGCGGCGGCGTCGCGGGACGTCTCTACCGGCTCTCCTTCTCCGGGGAACTGGCCTACGAGATCGGCGTGCCTGCGCGGTTCGGCGATGCTCTGATCCGGGCGATCATCGAAGCCGGCGCGCCCCACGGCATCGTGCCTTACGGCACCGAGGCGCTCGGCGTGATGCGGATCGAGAAGGGACACCCGGCCGGCAACGAACTTTCCGGCCAAACCACCGCGCACGACCTCGGCTTCGGCAAGCTCCTGTCGACGAAGAAGGACTTCATCGGCCGCTTCATGGCCGCGCGCCCGGCGCTCACCGACCCGGCGCGCCCGACGCTCGTCGGCATCCGGCCGGTGAACCGCGACGACCGGCTGCGCAGCGGCGCGCATTTCGTGCCCCGCGAGAAGGCGGTCACTGCGGAGAACGACCAGGGCTATGTGACGTCGGTGGCGTTCTCGCCGTCGCTCGGCCACTGGGTCGGCCTCGGGCTCCTGTCACGCGGACCGGAACGGCACGGCGAGGTGATCCGCGCCGCCGACCCGCTCCACGGCGCCGACGTCATGGTCGAGGTCTGCGCGCCATGCTTCATCGATGCGGCAGGGGAGCGGCTCCGTGTGTAGTATATTCACCCCGGCCGTGTGCGCCCCGTTGTCATCCCCGCGAAAGCGGGGACCCACTGACCACAGACGCTTCGGAGTGAGCGAGACCGGCTGGTTTCCAGTCTTGCTCCGGCATCGTTTACTGGGTCCCCGCTTTCGCGGGGATGACAGTCTTTGGTTCTCGTGTTCCCTCTTCGGGCATTCGAAGGGGGCCTGATGTCCATTGATCTCACTTCCCGCTCCGCCCTCGCCGCCGTCGCCAACCCCGGCCGGTACGGCCGGAAGGATGGGCCGGCGGGCGTGACTATCACCGAACGCGTCGATGTCGGGCTCGCGACGGTGATGGCGCGGAGAGGACAAGCGACGGCGCTCCGCGATGTGGTGCCGTCGGCTTATGGTGTGGCGCTTCCGGACACGTCGCGGCATGTCGCCGGGCCGGCGGCCGGCTTCATCGGCACCGGGCCGGAGCAGTGGCTGGCTGTGTCGGAACGGCTGCCAAACGGCGAACTGGCCGAGGACCTGTCGGCGAAACTCAAGGGGCTCGCCTCGATTGCCGACCAGAGCGATGGACGGGCGGTGATCCGAATCGCGGGACCCAGAGCGCGGGACGCGCTGGCCAAGGGCCTGCCCATCGACCTCGATCCGTCGGTGTTCACCCCCGGCAGCGCCGCAACCAGCGTGATCAGCCTGATGGGCGTGACGCTGTGGCAGGTCGACGATGCGCCGACCTATGACGTTGCGGTGTTCCGAAGCATCGCCGGCAGCTTCTGGAAATGGCTCACCGATTCCGCCGCCGAGTTCGGCGTCACCGTGGAGGCGGCAGCCGAGCCGCCCGACGGCCACACCGACTGAACCCGGTCACGTTCGGGACTGCTTTCTGAAGACGGTGCGAAACCGCTTCCGTTCGGTGGGTTCGGAGAGAGTCGTCACGTCAACCACCTCGGCCAGAGCAGCCCGTCGTGCGGGATCGACGATGCAAATCTCACCGACCGAGGTGACGTCAAGACCCGGATGGGCGGCGACCGCCTGATAGTCGATGCCGTCGAAACCGATGCCGAAAGTGTCCCGCAGCCACAGGATGTCGGCCGATGAATGGTCGACATGGTGTCGCACATGCGGCAGGAGTTGCGGCCGCCAGTCCCCGCCGATTTCGGCCTGACGCTCGGCGAGCCGGCGCCTGAGCAGACCAGTATCGCGCGTGAAGCGGTCGTTGTCGTCGGCATGATGGACGCGGCGGAACTCCTGCACGATGTCCATCGCCTCCGCGCTCATGCTGGCATTGCGATCCGGGATGGTCGCCGCGCGCAGTTCCGCTTCCGCCTCGGGCAAGAAGCGGGAGGCGAAGTCGGCGACGATATCCCCGTCCGGAAACCGCGAGCGGTCGTACGGAATGACATGCAGGCGATCGGACGCAGCCACGGCCGCGGCAAGCGAGCGCCGATAGGTCACTGGTCGTACGGGATCAATCGCCCAGGACGCCTTGAGATTCTGCTGGACCTGGGACAGGAAATGCTCCGAGGGTCGCCGTACATAGCAGACGATCTCGACCTGCCGCCCGAGCGGCGCAAGCAGGCTTCGCAATGGCTCCGCGCCAGCATGTCCCAGCCCGTTGAACAACGACTCCGCCGACATCAACACCACCGGCGGCCGGATCCGCTCGATCGCGTCCACGATGTTTCCCCAGAACGCGGCAAAGTCGGATTGGACCGCCTCGTCGTCGCCGGCATAGTGCTGCCGGAAAACGCGCCCGAACCGGCTCGGCGGAACGATCCCGGCAATCAGGAAATTGTGGTTGTACGCGCCTCTCGGATAGAGGATGCCCGCGACCTTCATAGCGCGTCGGGTCTCGGCAAATGCCGCCTGCAGGGCGCTGGACCCGGTCTTCTCCATACCGATATGCAGGATCAGGCGCACTGGCGGTCGTCCGGCTGCCAAGAAGGGGCTGTCCACGCGAGATATCGGCAACAACTGGCATCGCCCTCTCCTGATTGTCAACGCGGGGAGCGGGCTCGGTGTTCGGATTCAGCGAGCCGATCCGGCCTGTTGGAGCGACCCGAATCCTGCGTTGACGCGCCCGTCGACGGAGTGAAGCTCGGGCTTGTTCCGCGCATCGCCCATGTGCATAATATGAATACGATATCCGCTATTTGGATATGGAGCAGAGGGCGCGCATGGGTCTCAGGATCGCCATCGACACCGGCGGAACCTTCACCGACGTGGTCGCGATCGACGAAGAAACCGGCCGGATTTCGGCGGTGAAGACACCGTCCACGCCGTCCGACCCGAGCATCGGCCTGCTCGACGGCGTGGAGAAGGCGCTCGCCGCGCTCGATCGGCCGCCGGAGGACGTCAGGATGCTCCTCCACGGCTCGACGGTGGCGACCAATGCGGTGCTCGAGCACAAGTTCGCCGGGCTCGGGCTGATCGTCACCCGTGGCTTCCGCCACATGATCGAGATCGCCCGGCAATCGGTGCCGGACGGCTACGGCAACTCGTTCTTCTGGGTGAAGCCGCAGCGGCTGGTGCCGCTCCACCTCGTCCGCGAAGTGCCCGGCCGGCTCCGCTACGACGGCGCCGAGATCGAGCCTGTCGACGAAGAGGCGACGCTTTCCGCGGTGCGCGAACTGGTCGAGGACGGGGTGCGCTGCATCGCCGTCTGCCTCATCCACTCCTATGCCAACGGCGCGCACGAGCAGGCGGTTGGCGAGATCATCGCCCGGAACTTCCCCGACGTGTTCGTCTCGCTCTCCTCCGTGGTGCTCCCCGAGTACCGCGAGTACGAGCGGGCGATGACCACGCTGGTCGACGTGCTGGTCAAGCCCTACTGCAAGACCTACCTCGAAAGCGCCGCACAGAAGATCCGCGACCGCTCCGGCGACATCCCCTTCCTGATCATGCAGTCGAACGGCGGCGTGGTGAAGCATGCGACCGCCGGCGAGCGGCCCGTGACGATGCTCCTCTCCGGTCCCGCCGCGGGCATCCTCGGCTCGATCCACATGGCGGCGCTGGCCGGCTACAAGGACATCCTCACCATCGACGTCGGCGGCACCTCGACCGACGTGGCGATCATCGAGGACCTCAAACCGATGTACACCTCGGCCTCGCAGGTCGAGAGCTACCCGGTGAAGACGCCGATGCTCGACATCGTCACGGTCGGCTCCGGCGGCGGCTCGATCGCCTGGACCGACGCCTACGGCCAGCTCAAGGTCGGGCCGCAGAGCGCCGGCGCCGATCCCGGCCCGATCTGCTACGGCAAGGGCGGCACGGAGCCGACGGTCACCGACGCTGCCATCGTTCTCGGCCGCCTGCCCACGGCGCTGATCGGCGGCGAGATCAGGCTCGACCTCGAGTCCGCGCGCGCCGCCTATACCTCCCTCGGCGAGACCTTCGGCATGACGCCGGAGGAGGTCGCGGCCGGCGCGCTGGAGATCGCCGCCGCCAACCAAGTGTTCGGCATCCGCCAGGTGACGACGACGCGCGGCCGCGAGCCGGGCAACTACGCCATGGTCGCCTTCGGCGGCGCCGGCGGCCTGTTCGCCACCGAGGTCGCCGACTTCCTCGGCGTCACCACCGTCATTTCGCCGCCCGACCCGGGCAACCTCTGCGCCTTCGGGCTCCATGTCTCCGACGTGCGGCGCGACTACATCCGCACCATCGTCCGCCGGCAGTCGGCGGCCGACGGTAGCGAGATCATCGCGGCGTGGAACGCGCTCGCCGAAAGCGGCCTCGCCGATGTCATGGCCGAGGGCATCCCGCGCGAGCGCGTCACGCTCCGCCGCGTCGCCGATGTCCGTTACTTCGGCGAGGGCCACGAGGTACAGGTCGACGTGCCGGCCGAGTGGGGCGACGAGGACGCGATCGCGCACATGTGGAGGGACTTCCACAAGGTCCACGACCGCACCTTCGGCTTCCACTACGAGGGCGAGCAGGACGTCGAGCTCGTCAATCTCCGCATCCAGGCGGTGGGCGAGCAGCACCGTCCGACCCTCTCGCCGGTGACGTCCGAACGGACGCATGCGAAGCCCTTCGCGACGCGGACCGCCTATTGGCGGCAGACCGGCTGGATCGACTGCCCGCTCTACCGTCGCACCGAGCTCGCCTTCGGCCAGGCCATCGCCGGCCCGGCGATCGTCGAGGAATACGGCTCGACCGTCGTCGTACCGACAGGCTGGGGTGTGCGGGCCGACGCCTACGGCAATCTCATCGTGGAAAAGAGTGGGGAGCGCGCCTGATGCTCGACAAGGCCCCGACACGGAGCAAGCTCGGCCCGATCGAGCTCGAGGTGATCCACGGCACGATCCGCGCCGCGGAACTGGAGATCGAGGCGGCGGTGGAGCGCACCGCCCGCTCGCCGATGATCCGCGACCAGCACGACTACCGCGTCGCCCTGTTCGACGCGAAGGGGCGGAAGCTCACTGGTCGATCGTACTCGGCCATCGTCGAACCGGTGTTCCAGTATTTCGGCGACGACATAGATCCGGGGGATGTCTTCTTCTGGAACGACCCCTACAATTCCTGCGGCGGCATCGGCCACGTGCCCGACCTCTGCACCACCGTCCCGATCTTCCACGGCGAGCGCCTGATCGGCTTCAGCCAGGTCTTCGGCCATCACGACGATGTTGGCGGTTCGGTGCCGGGCAGCCTCCCGGTCCACGCCACCGACTCCTGGATGGAAGGACTGCTCGTTCCGCCGATCAAGCTCTACGAGCGCGGCAAGCTCAACACCGCCGCCTTCAGGATCATCACCCGGAACTCGCGCCTCTCCGAGCATCTTGCCGGCGACATGGACGCCGAGATCGGCGCCGCGCGGCTGGGCTCGCGCCGCATCGTCGCGCTCGCCGAGCGCTATGGAATCGACGCGCTCGAATCCGCCTTCGACCAGATACTCCACAACACCGCGGAGATCTTCCGCCGCGAAATCCTGCCCAAGATCAAGGACGGCGTCTACCACTACGAGGACTACATCGAGGCCGACGGTGTCGATGCGCCGAAGCTGCACGCGCTCCGCCTGACCATGACCAAGACGCCGGAGAAGATCGTCCTCGACTTCAACGGCACCGACCCCGAGGCCAAGGGTCCGATCAACTGGGCGCTCGACGAGGTCGAGGGCCGTTACTTCCGCAAGTGGCTGGCGCCGACGCTTCGCTCGCTCGCCGCCACGCCCGAGCGCGCCGCCGAGATCGATTCGAACGAGGGCGTGCTCGAGGTGGTCGAGGTCGTCTTCCCCGCGAAGGGCAGCCTGATCACGCCGAACTTCGGCAAGCCGACCGGCATGCGCTTCTTCCTCATGCTTCGCTCGCTCGGCGTGTTCGCCGCGTGCCTGTCCAAGGCGACGGGCGGCAAGATGCCGGCCGATCACGAGACCATCCGCATCTGGGGGCTCACCGGCGGCCAGAACCGCGACTTCTACCTGTTCCGCGAGGTGCTCGGCGGCGGCAGTCCAGGCCGACCGTGGGCGGACGGCTCGGATGTCGTCCACGTCGTGCCCAACTCGAAGAACCTGCCGGCGGAATTCTCCGAGACGCGCTATCCGATCCTGATCGAGGAACTCGGTCTCAAGCAGGACTCGGGGGGGCCCGGCTTCCGCCGTGGCGGTCTCGGCTACGACAAGAAGATCCGGGCGCTGGGCGACTGTCGGCTGATCTCCAACGCCGACCGCTCGCTCCTCTCCTGCTACGGGGTGAATGGCGGCAAGGCGGGACTCCCCTACCGCGTGTCGGTGATCGACGAAGCGGGCAACGAGACGACCTATCCGGGGATGAGCGACACGGTGACGGTGAAGGCCGGCGACGTGGTGCGGATCGTCACCACCGGCGGCGGCGGCTGGGGCGACCCCCTCAAGCGCGAGGTCGACCGTGTCGTCTACGATGTGCAGTGCGGACTGGTGTCCGAGGCCGCCGCGCGCGACCACTTCGGCGTGGCGCTCGAGAAGCGCGGACGGAGATGGGAGGCGGACCTCGCCGCCACGGAGAAGCTGCGCACCGCGCTCGCCAACAGGCGCCTGCCGCTGCCGATGTTCGACCGGGGACCCTATTTTGCGGAACTGAAGAAGCAAGGCGCGGTGAAGCGCCCTGACAACTGGCCGGACCCCGACGCGGGGTGGCTGGCGGTGGGATGATCGACCCTTGTTCTCGCCGTGTCCTGATGATCTGGATACGGCGAGTTGCGTCCTTCGAGGCTCCGCTTCGCGCAGCACCTCAGGATGAGGAGAGTGGGTGACTTCCATTCAGCGACGTTGATGGAGACAAATCACCTCCTCATCCTGAGGTGCTCGATCGCGTTTGCGATCGAGCCTCGAAGGACGCACGCACACTTGTCCAGAACGCCATGACCGCGCCCAACCCGAAAGCCTGACCCTTGGAAATCAAGCAGTCCTTCACTGTCGCCCGTCCGCTGCCTGAGGTCTGGGCGCTGTTCCAGGATGTGCCAGTGGTCGCCGGCTGCATGCCCGGCGCCGAGCTGCTCGCCGACAGGGGCAACGGCCTCTACCATGGCCGGGTGTCGATCAAGCTCGGGCCCTTCGGCGCATCGTTCGAGGGCGAGGCGCAGGTGACCCCGGACCCTGCCACCCATTCCGGCCATGTCGAGGGCAAGGGCACCGACAAGCGCGGCGGCAGCCGGTCGAAGCTCACCATGGACTACCGCCTCGCCGAGGCGTCCGGCGGCACCAAGGTCGACGTCGATGCCGACATCCAGCTCGTCGGGCCGATCGCACAGTTCGGCCGCACCGGCATTGTCACCGAAACCGCCAACGTGCTGATCCGCCAGTTCGTTCAGAACGTGGAGGCGAAAGTCGCCGCGACGCCGGAGGCGCCGGCCACGACCAGCACCACGACCAGCGCCGCGGCCACCGCGACAACATCCCCGGACGGAGCGTCCTCGGCGGCGGCTGCCGCATCTGCACTCTCTGCAGGGAAGCCCACCCCGGCTCCCGCAAACCAGATCAGCGCCTTCGCGCTCCTCGGGGCGGTGATCGCATCCTGGTTCCGGAGACTCTTCGGAAAAGCGTAGCACCGGATTCGTGCATTCAGGCTTTGGCGCGCCAGATCGACAGGTTACGCTTCGCCAACTACACTACATTGTCCGGAGACACCGTTTGGCGCCGCCGCAACCCCACCCAAGCAAAGCGCCGTCCAGCGCGGGCTCCCGAAGCAAACGGTCGCCAGCCGTTCCCCTCTCCCCGGCCGCCGATCTCGCGACCGGCTCAAACGCGCCGAACACGGGACAGCTCTCGCTCGAGCAGTCGATCGGCCGGAAGGTGCGGAATCTCCGGCAGCGATTGCAGCTCACCGCCAGCGAAGTGGCGGCCGAAGCCGGCCTCTCCACGGGCATGCTGTCCAAGATCGAGAACGGCGGAACCTCGGCGTCGCTGGCCACGCTGCAGGCGCTGGCGCGCGCCCTCAACGTGCCGATCACCTCGTTCTTCGCCGACTTCGAGGAGCGTCGCGACTGCTCCTTCGTCAAAGCCGGCCAAGGGGTGCTGATCGAGCGGCGCGGCACCAAGTCGGGCCACCGCTACGAACTGCTCGGGCACTCGATCTCCGGCGACATCGTGGTCGAGCCTTACCTGATCACGCTCTCCGAAGACGCCGCCCCCTATGCCCTCTTCCAGCACGAGGGCGTCGAGTTCCTCTACATGCTCACCGGCAAGGTCGTGTACCGCCACGCCGACAAGCTCTATTCGATGGCGCCAGGGGATGCGCTGTTCTTCGATGCCGGCGCGCCGCACGGTCCGGAGGAGCTGGTGGAGCGGCCGATGACCTATCTGTCGATCATCATCTATCCGCGAAGCTGAGAGGGCAGCCGCCTAACGGCGGCGCTTTGCCTTGGTCTTTGCGCCCGAGGACATCGCCGCTTGCGATACTTCGAGCATCTTGGGCGCCTCGTCGGAGAGCTGCATCCACGCATTCTGCAGGAGAAGCCAGACGGACCGGTCGGTCTCGTCCGCTTCCGTCTCGGCGAAACGACGGCACTCGGCCGCCTGATCGCGAAAGTCTTCAATGAGGATCATGCCGCTCCTCGCGCCGGGTGAAGAACTCGGGTTACGCGAATCAGCACGTCCCAAGATAGCTCAAGCTGAGCCGAGAGGCTTAACGATTTGTGATCGGGCGCGCCGACGCTCCGGTCAAAGCTCCTTCTCGGCGAGTTCACGGAAGCCGTCCGGCACGGAGCGGGAGCGGCCAAGAGCGACGGAAGCATAGCCCACGGCCTCCCAGCCGAAGCGGTCGCGGATCTTGTCGACAGCGCGGTCCGCGACGAAACGCGACCGACCGCGCCGCGCTCCCGGCCGGCGCTTCTCGTCGTCGAGGCCGAGCGGGAACTCGAGCTGGAGGCATGCGTCGTCCTCGATCTCTGACACCGAGATCGCGAGGAGCGAAATCTCCCGCTCCTCGGGATGGTCGCGGAGTGCCGCGCGGACCAGATCCTCGGCGACCTCTGCCAGGATCGCGGTCGCGGCGACCGGGGCGGCGAGCGATATCGAGCGCGTCACCGAGCGGAGATCGGCAAAGCGGACGCGCACCGTCACCGTCCGTCCCGAACGGGACCTGGCGCGGAGCCGACTCGCGACACGGTCGGCGAGATGGCGGAGCGTCGGCCGGACGACGAGATCGTCGACCGGCTTCCGCCCGAGCGCCGACTGGGCGCCCGCCGAATGGGCGCGTCGCTGGGTGACGATCGCGCGCGGGTCGCGGTTCCAGGCGAGCGCGGTGAGCTTCTCCCCCGCCGCCTTGCCGAGAATCCGCGCGACCGACGCCGGCGACGTCGCGGCAAGCTGGCCGATGGTCGCGATCCCGCGCTCGGCCAGGCGCGCCTGCGCCACCGGGCCGACACCCCACATCAGCGCGACCGGAAGATGATGGAGAAAAGCGAGCTCGGCCGCCGGATCGACCACCACAAGCCCGTCGGGCTTGGCGACCTGCGAGGCGATCTTCGCGAGATGCTTGGTCCGCGCGACGCCGACCGAGATCGGCAGACCGAGCTCGTCGCGGACCCGCCGCCGGACCGCGCGCGCGATCGTTTCCGGTGAGCCGAAGAGATGGGTGCAGCCGGCGACGTCGGCGAAGGCCTCGTCGATCGAGATCCGCTCCACCAGCGGCGTGAAGTCGCCAAGGACCGCGATCGCCGCATCGCCGAGCCGCTGATACTCCTTGAAATGCCCGCCGACAAAGATCAGATGGGGGCAAAGCTCACGCGCCCGCCGCCCGGCCATCCCGCCGCGCACGCCAAACGCCTTCGCCTCGTACGACGCGGCGAGCACCACGCCACCGCCAACCGCGATCGGCCGCCCCCTGAGGGACGGATCGAGAAGCTGCTCGACCGAGGCGTAGAACGCGTCGAGATCGGCATGGAGGATGGTGGCCGGCGCCATGGGACAACATTCCTGCAAAGAACAAAAGAAGAACATACTTCGCGTGTCGTCAAGCCCGCCTCACCCTCGCTCACCCACGCTGCCGACATCGATGGAAGTCGCGCGAAGGATCGCCTCGGACCGCCGGCGCCCGGAGCCGGGCTTGCCAATGCGGGCGATCTCGGCTCAATGGAACCGGCGGTCAATCGGCTCGCCTCACCGGACCGTTCGGTCCGCGCTCGTCTCTGTTCGTCGGGGAGGATCGGAATGAAGGCTGCTCTCATCGGGCTCGGGCGCATGGGGACGGCGATGGCCGACCGCATTCTCGCTGCCGGCCATGACCTCGCCGTCTACAACCGCAGTCCTGGCAAGGCCGACGATCTCCTCACGCGCGGGGCGAAGCGGGTCGATTCGGTTGCCGAAGCCGCCCGCTACGGCGCTGTCGTGATTACCATGCTCGGCAATGACGCCGCGCTTTCGGCAGTCGCCGGGGGCGAGGGCGGCCTGGTCGCCACTATGCCCAAGGGCGCGATCCACGTCGTGATGGGCACCCACAGCATCGGCCTGATCAAGGCCCTGACCGCCTCCCACGCCGACGCCGGGCAGGTACTCCTCGGCGCGCCGGTGATGGGACGGCCGCCGGTGGCCTCCGCCGGCCAGCTCGGCATCCTCGCCGGCGGCCCACCTGCGGCGGTCGAGGCCTGCGCGCCGCTCTTCGCCGCGATGGGGCGCCGGACCTTCGACGCCGGCACCGAGCCCATGGCCGCGGCCGCCGCCAAGATCGCCAACAACCTTGTGCTCGCCTGCGCCATCGAGGCCATGGCCGAGGGATTTGCGCTCGCGGAGAAGTGCGGCGTCGCGGGCGCCGCCTTCCTCGACATCCTGACGGACGGCGTCTTCGCTTCTCCCGCTTACAAGACCTACGGCAGGATCATCGCCGACAAGGCCTACTTCGGCGATGCGGGCTTCACCGCCACGACCGGGCTCAAGGATATCAATCTGGCGCTTGCGGCCGGCGAGGCGGTGGGGGTTCCAATGCCCGCCCTCAATGCAAGCCGAGACCGGCTGCTTGCTGCCATCGCCCAGGGCCACGGCGAGCGCGACTGGACGGTGATGGCGCTCGAACAGATGCGGGCAAGCGGCATAGGCTGATTCTCCGCATCCCTAAGGCGATCGCCGCGCGACGACGGCATGGACGAGACCCATGCCAACGGCGAGGGTGGCGGCCAGCGAGCGGAAGCCGGCAAAATCCGACTCGATCACCTCGATCCAGGCGTCACTGAGCTTGACCAGCGGGCTGAAGGTCGAATCGGTGATCGAGACGATCTTCGCCCCGCGTTCGCTTGCCGCGGCGACCAGTTCGGGGGTGATCGAATTGTAGGGACTGAAGCTCACGGCGAGCACCGCGTCCCCAGGCCCGATGCAGCCGACCTGGTCGAAGGCGGTGGAGCCGACATTGTCGACCAGAGCGTTCCGCACGCCCTGCTGCGACAGGCTGAGCGAGACATAGGCGGTGACCGGGAAGGCACGCTTCGACCCGATGAGGTAGATGAGATCGGCCGTCGCCATGATCTCGCTCATGCGCTCGAAACGCGCCAGGTCGAAGTTCCCGGCAACGCGGGCGAGCGACGCCTGCGACGCGGCGACCAGGCCCTCGACGAAGCGGAGATCGGCGCTCGCCTTCGGCACGCGCGCAGCGCTGCCGTTGCGAGCACGGCCCTCCGGCCACGAGCCCTTGATGTGCTCCTTGAACAGATCCTGGAACTCGGAGAACCCCGCGAAGCCAAAAGTCTGGGCGAAGCGGACCAACGTGGAGGGCTGGACCCCGGCCTGAGCGGCGACCTCGGTGATCGTGCCGAGCGCCACCTCGCCAGGATGCTGCCAAAGGAAGATCGCCACCTGCCGGAGGCGCTTCGGGAAATGAACGGTGCCGGAGGAGAGGACCGCGCGAAGCTCCTCGTAGGTGCCCGGCCGCGTGTAACCGAACGCGGCACGGCCACGACCGCTCTTGCGCTGCGGCGTCGGCTGGCCGCTCTTCGAGACCCGCGTCACCGTCGCACTTTCGAATTCGCCGCTTGCCGCATGAACCTCACCGTCGCTTGCGGCCGACTCTAGTCGCCCGCACCGGAGCGGCGCAACATGCGCAGCACGTCAGGGCGGCGCGACGACCACGATTGCCGAGCAGGCCGATCGGCCGTGGCGGCTGTAGGAATGGGCGGCGCTCGAATCGAAGTACATGGCGTCACCCTCGTCGAGGACGGTCGTCTCTCCGGCGATATCGACCGCAAGCGCTCCGCGCAGCACATAGATCACCTCCGCCCCTTCGTGGCTGTGCGGCGGGGCGGGCTTGGCATCGATCGGGAACTCGGCGTAGTAGGCCTCCATCTTCCGGTCGGTGACCGGGAAGTCGAGGCTTTCGAAGAAGTAGGCGGGCGACTCCTCCCCCGGCCGGTCGGGAAGGCGAAGGCGATCCTTCTTCCGAACCACCGCCACGGTCGGGCGGGGTTCATCGACGAAGAAGTGATCGAGCCCGACCCCGAAGACCAGTGCGATCCGAAGCAGGGTCGGGAGCGTCGGGAAGAGTAGCCCTCGCTCGATCTTCGACAGCATCGCGGGCGACAGCCCGGTGTGCTCGCCAAGCTGCACCAGCCCGAGCTTCTTGCTCTGGCGAAGCTCACGAATCTTCGGCCCGATCCGGTACTGCTCCAGGCCTTCGGCAAGCGTCTCGGACAGCATTTTCGGTCGATCCTTTCCACCCAGCGTCAAAAGCATATGGCATCATTTTCATAGAGAGAAATTGTTTCTTCACATCACGAAAACGTTAGTTGGAGTAAAATGAATTTTCACTACATGCAAGTCCGGCGCTGACGAATGACGAAGACGACCCAGCGGCCGTTCTCCCGGGCGCATTCGCCCGGACGTCCCCAACCGGCCGGCGCGAACCGGCCGAACAGCAACAGAGGCTTAAGGAGCAACGATCATGAAGTTCGAGATAGCGAATCTGGCCATGGCCGCAGTCGCGGCGGTCGGCATCACCTTCGGCGCGGCAAGCGCCCGCGCCGCCGACAAGGACATCGTCGACACCGCGGTCGGCGCCGGTCAGTTCAACACCCTCGCGGCGGCGCTGACCGCGGCCGGGCTGGTCGAGACCCTGAAGGGCGCGGGGCCGTACACGGTCTTCGCCCCGACCGATGAGGCCTTCGCCGCCCTCCCGGCGGGCACGGTCGACAACCTGCTGAAGCCGGAGAACAAGGACCAGCTCACCGCGGTCCTGACCTATCATGTCGTGCCCGGCAAGGTGATGGCCGCTGACGTGGTCAAGATCACCGAGGCCAAGACCGTCAACGGCGCCATGATCACCGTCAAGGTCGACGGCGACACGGTGATGATCAACGATGCCACCGTCACCGCAGCGGACGTCGCCGCGTCGAACGGCGTCATCCACGTCATCGACAAGGTCATCCTGCCCCCGCAGTAGGACGCTCACCGGGCCGCCGTACCGGCGGCGGCCCGGACCACCAAGGAATGCGTCAGCCCTCGGCCGCCTTGAGGCTGCGGATAGCGCCGGGCGCGACCGGCACGCCGAGACGGGCCGAGGCGATCGCGGCGAAGACCATGGCCAGCGCATCGAGGCTGCCGCGGGCGTGGTTGAGAGGCTGCGTGCCCCTCTCCGCTGCTTCAAGCAGCGCCCCCATCGTCCCGCGAAAACCTTCCTTGAACCACGTCCCCTCGAGGGTCGGCCGGGCGATGCCCGCCTCGGTCGTGAGCGTAACCTCCTGGACCCCGAGATCGGGACCGCGGCTGTTGAGCGTGCCGAGGCTGCCGGCGATGACAGTCCTGTCCTCGGCGCCGAATCTCGTCGCGCCGTCGAAGAGGAGCGAGGCCTGCCCGCCGTCGAAGGCGACGATCGAGCCGGCGATCAGCGGCGGCCGCACCGGCTGCGACGCGGCGTGGGCGCGGGACGCGAACACCGAAGTCGCGCGGCCGCCAATGAAGCTGGCCAGGAAATCGAACCAGTGGACAGCGAAGTCGTAGAGGATGAGATTGTCGAGATCCTCGAAGGCGGTGCCCTTGATCCAGCCGTGGTTCCAGTGGATCGAGACGTCCACGGCGTGGACGTCGCCGACCAGCCCGGCGCGCACTGCCTCGCGCATCCATGAAAGATGCGGCGCCCAGCGGCCGTTCTGGTTGACGGCGAGCACCACCCCCTTCTCGTCGGCGAGATCGCAGAGCCGCGCGCCGGCATCGAGATCGACCACGAACGGCTTCTGCGACAGGACGTGCTTGCCGGCGCTGAGCGCCGTCTCGATCATCGCGTAGCGCTCGGTCGGGTGCGGCGTGATGTCGACGACCGCAACGTCGTCGCGGGTCAGCGTGCCTTGGATATCGCTGGTCGCCTCAGCGCCGGGGAAATACTCGTCGCGCCGCGCCTCGGCCTTGCTCAGCGTACGGTTGGCGATGACGGCGACATCGAGCCCCATCGCCCGGTAGGCGTCGAGATGCGCCGCCGAGATGCCGCCGGCGCCGACCAGCGCGATCCGAGGCCGGTACGACTTCGGCATCGGCGGGCGATAGGGCAGGTCCGGCGCGGGGACCTCCGCCACGGCGGCGGTCTTCAGTGCATAGGCATCGATATCGGGTTCGCTCATTCGACCAGCCCCCAGGCGCGTTGGTGCGTCCGGCGCATGCTAGGGAGAGGAATGTCCGCAATCAACCGCGCGGGCGACCCCATCTCAACTCATGGCCGGCGTCGCGCTCTCGCGGCGCACATAGGGCCGGTTCACGTCGACGATGCCCTTGTAGGCATAGGGATCGTGCCCCGCGACCATGATGATGTCGCGGAGGTCCTGGGTAGGCGGGATCGGCCCGTTCGGCCGCCACCACGGCAGGAGCGACTCCGCACTCATGTAGTGGTTGACCAGCGCCCGGCGGAAGCCGCTGGTCCGGCGGTTTCGAAGCGACTTGTGGAGGAGGTGTCCGTGGAAGAACACGATGCTCCCGGCGCACACCTCGACGGGAATCGCATCCTCGTCCCGGTAGGGATAGTCGTAGGACTCCGGGGCGGAGTCGTACTCCGGATTCTGGTGCTGGCGGAGCGGCCAGAGGATGCCGGGCCGCTGCGAGCCGGGGATCACCCAGAGGCAGCCGTTGTCGATGGTCGCGTCGTCGAGCGCGATCCATGCCGCGCCGAGCGAGCGGTCGCGGGTCGGTATGAAATCCTCGTCCTGGTGCCATGCCTGGCCCGGCTTGCCGGCGTTCTTGATGAACAGCATCGACTGCATGCACTTGACGTTCGGCCCGATGCCGCGGGTCAGCACCTCGACGATGCGCGGGTGGGCCAGCGTCTCCCGCATCAGGGCCGACAGCTTGTGCGGGAAATGGATGGCGAGGAAGCGGCCCATGTCGTGCGCGTCGCCGCGCGCCGCGTCGCCGCCGGTGAGCTTCGCCGCCTCCTCCCGGCAGAGCCGCATCGCCTCGTCGATCAGCGCGGTGATCTCGTCGGGGCGGAGCGCGCCCTCGGCGACGCAATACCCTTCCTCGCGGTACTGCGCGGCGAGGCGGTCCGCCCGCTCAGCGGTCTGGTCCATGCGCTTCGCTACCGGTAGCGGGCCTGGTTCCAGCGGTGCCCGAGCAGCGCAAGCACGATGATCAGGCCGTTGAAGAACTGCAGGTAGAACCCGGTGAGCCCGGCCGAGATGATGCCCGACTGGATGAAGGAGATGATCAGCGCACCGATGGCGCCGCCGGCCACCGTGCCGATGCCGCCCCAGGCCGGGGTGCCGCCGACGAACACCGACGCGAGCGCAGGGAGCAGGTAACCGTCGCCTGTGGTCGGCCACCAGGTGAAGTTGATCATCACGGAAAACACGCCGGCGAGCGCGGCGCCGAGGCCCATATACGTGAACGTGGCGATGCGGATGCGGTTGACGTCGATGCCCATCTGCGCGGCGCTGTCAGGGTTGTCGCCGACCGCGTGGACGCGCGCGCCGAAGCGGTGCCGATTGTAGAGAAACGCCGAGAACACGACGAAGGCCAGCGCCCACAGAATCTGCACGGGGATGCCGGCGACCGAGCTCGAGAACACCTGATAGGCGGTGGAGTCGCGGAGCCCCAGCAGGGCGATCGACTTGCCCTCGGTGATGATCATGATCAGGCCGCGAAGCATGTAGTTCATGCCGAGCGTGGCGATCAGCGACGACAGCCCGGCATAGACCACGATCGCCCCGACGCCCGCGCCGAGCACGACGCCGGTGATCAGGCCGCCGACGATCGCGATGAAGGGATCGAGGCCCGCCTGGACGAGCAGCGCGAAGATCCAGGCGGCGAAGCCCATCGTGGCGGGGAAGGACAGGTCGATCTCGCCGACCGTGACGACGAAGACCAGCGGCACGACGAGAAACAGCGCCACCGGCAGCGTCACGAGCACCGAGTTGTAGAGCGGCCAGGAGAGGAAGACCCTGGGATTGGCCCCGATGAAGATCGCCATCATCACGATGAAGACGGCGAGCGTGCCGAGCGCCGCGCGATTGTTGAGAAGAAAGCGGCGGAACGTGCTCGAGTTGGGGTGGCGCTGGGTTGCGCCTGCATCGGTGGTGGCGGTCATTGGCGGATTTCCAGTACGGCCGCGGAGGGATCGAACGCGTTGACGCCCTTGGGATGGGCGACATGCTCCATGAAGGCGATGAGCTTCTCGGCGGTGTCCATCTCGGCCCTCGACGCCTCCAGCGCCACGCGGCCGCGATCGAGCACGACGAACCGGTCGGCGATGTCGTGGACATGATGGATGTTGTGGCCGATGAAGAGGATGGAGCGACCGCTCGCCCGCACCGCGCGCACGAAGCGGAACACCTTCTCGGTCTCGGTCAGCGACAGGGCCGTCGTCGGCTCGTCGAGCACGATGAGGTCGGCCTTGTTGTAGATGGCGCGGGCGATGGCGACGCCCTGGCGCTCGCCGCCGGAAAGCTGGCCGACGATCGACTCGGGGGTGAACACCTTCGAGGTGAAGCCAATCTCGCGCATCAGCCGCTCGGCCTCGGCGTGCTCCTTGCGGATGCGGAGGAAGCCGAGCCCGCCGGCGATCTCGCGGCCCATGAAGATGTTGCGAACGATAGTCTGCTGGACCGCGAGCGCGCGGTCCTGGAACACGGTTTCGATGCCGGCGTCGCGGGAGCGCGCGCCGTTCCAGTTGTGCACCTCCTTGCCGCGGACCAGGATCGCGCCGGCGGTCGGCTTGACCACGCCGGCGAGAATCTTGATCAGCGTCGACTTGCCGGCGCCATTGTCGCCGATCAGCCCGACCACCTCGCCGCGGTCGACATGCAGATTGACGCCGCCGAGCGCGAACACGCGCCCGTAGGACTTGGTCACTTCGCGGAGTTCGATCAGTCGGTCGGCCATGGTTCCTCCTCAAGGATTCCCGGGGGCGCGCAGGCCCCCGGGAAAAGCGCGGCCCGTCCGCTCGCCTACCGGAGGCCCTCGGTGGCAAGGGCCGCCACGACCCCGTAGTTGTCGGTGGTGACGAAGCCGGCTCCGGTGTCGACATTCATCGGGCCAAGGCCATAGACCACCTGCTGGCAGAGCGACAAGATCGGCAGATAGCCCTGGAGGAAGGGCTGTTGGTCCGACGTGAGCTGGACCCAGCCGTTCTTGAACGCCTCGACGACCTGCGGGCTGGTGTCGAAGCCGATGTTGATGACCTCGCCCGGCTTCTTGCCAGCCGCTTCCATGTAGGTCGGCGCGGTGCCCAGGAGCTGGCCGCCCGGATAGGCGACAATCTTGACATCGGGATTGGCCTGGATAGCGGCCGTGAAGGCCGGGATGCCGAGGTTCGGGTCGGCGGCCCACTCGACGGGCGCCTGGAGGTGGATAACGGTCAGCCCTGCATCCTCGAAGGCCTTGATGGTGGCCGCTTCGCGAACCGCGCGGTTGGTGTCGTCGAGGTTGGCGGCGACGATCGCCTTGTCGCCCGCTTTCAGCCCGAAGAGGCGGACCGCCTCGGCGCCGAGCGCATAGCCCTGCGGCTCGAGCTGGGCGCCGACATAGCCTCCGCCGAACTGCTTGCGCACCTCGGGAAGGTCGACGTTCTGATACATCATCTTGATGCCGGCCTTGGAGGCTTCCTCTGCGAGCGGCAGGATCGGCGCATCGCCGGGATGGCCCATCATCGCGATGCCGTTCGGCGCGGAGGCCACGGCCTCGCGAAGCTGCTGCACCATCCTCTCGGCATTCCAGCCGGAGAAGACGTACTCGACCTGCGCGCCGGTGTCGTGCGCGGCCTGGACCGCGCCGTTGTAGACGATCAGCCCGAAGC
>JALHRF010000008.1 GCA_022841545.1 Bauldia sp. | reverse complement strand
GGCCGGATCATTGGCCATCGTGTCGGTCTCGGGCGCCATGGTCGGCGCGTCGGTCAGGTTCTGGTCGGGTGCGATTGCCGGCGCGGTGGCATCAGGCGCCATCTGGTCGGTCGCCGCCGGCGGCTCCGCCGTCATGCCGGCATCCGGGGCCATTTCCTGCGTGGCGGGCGGCGGCTCGGTGGTCGGCGCGGTCTCGCTCTGGGCGAACACCGGCCCGGCCGAAAGGAGCGCCACAAGCGCGGTCGTCGTCAGGAGGGTCTTCATGTCGCTATCTCCACGTTTGATGAGGGCGCTGAATGGGAGGAATGGTCAGCCCTTGCCCTGGGTGGAAAACGCGATAGGTGCCTCCGGGTTCCCGCCGCCGCGATCTTGCCCTAATCGCCGATCGGCGCCGCTGCCTGTGCCAGCCACTGCCGCTCCTCATCGTCGAGGAGATGACCGAGGGCCGGCCCGATGCGGGCATGATACGCGTCGAGCCAGGCGATTTCCGCAGGCGACAGAATGGAGAGGTCGACTAGCCGGCGATCGATCGGCGCCAGCGTCAGCGTCTCGAAGCCGAGCATCGGCCGGTCGCCACCGGTAACGATCGCCGCCGGTGTCACCACAAGCAGGTTCTCGATGCGGATGCCG
The DNA here is from genome assembly GCA_022841545.1 of Bauldia sp. Classification (GTDB taxonomy): domain Bacteria; phylum Pseudomonadota; class Alphaproteobacteria; order Rhizobiales; family Kaistiaceae; genus Bauldia. Next base: position 51,155 of record JALHRF010000008.1, on the reverse strand, counting down.
TAGGCTCCGGCCTTGTAGTAGCCGGGCTCGTTCGAAAGAATCATGCCCGGTTCGAGCGGCACCGTGCCCAGCTTTGAAATCCGGGCCGGTCCTTCATGCACGGCGAGGAAGGAGCCGACCCCGTGCCCGGTGCCATGATCGTAGTCGAGCCCCGCTTGCCAGAGTGCCGCGCGGGCGAGCGTATCGAGCTGGGCGCCGGAGGCGCCGACGGGAAAGCGAGCGGTGGCGATGGCGATGTGGCCCTTGAGCACGCGCGTGAAGCGGTCGCGCATCTCGTCGGTCGGTACGCCGACGGCGATGGTGCGGGTGATGTCGGTGGTGCCGTCGCGGTACTGGCCGCCGGAATCAACGAGGTAGAGCGAGCCCGATTCGAGCGGGCGGTTGGTCTTGGGCGTGACGCGATAGTGGACGATGGCTCCGTTCGGTCCCGCGCCGGAGATGGTGGCGAAGGATACGTCGACCAACTCCGAGCCGTCGCGCCGCGCCGTGTCGGCCCGAAACCCGGCCAGCCTGTCGGCGGCGATGACCTCGTCGATCTCCCCGCTGGCCGCCGCACCGTCGAGCCAGGCGAGGAACCGCACCATCGCAGCGCCGTCGCGGATATGGGCGCGGCGGGTGCCGGCGAGTTCCGTGTCGTTCTTCCGGGCCTTGGGTAGTTCGGCCGGGTCGGCGCCTTCGACCACCGTGCCGCCGGCGTCGCGGATCGCGGCAGCAATGGCCGCGGCGGTGCCCTTCGGGTCGAGCAGCACCTTCGCGCCCTCGCGGCCGAGCGCGGCGAGGGAGCCCGTGAACTCCGCCGGCTCGTGGAGCTCGGCGAGATCGGCGAGCGTCGCCCGTACGCTGTTGGTCAGCTTCCGCCCATCGATGAACAGCGACGGTTTGCCGTCGGCGGGCAGGACGGCATAGGCCAGTGCCACGGGATTGTGGGCGATGTCGGCGCCGCGGAGGTTGAAGGTCCAGGCGACGGAATCGGCCTGGGCAAGGATGGCGGCGTCGGCCTTGGCATCGGCGATCGAAGCCTGGAGCCTGCCGATTTTCCCCTGCGCTTCCTCTCCGGAAAGCTCGGTCGGGTGGATCGTCACGGCGCCAAGCGGAGGCGCTGGCCGGTCCGTCCAAATGTGGTCGATCGGGTTGCCGGTGACGCCGACCAGCGTCGCCTCCGCGGCGCGGCAGACCTCGTCGAGCCGCTTCACTTCGGCGGACGTCATCAGCCACGGGTCATAGCCGATACGGTCGCCGGGCTTCAGTCTCGCCTTCAGCCACTTCCATGGCGGCATCTCGATGAGATGTTCGAGGGCGAAGGCGGACGGATCGACCTCGGCCGCGGCCTGGATCGTGTATCGCCCGTCGACGAACACCGCCGCCTCGTCCTGGAGAACCACCGCTGCCCCGGCCGAGCCGGTGAACCCGGTCAGCCACGCGAGCCGCTCGGCCGACGGCGGGAGATACTCGCTCTGGTGCTCGTCGGTATGCGGCACGATGAACCCGGTCAGTTGGTCGCGGGACAACTCCGCGCGAAGCTGCGTCAATCGATCATGCGCCGCGATCTGGTCCACGCGGGTGGTTCGTCGGGCCAAAACGTCTCTCCCTTGGGCGTCAGCGCGCCGCTAATCGCGGCAGGGCCATGCATATAGGCGGTGCTGCCTGCCGTCCATTTGTGCATTGCAGTATAGTGACGTTTGCGCTGCAAAAAATACAAGGCTGGCATGCCGTTAGGCGCCTTCCCCAAACTCCACGCCTCCCCTATGTCGAGTGGCGAAGGGAGGCAGAGGCGACGATTCGGAAAGGAACTCGCAATGGCTACGGCAAGGACCCTCGGCGACAGCGGCAGCCGCGTGGCCCCGGCAAGGGGCGTATCGCCCTATGCACTTGCCCGGGCGAACGCTGGACGCGAAACCACCCCGCGCCAAACCGCCCGCGCCTTCATTCTCGGCCTCGACGACGCGATGCTGGCCACCTTCGGCTATGACCGTGCGGCGGTGGATCACGCGGGTCGGAACGGCTTTCCGCTCTGAGCGGAACTTCCGCCATCAATCGATGGCTTCACGCAAGGGCATGGCAGTGGGAAATTTGCGCTTGACTTGAAGTGCACTTGAACCCGTAGGAGCGCATCTCCTTGGGACCGGACTTTTGTCCGCCTGCTGTCATGATCGGGTCTCGTCGTTCGTCATCACGGCATGACACCGGTCGACAGGCGCTGCGGGGCTCCTGTCTCCAACTCTTGCTGATGGGAGCATGCGACATGCCGAAGAAATCCATTGCCAACGCTTTGCTGCTTGCGTTTGGCGACGCCTGCATACTGCCCGAAAACAGTGCCTACGACGCGGCGCGGGCCGGGTATCTCGGCGGCTTTGACAAGAGGCCTCTGGCGATCGTCCGGCCGCGGGATGCCGCCGAAGTCGCCCGCGTCGTCGGCGTCGCCCGCGAGGCCGGTCTCGAACTGGCGGTGAGGGGCGGCGGCCACAGTTTCGCCGGCCACAGCACCACCGACGGCGGGATTGTCCTCGACCTCGGGCAGATGAACCGGATCGAGATCGACGCGCCATCACGGACCGCGTGGGTGGAGACCGGCGCGACGACGGGCGAGTTCACCATGGCGGCCGGGGAGCATGGCCTTGCGGTCGGCTTTGGCGATGCCGGCGGCGTCGGCATCGGCGGCATCACCCTCGGCGGCGGTGTCGGCTTCCTGGTCCGCAAGTACGGCCTGACGATCGATTCGCTGCTCGCCGCTGCCGTCGTCACCGCCGACGGGCAGTTGGTCTCCACCGACGCGAACTCTGAGCCGGACCTGTTCTGGGCGATCCGCGGCGGCGGTGGCAATTTCGGCGTCGTCACCCGGTTGAAATTCCGCCTCAACGATCTGTCCGCCTTCACGGGCGGTATGCTCTTCCTCCAGGCCACGACGGAGAACCTCACCCGCTTCATCGCGGGCGCCGAGGCGGCGCCCGAGGCGCTTTCTGCGATCGTCAACGTCATGCCGGCCCCGCCCATGCCTTTCCTGCCGGCGGAGGTTCACGGCAAGCTCGTGATCATGGCGCTGATGGCCTTTGTCGGTCCGGACGCCGAGGCGCAGGCGGCGTTGAAGCCGTTCCGCGAGATCGATGCGCCGATCGCCGACCTGGTCCGGCCCATGGGCTATGCCGAGATGTTTCCGGCCGAGGACCACGGGCTGCATCCCACGGTCGCCTTCCGCACTGTCTACATGGACCGCTTCACGGGCGCCGATGCGGCCACCATCGTCGGCCGGTTGGAGAGTTCCGACGCGCCGATGCGGATTGCGCAGATCCGCGTCCTCGGCGGCGCCGCCGCCCGCGTGCCGAACGAAGGCACCGCCTACGCGCACCGCGATGCGCCGATCATGATGAGCGTCGTCGCCTTCTCCACGAGCCCGGAGGACCGGCTCGTGCGCGACCGCTGGGCGGCGGACTTTGTGGCGGCGCTTCATCCGCGCCCAGGCGCGGCCTACGTCAACTTCATGGGCAACGAGCGCGAGGCGCGGGTTCGCGACGCCTATCCGGGGGCGACCTGGGACCGCCTCGCGGCGATCAAGCGGCGTTATGATCCGGGCAACCTCTTTCGCCTCAACCAGAACATCCCGCCGGCTACCGGCGAGGAGGCCCGACAGGCGGCAGAGTGAAGGTCAGGGTCATCCACTCCTCGCGGCTCTCCGCTCGCTCGAACCGCAGTCCCGCCGCCCGGTAGGCGGCGGCGACGCGGTTCGTCTGCGGTGGCACGAGGCCTGAGAGAATGACGGTTCCGCCCGGCGCGAGTGCCCGGCGAATCGATGGCGCGAGCATCACCAGCGGTCCGGCAAGGATGTTGGCGACGATCAGGTCGAAGGGGCCGTTCACCCGGAAGACGCGGGAGCCGATCCCGGCGGCCGTGACGACCCGGACCTCCGGATGTGCCTCGTTGAGCCTGACATTGGCGGCGGCCACCCGGGTCGCGACCGGGTCGATGTCGCTCGCGAGCACGGGGACATGCGCGAGCTTCGCGATCCCGATGGCGAGCACGCCCGACCCGGTGCCGATGTCGAGCGCGTTCCGGATCGGCCGCGTCCGGACGGCCCGCTCGATCGCCAAGAGGCACCCCGCCGTGGTGCCGTGGTGGCCGGTGCCGAACGCCTCGCCGGCCTCGATCTCGATGCCGATGTCGTTCGCACGGACCTTGTCGCGGTCATGCGCGCCGTGGACGAGGAACCGACCGGCCCGAACCGGCTTCAGGCCTTGAAGCGACTTTGCCACCCAGTTGGTTTCGGGCAGCGGCGCGATGGCGAAGGCTGGCGGAGCGGCACCGAACAGCGCCTGCGTTGCCGCAGCAAGGATGGCGACGAGGCCATTGTCCGGCGCTTCGGGCAGGTAAAGGGTCACGCGCCAGCGTCCCGGCGCTTCCTCCACCGCATCGACGGCGAGATGCGTCAGCGCCAGGTCCTCGTCGAGCGCCGTGACCAGGCGGAACGCGTCGGATTCGCTGAGGGTGATGCTGGCGGTGTGGGTCATCCGGGTTCGTCGTGAATGAACGCGAGACTACCTCGCTGGCCGGCCCGCGGCGACAGTGGCGTCTGTCGAGAAATCGAACTCGTCGGAGACCTCATAGATGCCGCGCAGCTCCGTCGACTCGATCACCTCGGCAATGCGCTCGTGTCGGACCTGCTCCTGTTTGGCGAGCCGCGTCATCGCCTCGTCGAGGCTCGCACGGCCCGGCAGATCGATGAAGCCGATCACCAGGACCTCGCGGTCGTCGGCGATGTTGCGGGCTACGAACGGGCCGCGCGTGGGTATGCCAAAACCCTTGTCGGGATACCATGCCGCGATGAAGTCCTCGTAAGTCTTGCCGGGCTTCAGGCGGCGGGCAAAGACGGAGATGAACATGCTGCGCTTGGGGAACCGGCTATTCGGCCGCGGATGCCGCCGGCGCGGGCAACTGCACGACGGCTACGAGATTGCCACGCACCTCTTCGGCGAAAAGGGGATCTTCCTTGAGCTCGGCGAGGGGCCGCGCACGTGGCAGATGTCGCCCATTGCGCTCGATCGCCTCGGCATGGAGCTGCACTGCCTCCGGCGCGTTGGTCAGCGCCTCATCCATCGTATCGCCCGCAGAAAAACAGCCGGGAAGGTCGGGGAACCAGACCCCGATCGCCTTGTCCGCCCCGGCCCTCAACGATTGCGACGTAGTGGACCATCGATCACCCAGTCCGGCTTCCAACCAGCCTGCCGATAGATGGCACGCACCAATCCAATTCCCAAGACCTTTCGGGGGTGAGAAGAACGATAACCTCCGAGCTCTCGGGATGGCGAAGAACATGATGCGAGCCCCTGACACGTTCGAGAACCCATCCCTCCCGCTCGAGCCGCCGTTTGATGTCGCGGCTCGACGTGTGCATCGCTCAATGCCGCTCGACGAATGAGTCCAGCACGCGCTTCGAGCCCGCCTTGTCGAAGTCGATGGTGAGCTTGTTGCCGTCGATGCCGGTGATCTTCCCGTAGCCGAATTTCTGGTGGAAGACGCGTTCGCCGGCCTTGTAGCCCGAGCCGCCGCTGACGACGCTCTTCGCCACCAGCTCGCCCTCCAGATACCGCTGGCTGGACTTCGGTCCCGAGAAATTGCCGTAGCCGCCCATGGTCGATTCGGCGGCGCCGCCGCGATTCTTCTGGGCACGCTGCCAGCCGGGGGTCGCGTAGGTGTTCTGGAACGGGTCGCGGTTGTCGAAGCGGCTGGCGCCATAGGCGTTCATGCCGTAGCCGCCATAGGTCGAGGTGTCCTCGGTGACGTCGACATGGGCCTCGGGCAACTCGTCGAGGAAGCGCGACGGGATGGACGTCTGCCAGAGGCCGTGGATCCGCCGGTTCGAGGCGAAGCGGATATAGGCCCGCTTCCGTGCGCGGGTGATGCCGACATAGGCGAGGCGTCGCTCCTCCTCGAGGCCGGCGCGGCCGTTCTCGTCGAGCGTGCGCTGCGACGGAAAAAGGCCCTCCTCCCAGCCGGGGAGAAAGACCGTGTCGAATTCGAGCCCCTTGGCCGAGTGGAGGGTCATGATGCTGACAGCGTCGGCGGAGGCTTCGCTGTCGGCATCCATCACCAGCGAGACGTGCTCGAGGAAGCCGATCATCGAATCGAACCCGTCCATCGAGCGGACCAGTTCCTTCAGGTTCTCGAGCCGGCCCGGGGAATCAGCCGCGCGGTCGGCCTGCCACATCTCGGTGTAGCCGGACTCGTCGAGGATGATTTCGGCGAGGTCGGTATGGCGGAGATGGTCGACCTGACCGCGCCAGCGGTTGAACGCGGCGATGAGGTCGCGGAGCGCGGTGCGGGTGCGCGCCGCGATCTCGTCGGTCTCGATCAATTCCTCGGCGGCGTCGATCAACGGCACCCGCCGCGCCCGCGCCCGGTCGTGGAGCAGCTTCACCGTCGCATCGCCGATGCCGCGGCGCGGGGTGTTGACGATGCGCTCGAAGGCGAGGTCGTCGGCGGGCTGGGCGACGACCCGGAAATAGGCCAGCGCATCGCGGATTTCCTGCCGCTCGTAGAAGCGGGGGCCGCCGATGACGCGATAGTTGAGCCCGAGGGTGACGAAGCGGTCCTCGAAGGAGCGCATCTGGAAGGAGGCGCGGACCAGGATGGCGATCTCGTTGAGAAGATGGCCCTTGCGCTGAAGCTGCTCGATCTCCTCGCCGACGGCGCGCGCCTCCTCCTCCGAATCCCATGACGAGGAGACGAAGACCTTTGCGGTGTCGTCGTCATCGGTGCGGTCGGTGAACAGCGTCTTCCCGAGCCGGCTCTCGTTGTGGGCGATGAGGTGCGAGGCGGCGCCGAGAATGTGCGCGGTCGAGCGGTAGTTGCGTTCGAGGCGGATCACCGTGGCGCCGGGAAAGTCCTTCTCGAAGCGGAGGATGTTGTCGACTTCGGCGCCGCGCCAGCCGTAGATCGACTGGTCGTCGTCCCCGACGCAGCAGATGTTCTCCCGGCCCTGCGCGAGCAGGCGGAGCCAGAGATACTGGGCGACATTGGTGTCCTGATACTCGTCGACCAGCATGTAGCGGAAGCGCCGGTGGTAGTCGGCAAGCACATCCGGGTTTTCGCGGAGAATCTTCAGCGGCTCGAGGATCAGGTCGCCGAAATCGGCGGCGTTGAGCGTCTTCAGGCGGTCCTGGTAGGCCGCATAGAGTTTCCGGCCGCGCCCGTCGGCGAAGGCATGGGCATCGGACTCCGGCACGTCCTTCGGCGACAGCCCGCGGTTCTTCCAGGTGTCGATCCACCCGGCGAGCTGCCGCGCCGGCCAGCGCTTCTCGTCGATGCCCTCGGCGGCGATGATCTGCTTCATCAGCCGGATCTGGTCGTCGGTGTCCAGGATGGTGAAGCCGGATTTGAGGCCTACCAGTTCGGCATGGCGGCGAAGGAGCTTGGCGCCGATCGAATGGAACGTGCCAAGCCACTGCATGCCTTCGAGCACGCCGCCGATCAGGTCCCCGACGCGGTTCTTCATCTCCCGCGCCGCCTTGTTGGTGAAGGTGACGGCGAGGATCTCGTAGGGCCGGGCGCGACCGGTGGCGAGGAGATGGGCGATGCGGGTCGTCAGCACCCGGGTCTTGCCGGTGCCCGCGCCGGCCAGCACCAGCACCGGGCCGTCCAGCGTCTCCACCGCGAGCCGCTGCTCGGGGTTCAGCTTGTCGAGGTAGCTCTGGGCGCTCTGTCCAAGCCCCAGCGCACGCGCGGCAATGCCACCCGGCCTGGGGGCGGGCGGATCATCGCCTGGGATTGGGGCACGGGAGAGGGGCAGTCCGGACATCAGGGCGCTACAGGTCCACGAATCTCAAGGGAACACTATAGCAACAGATGGGGCCGCAAGGGGGCGAAGGGGAGGGGAGTGGCTGATCGAACTGAAATCAACCGACCCGACAACGGCGTAGCGAGCGGTCAATCCAGGACGAGATCGGATAAGGACACGATCTTCGACATGAGCAGAAGCCAGTGCTTCTCGTCCGAACGATCGAACAGGGCCAGCGTCTCCTCAGCGAAGCGCGGCCCGAGAATTGAGGCAAGCTCCGGCGAGAACGAGATGATCCGCTCGAGCGCTTCCGCAGTTTCGGACCTCGCAAGCGGTTTGATACCGGCGGGGGTGAATGGCCGCGCGGTCACGCGTTGCCTAGTGGCGCTGGCGCGCGCCGTTGCCGCCTGGGCATCTCTCCACCGCCCCTCGATGGCCTCGCGATCGAAATCGGTCCCAAGCTTCCTGGGACCTTTCCATCGGGACGCCCGCAGGAATTCCTTGGGCCAGGGGTCCCCGTCGTACTTGAAGTGGTTCAGTTCCGGAGCAAGGCGATCGAGAACGTCGAACAGGACCTTTCCGGTGCGGCGCTGATCCCAGGGAAGCTTTCGCGAGGCTAGCAAGAGCGCCGGGGAAACCAGCGGCGCCCAGGAAAAGCCTGTCACCTGAATCTCTCGGGCGCGCATGCCGAAATGCGTTCGATTCCTGAAGAAGAGATAGTGATTGTCGAGCTTTTCGACCGCCGTTTCGCCGGGCAAGGACAGAATGCAGTCGGCGAATGCGGCCGCCGCCGCGCGGCGATGCGCTTGCGGGTAGTCGGGAAGCAGTCGTTCGAAGACGACATCGATCGTTTCGTGCGGCTTCGCTTCCGCCAGCGCCCTGCTGAGCCATTGCGACCAGAACGAACGATAGATTTCCCCGCAGCCCCCGGAGAGTCGAACGGAACGACCGGCGCCGCGGATGGACCAGGGCGCGACCGAGGTCTTGTGATACATGCCCATATAATAGGAACGCCACTGCCTCAAGGCGTAGGCTGGTTCCTCGACAGAGATTTCCGGACCGCTCGGATCGCCGGCGTATATGGGTGCACGGTAGTATTCCACGATCCTGAGCGCGTTTTTCAGGTCGCTTGAGCCGGGAATGTCCTTCGTCCGGATCGGCGTCGCCGCGATTTTGCCCAGCCTCGAAAGCGCACCGAACACGATGCGCGAGTCCCGCCCTCCGGAGAGGTCCGCGTAGACAAGGTCGAACCGACCGGAATCGCCTATTGCGGCGACACTGTTCATGATCTGGTCGGCCGCCTCGTCGAGCAGGGAGTCGTACGAGCCGCTTACCCCTTCGAAGGCCTCCGCCAACAGCGGTTTCCGCCTGGTCTGCACCCGGCCGTTGGCGACCGCGAGATAGCAATCCACCGGGACGAGGGAGAGGCCGGAGACGGCAAGTTCGTGGGCGTGGCATTGGCGGAAGAAAGCATGGCCCGACCAAAGCGCCATGGCCGCGTAGGTGACGTTGAGTTTCCGCTCGATCTTCTCGGCCTGCAAATACGCGATCGTCGCGTGGAGGCGGTTGCTGATGATGGCGCCGCGGGGGCCGTCATAGATGTAAAGGTGCTCGAGACCGAGGAAGTCGGTCAGAAACAACAGCTCTCCCCTGTCCAGAAGCACAAGCGTGAAATACCCGGTTCCCGAAATCAGGTCGGGCAAGGTCAGCCTGCCGCCTCTCAGTCGTTCCGAGAGGTCATCCGCGGAGGAAAGTAGTTCGTTGCCGAACAGCCCGAGGCCTGAAAAATGCAGACAAATCAGGTTGCCCCCCGGGATCTCCGGAATGTCTATCCCGGTCCCGGCAGCCACATCGTACACGAAGTCGACGAAGGGCCAAGGCTTCGCGAGGACGCCAGATAGGCTGGGGCTGAACCCGTCTTGTCCGGCTGTCAAAGTCATGAATCCCTGTGAAACCGGCACGCTCCGCCCGTCAACGGACAAGGCGGCGGGTCCGCCGGGCCATGGAGCGGGCGGCGCGCGTGCCGGTCACCTGTTCGGGGCGTGCCGGAGAAGATGGCCACGCCCCGCCCTCCGTTCTCCCTAGTTCTTTTCCTTGTCCACCAGCTTGTTGGCGCCGATCCACGGCATCATGCCGCGGAGCGTGCGGCCGACGTCCTCGATCGGGAGGGCGTCGTTGTTCCTGCGGATCGCCTTGAATTTCGGCATGCCGGCCTTGTACTCGCGGATCCATTCCGAGGTGAAGGCGCCGGTCTGGATGTCCTTGAGGATCTTCTTCATCTCGGCACGGGTCTCTTCGGTGATGACGCGCGGCCCGGAGACATACTCGCCGAACTCGGCGGTGTTCGAGATCGAGTAGTTCATGTTGGCGATGCCGCCCTCATAGATGAGGTCGACGATCAGCTTCACCTCGTGGAGGCACTCGAAGTAGGCCATCTCGGGCGCGTAGCCAGCCTCGACCAGGGTGTCGAAGCCGGCGCGGATCAGCTCGACCAGGCCGCCGCAGAGCACCACCTGCTCGCCGAAGAGGTCGGTCTCGCACTCTTCCTTGAAGGTCGTCTCGATGACGCCCGAGCGGCCGCCGCCGATCGCGGAGGCATAGGAGAGGGCGAGGTCCTGGGCGTTGCCGGAGGCGTCCTGGTGGATGGCGATGAGGCAGGGGACGCCGCCGCCCTTCTGGTATTCGCCGCGGACCGTGTGGCCGGGGCCCTTCGGGGCGACCATGACGATGTCGACCGTCTTCTTGGGCTCGATCAGGGCGTAGTGGATGTTGAGGCCGTGGGCGAAGGCCATCGCCGCGCCATCGCGGATGTTCTGGGCGATGTGGTCCTTGAAGATGTCGGCCTGGAGCTCGTCCGGGGCGCACATCATGATGAAATCGGCCCACTTCGCAGCGTCGGCGACCGACATGACCTTGAAGCCGGCGGCCTCGGCCTTGGCGGCGGAGGCCGAACCGGGGCGGAGCGCGATCGCCACGTCCTTGACGCCGGAATCGCGGAGGTTCTGGGCATGGGCATGCCCCTGGCTGCCATAGCCGACGATCGCGACCTTCTTGGCCTTGATCAGGTTGAGGTCGGCATCCCGGTCGTAATAGACGCGCATGTCATTTCCTTCTTGTCGGGGCAATGGCGGCGAGACCCGCAGAACCCGTTAAATCCGCGGCGTTTCTAGCGGGCGGAGGGCCGCCGCGCAATGTGCGATGCACTGTTTCTGCCGTCACACGGGGCTTGATCCGGGGCGGGTTGCACGGGCATCTCTCAGGCGGGTAGTGCGAGGACTGGTAGAATGGCAAAGCTGTCGGCGCGCGAGATTGCCCTCGGCAACGAAATCCTCCGGGGCATCGTCGGATCGACCGCCAACGGCACCGCATTCGAGGACCAGGCGGACTGGGACGAGCTCGGCGTCTTCATCGAGCCGACCGACAAGGTCTGCGGGCTGGAGTCGCTCGACCACTATGTCCGGCGCGACCAGCCCGAGGGCGTCCGTAGCCGCCCCGGCGATGTCGATCTCACGCTCTACAGCCTCCGCCGCTTCTGCCGGCTCGCCGTCGTCGGCAATGCGAGCGTGCTGATCCTCCTGTGGCTGCCGTCCTATGTCACCATGACCGAGGCGGGCGAGGCGCTGGTGCGATTGCGGGATGCCTTCATCAGCCGGAAGGCCGGGGAGCGCTTCGTCAGCTACCTCGTGTCGCAGAAGAAGCGCCTCACCGGCGAGCTCGGCGTGCGGGTGAAACGGCCGGAACTGGTGGCGCGCCACGGCTACGACACCAAGTTCGCGATGCACGCGCTTCGGATCGGCTACCAGGGCATCGCACTGATGGCGGATGGGCACATCCCGGTGCCCGTCCCGCCGCCGGAACTGGCGGTGCTCCGCGCCGTACGATCCGGCGAGGTCGCCTATGCCGACGTGCTCGGCCTCATCGCCGATGCCGAAGCCCGCCTGCGGCGACTGGTGGAGGCATCCGAGCGCGAGCCCGACATCCCGGTGATCGAGACGTTTCTCGTCGAGGCCCATCTCCGCCACTGGGGCGCCGTCCGGGCCAATCCCTAGTCCACCGCCTGCCAGCCGAAGTCGAGGAGGGGCCTGGCCCGCTCGGCGAAGTCGATGATCTTGTCGGCGAGCTTCGGGCTCTTCAACAGCTTGTCGGGGAGCTTCTCCTCCACGACGAACGATTTCATCCGGATGATGCCGTCGAGCGGACCGCCCTTGAGGGCCTCGAAACCCTTGGGAAGGCGGGTCAACTGGTCGAAGTCGCCGAGCGCCAGCCCGCTCTTCTCCAGGCGCGCGAGCAGCACCTGCGCCTTGTCGGGCCGGGCCGCGATCGCCTTCCTGACCGCGGCGAGCACCGGCGCCTCCGGCATGTAGAAACCGGCGGCCGTGAAGCAGCCCGTCGGGTCGATGTGGATGTAGAGGAGGCCGTGGTCCTTCTTCGAGCCCGAGCGGGTCATCACCGCGCCGGCGTGGGTCTTGTAGGGGCTCTTGTCCTTCGAGAAGCGAATGTCGCGATTGAGTCGGAACATCGCGCGCTTGCCGTCGCCGCGAAGCGGGATCTTGCGGGCCGCAAAGGCTGCGGTGAGGTCGTCGACCAGCGCCACCATCGGCGCGACCACATCCTCCTCGTAGAGGCCGCGGTTCTCGTCGAACCACGCCTTGCTCTGGTGGAACTTGAGCGCCTCGAAGAAGGGCAGCGCCTTGGGCCCGAACCCGGTGAAGGCCGTCATGTTCAGTCCGTGTAGATTTCGTCCTGGATGATGTTCCGGTACTTGCCATTCGGCAGCCTTGCGATGATCGAGAGCGACAGGCTGTCGACCATTCCCGGCAGCGCCTGGTTCAGCCGATTCACCGTGTTTTCGAGCCGGGTGATCTCGTCGCCGCCATTGGCGCTGCGGAACAGGAGGTCGTAGAAATAGATGTCGAAGAGCGAGCTCCGCGTATAGTCGATCTCCTCGCTGTAGCCCGCCGCCCAGACCAGGCGGTTCTTGACCGTCTGGCCGCGCACCTTGGAGGGGCGGAGCACCTCGATCAGGTTCCGCGCGTCGCCGAACTTGCAGGAGCCGAAGAGCACGCCCTTGAGGCGCCGGCCCCCCTTCCGGTTGACCTCGCAGATCGTGTTCCTGAGGAACGTCCGCGACAGCCCGGAGCCGTCGGGCGCCTCGATCTTGCCGAAGTCGCCATGGGCGGCGATGTAGAGATAGTCGACATCGCCGCTTCCCGTCATGAACCGGACCGCCTCGCGAAACGAGGTGGCGCCGACGAAGCGCTCATAGGTGAAGGCGTCCGGCCGGTTCTTGAGGGCATAGGACAGGAACTCGAAAAGCGGCCTCACCGTGTGGTGATGCTCATTGAACCAGCGCGTCTCGATGACGCCCAGCCCCAAGTGCCGCGTTACCGCCATTCCTGACCTCCTGAGAGGCCTCAGTTTGCCATGGAAAATCGCCCGCGCCAGCGCTTAAAAACGCCGCTGGCGGAATATTTTTCCAAGGCAGGTTCACCTGCAATCTCAGATGCTTATGTGGTTAACCTCCACCGATCTCTGCTCACAGCCCGTACTTCGCCGACCAGGCCATTGCTGCACCGCCAAAAGCGTCTCCGGCCGCCCTGAGCTCGGCCGCGAAGTGGCGGGCGATCTCGGCCCGAACCTCCGGGGAAAGCGGCGCCTTCTCGCGATCCTCCTTGCGGTTGAAGGCGGCGTTGATGATGCTGCTTTCCTTCGCCGGGTCGCCACCGAGGAACGACAATATCCGCCGGCGGAGGCCGTCCGGATCGGCGACGAGGTCGTCGAACAGGTAGAGCCCGAACCGTTCGTCCGGGACATGCCGCCGCCAGCGCGCGACGATCCGGCTCGGATAGCTCCGTTCGACGACGAAGCGTTGCCGGAGGAGGCGCATCACTGCGCCGGCGTCAAGGTCGCGGGCGATCGTGCCGCGCCGCATGTGCATGGTGAGGTGCGACCAGACCCGCTCGACCGGGTCGCGGGCGATGAACACGATCTTGGCCTGCGGGAAGCGGCGCATGATCCGCGAAATCTGGCGCTCGGTAAGGGTCGAGTAGTCGGGCGTGATATCGCCGGAGAGGAGATCACCCTTCAAGGCGAAGAGACGCGCATAGGCGTCGAGGGCGGTGCGCCACCAGGGCATGTGCACATAGGCGTGGAGGAAGTCGATGTCGCGCTCGTCGAGCGGTCGGAGCGCGAGCGTCTCCTGCCGCCGGTTGGTCCGCTTGAGGTTCTCCTCCGCCCGGCGGCCGAGGTTCACGGAGAAGGCGGATGGGGCCCGGCGGTCAAAATAGTGGAGTTCCTTGACCGGGGGCATCCAGAAGTCCGGGTGAAGCTGGAGCTGGTCGTAGAGCCAGCGGGTGCCGCCCTTCTGAGCCCCGATGCAGAAGAAGTCGGGGCCGCTGTCGGGACGGTCAGGGAGCGGACGCGGTACGAGCCGCGATTGCTTGGCGGCGCCGGACTTCGCCGCCTTGCCATCCTTCATCGTCGCGGCAGGCGGCGGGCCGGCCGCCTTGCCCGCCTCCGCCTTTCGCCGTCGCTTGCCGCCGCGCGCCATGACCGCGCCTTTCCCGGGCGCAGCCGTCACGCGCGCACCGGGTTGCCGCAGGCCGCGCGGTAGCGCCGAACTGCGTCGGCCATGCCGTAGATCAGCGCATCCGCGACCAGCGCATGGCCGATCGAGACTTCGGCGAGATGCGGCAGGGCGGCGGCGAGCGGCGGCAGGTTCGACAGCGTCAGGTCATGTCCGGCATTGAGCCCGAGGCCGGCGTCACGGGCGGCGTTGCCGGTCATGATGACCTTTTCCAGTTCGAGTTCCGCGTCGCCGGGATCGAGCGCGTCGCCATAGGGGCCGGTGTAGATCTCGACCCGGTCGGCGCCGACCTCGGCGGCGAGATGCGCAACGTCCGGCACCGCGTCGATGAACAGCGATACCCGCATCCCGGCATCCTTGAGCCGGCCGACGATCGCCTTGAGGAAGACCTGGTGGGCGTCGATGTTCCAGCCATGGTCGGAGGTCGACTGACGGATGTCGTCGGGGACCAGCGTCACCTGCGCCGGCCTCACCGCCTCGACCAGCTCGACGAACCGGGCGTCGGGATTGCCCTCGATATTGAATTCGCGGTCAGGGAACTCGGTCGCGATGAGCGCCGCGATCTCGGGCACGTCGGTGCGGCGGATGTGCCGCTCGTCGGGGCGGGGATGAACCGTGAGCCCATGGGCGCCGGCCTGGAGCGCGGTCCGCCCCATGCCGACGACGCTCGGCCACGGCAGGTTACGCCGGTTCCGGAGCATGGCGATCGCGTTGAGGTTGACGGAGAGATGGCAGGGCATGGCGGGCGTCCGGACGATGGTGGAATAGCGCCTCTCTGTGCCATTGCGGGCCCTGATTGTCACATCAAAACAGGCCAAGCACCTGGTGCCAGAGCGGCAGGGTGAGGAAGGCGAGCGGAATGCCGATGCCGACCATCAGGGTCAGGAGCGGCGGGTCGAGCTCGTGGTCCATGGCGACGATGCTCGCGCCGATCATCGGCGGCATCGCCGCCTCGAACACCGTCACCTGCAGAATCTCGCCGCGATCACCGAAGAGGCCGGCGAAGAGGAGGAGGATCAGCGCCGGGGCGAGGACGAGCTTGAAGACGAGGCCGAACGTCAGCGGCAGCGCCTTGCCGCGCACTTGGCTGAGGTGGAGCTGGTAGCCGACCGAGACCAGCGCGATCGGGACCAGCGTCGCGCCGAGCTGCCTGAACAGCGCGTCGAGCCAGGCCGGGTACTCGACCGGCATCAGCAGGAGCGCCAGCACGAAGGCCTGGAACGGCGTGAACAGCAGGATCTTCCGGGCGATCGCCCGCACGCTCACCGCATGGCCGGACGAGTAGTACGAGGCGACGAGGATGCCGAGGGTCGAGAGCACGAAGTAGGACCCGACCTGGTCGATGAGGATGCCGAGGCCGAGATATTCGGCCCCGTAGAAGGTCTGGATCATCGGAAGGCCGATGAAGGAGGTGTTGGCGAGGCCGCCGGTCAGCATCAGGCCGCCGGTGGTGGCGGGCGAAAAGCGGAGGACGCGGCCGGCGACAAGGAAGAAGGCGCAGCCGAGGCCGAACATGATCCAGGCCATCAGCGCCGGCAGGATAAGGTTGCTGTCGAGTTCGAGGCCGTGGACATAGGTGAGGGTCAGCGCCGGCAGCGAGATGTTGACCACGAAGCCGTTGAGGGTCGCAGCGGCGTTGTCGGGGAGCCGGCCCGACCAGCGGAGGAGAACGCCGAGCAGGAAGCACGCCCCGAGCAGGACGAAGTTGCTCATCGATTTGTCCGTCCGTCCGGGTCTCCGTCGCGATACCCCCGACTATAGGGGCAATGCCCGGATTGGGGTACAATTCGAAAGCTTCGTTTTTGACGTTCACCGCGCGGAGACCATGGCGGAACAGGCGCAGGCAACGGAACTGGAGCGGGCGATCGCCGCGCTCCGCGACACAGGCCGAATGGACGCGGGGAGCGACCGGCTGTCCCTGCCGCACTGGAGCGACGCGGACTGGGAGCGGCTGCTCGATGCCGCCGGATTGAGGCGCATTGCGGCAGGGGAGGCGGTGATCCTCCGTGGCACGGCCGACCGGTCCCTCTGCATCGTGCTCGATGGCGAGGTCGAGGTCATGGCGCATGCGAGCGACGGGCAGAGCTTTGGACGGCTGGCGCGCTTCGGCGCCGGCTCGGTGGTGGGCGAGCAATCCTTCTTCGACGGCGGACCACGCTCGGCCGGCGCCTGGGCCGTGCGCGACTGCGCGGTGGCAACGCTCACGCCGGAGCAGTTTTCCGCCTTCGCCGATAGAAATCCCGGTCTCGGCCGCGACCTGCTCCTGGCGCTCGGGCGGATTCTCTCCATCCGGCTCCGGCGGACCACGGCGAAGACGCTGGGGTAGGGGCCTGGTCCTTGTCGTGCCGCTGGGCCACGGCCGTTGTCCGCTTCGCGAAGAGACGACTGAGGTCGCGCCGAGACTCCATCCGGGCGGGCTGATGCGTTAAGCTTGGGTGTCATGACAGGCGCCACGCGGCTGGACCGGGCGGGCCGCTCCAAACCAACGTGGTTGAGATCAAAAAGAAAGCCGATGCCAAAGTTCGACGCGACCTTCGTAGGCCTCACCATCCTCGATATCGCCGGCCGGACGGTCGAGGCGATTCCCGACGGGGGAAACGTCGCCTTCATCGAGGAAATCCGGATGAACCCGGCGGGAACCGCGGCCGGCGCGGTGATGAACGCCGCCAAGCTCGGCATAGCGACCGCGACCGTCGCCTGCGTCGGCAAGGACGCGATGGGCAATTTCATCGTGGACGAATACCGGCGCATGGGCATCGACTGCTCGATGGTGCAGCGAAGCGACGGCAAGCGCACCTCCGCCACCATCCTCGCCATCCGGCCGAACGGCGACCGTCCGGCGCTGCACAGCCGGGGCGCGTCCGACGACCTCCTGGTGACGCCCGACCAGTTCGATGCGGTGTGCGACGCGCGCTTCCTGCACCATGGCGGCACCGGCCTCCTGAACGCAATGGACGCCGGCCCGAGTGCGGCGCTGCTCGCCCATGCCAGGTCGAAGGGCCTGACGACGTCCTTCGACCTCATCGCGCCGAACGAAAACACGATGGGTCTCCTGACGGATCTCCTGCCGAACGTCGATTACTTCATGCCGTCGATGGAGGAAGCCGCCTTCCTGTCCGGCAAGAGCGAGCCGGCGGAGATCGCGGAGACCTTCCTCGCGATGGGCGCCGGCGCATGTGTCTTCAAGTGGGGCGCGAAGGGATCGTACGTCCATACCGGCGACGAGCAGTTTCGGGTACCGGGCTTCGCGGTCACCGTGCGCGACACGACGGGCTGCGGCGACAGCTATTGCGGCGGGTTCGTCGCCGGGCTCGCCTATGGACGCGACCTCAGACAGGCATGCGACCTGGGCACCGCGACATCGGCCCTGGTCGCCACAGGGCTCGGTTCGGATGCCGGGGTCGTCGACCTCGCGCAGGTCGAGGCGTTCGCAGCGTCCACGCCGAGGCTCGACTAGGCTCGACAGCCCGTTCACCTCTGCGAAGTGTGCCGGTCGGCCGACCGGGTGAAGCGTTCAGTCGTCCAATCCCCCCGCGCCGCGGCTCAGGGCGGCGCTGCCGGTGCGGCAGATCTCGACCAGGCCGAGCGGGGCCATGATGGCGATGAACTGCTCGACCTTGTCGGTGCGGCCGGTGAGCTGGAAGACGAAGTGCTCGGTGGTGGCGTCGACCACCTCGGCCTCGAAGGCGTCGGCGATGCGGAGCGCCTCGACCCGGTCGTTGCCGCGGCCCGTCACCTTGACCAGCGCCAGCTCGCGCTCGAGCGGGTTACCTTGCGCGGTGAGGTCGATCACGGCGTGAACCGGGACCATGCGGTCGAGCTGGTTCCTGATCTGGGCGAGCACCATCGGCGTCCCGGTGGTGACGATGGTGATGCGGGAGAGGTGCTTGGCATGCTCCGTCTCCGACACCGTCAGGCTGTCGATATTGTAGCCGCGGCCGGAGAAGAGGCCGATGACGCGGGCGAGCACGCCGGGTTCGTTGTCGACGATGATCGACAGCACATGGCGCTCGTTGAGGTCCTTCGTCTCCTCGATGAAATAGGCCGAGGCCGGCGGCAGCACCGCGCGATTGTGGTGCCTGGGCGGGGGCTTGCTGGCGGGGACGGCGTGGGAGGGGGCGGCGGCCGGCTTGCCGCGCGCGGCGGACTTTCTCGTGGTGGCTTCGCTCATGTCGGGCTCGATCCTCTGGCTGGCGTGTCGGCTGGGTATGGGCCCGCGAAGGGAGCAGCGGGGCTTGGTGAGGGGCGAGGCCCTTCCGCGAAGATCGGAGCAGGGGCCCGTTGCCGTGAGGTCGCGCCCCTCACCAACCCCCGGATCAAGTCCGGGGGCCGCATCGATCGCAAGCGATCGTGCTGCGCTATCCTCTCCCAACGGGAGAGGAGGCGTAGCGGAAGCGGAAGGCCCATCACTACACCAGCGCCTTGCCGCGGGCGTCGATGGCGTTGGCGACCGCCTCGTCGCTCGCCTCGTCGGGCAGGAGCATCTCGTTATGCGCCTTGCCCGAGGGGATCATCGGGAAGCAGTTGGCGAGCGCGGCGACCCGGCAGTCGAACAGCACCGGCCGCTTGACGCTGATCATCTCCTCGATCTTGTCGTCGAGCTCCCCCGGCTTCTCCGCCCGGATGCCGACGCAGCCATAGGCCTCGGCGAGCTTCACGAAATCGGGCAGCGAATCCATGTAGCTGTGCGACAGGCGGTTGCCGTGGAGGAGCTGCTGCCACTGGCGGACCATGCCCATGTACTGGTTGTTGAGGATGAAGATCTTGATCGGCAGGTGGTGCTGCACCGCCGTCGACATCTCCTGCATGGTCATCAGCACCGAGGCGTCGCCGGCGATGTCGATGACCAGGCTGTCCGGGTGGGCGACCTGGACGCCGACCGCGGCGGGCAGGCCGTAGCCCATGGTGCCGAGGCCGCCGGAGGTCATCCAGCGGTTGGGCTCCTCGAAGCGGAAGAACTGCGCGGCCCACATCTGATGCTGGCCGACCTCGGTGGTGATGTAGACGTCCTTGTCGCGGGTCGCCGCATAGAGCCGCTCGATGGCGTATTGCGGCATGATGATGTCGGCGTTCTGCCGGTAGGCGAGGCAGTCCCGCGCCCGCCACTCCTCGATCTGGTGCCACCACGCCTTGAGCGCGGACTGGTCGACCTTCGGCTTCTCCGCCTTCCAGACGATGAGCATGTCCTCGAGCACCTCGGCGACATCGCCGATGATCGGCAGGTCCACGCGGACGTTCTTGTTGACGGAGGACGGATCGATGTCGATCTGGATCTTCTTCGAGTTGGGGGAGAAGGCGTTGACGCGGCCGGTGATGCGGTCGTCGAAGCGCGCGCCGATCGCGACCATCAGGTCGCAGTCGTGCATCACGTGGTTCGCCTCCCAGGTGCCGTGCATGCCGAGCATGCCGAGCCATTGCGGGTCGGCGGCCGGGTAGGCGCCGAGGCCCATCAGCGTCGAGGTGATCGGGTAGCCGGTGAGGTGGACGAGCTCGCGCAGCAGCTCCGCGGCGCGCGGGCCGGAATTGACGACCCCGCCGCCGGTGTAGAATACCGGCCGCTTGGCCTTGGCGATCAGGTCGATCGCGGCGCGGATCGCCTGCGGGTCGCCCTTGGTGCGGGGCCGGTAGGATCGATGCTCGACATGGCTTGGGCCGGTATAGATGCCGCGCGCGAACTGGACGTCCTTGGGGACGTCGACCAGCACCGGGCCGGGCCGGCCGGCCTTGGCGACATAGAAGGCCTCGTGGAGGACGCGGGAGAGGTCGTTGACGTCGCGGACCAGCCAGTTGTGCTTGGTCGCCGGCCGGGTGATGCCGACTGTGTCGCATTCCTGGAAGGCGTCGTTGCCGATCAGGTGGGTGGGGACCTGGCCGGTGATGCAGACGATCGGGATCGAGTCCATCAGCGCGTCGGCGAGCGGCGTGACCATGTTGGTGGCCCCGGGGCCGGAGGTGACCAGCGCGACGCCGACCTTGCCGGTCGAGCGGGCATAGCCCTCGGCCGCGTGGCCGGCGCCCTGCTCGTGGCGGACGAGGATGTGCTGGACGCGCTCCTGCTGGATGATCTCGTCGTAGATCGGCAGCACCGCGCCGCCGGGATAGCCGAAGACGTGCTCGACGCCCTGGTCGGCGAGGGCCTGGACGACCATCTCCGCGCCGGTCATCTCGGTCCCGTGCTTCGAGGAGTGCTGCTGTGCCTGCGGCGCCTGCTTCTGCGCCGGCTTGCTACGCCCGTTCTTCATCTCGCTACCTCACGCCAACCTGGTCTTCTGTCGGATTTTTGCCAATAAAAAAGGCCCTTCCGGGCCTCTGTCTCAGCGCACCACCTGTCGCGACGGCTGTCAGGCCATCGTGGCGGTGCGCTCCCCAAGTACGATCACGAATGTCGCGGCCATGTCGCCGATGCTCCGATTGCTGCGGGGCAAAATAATCATGCACGGCGCAGCGGTCAATGGAAAATCTGGGGAAAAGCCGGCAGCACCATTCGCCTCGCGGCGATATCGCCCGAGTTTGCCGATGATTCCGGTGGGTTTCGGCTTCGCCTCAATCCACCCTCGGGTGTCGCCCTTCGCATTTCGAAGGGGTTGGCGGGCGCTGTTGTCACGCCAGTCCGGGCAGTCCGGTGTTTGGGCGCTTCAACAGCGCCCGCCGCGGCGATTTGAGCAGGTCTCCGGCCAGGCGTCTTCGGCGGTTGCCCGCCTTAAGCCTTCGGGCGGCAGGGTCGTCGTGCCCCACGGTCCCGGCCGGAGCCCCCCGATGGTCGGCTTGCGAGACCGCCAGCAGGGTGCGCCGCATCCCGCTCCGCACAAAAGACGCCTCCAGAGCGCGACCCTTCGCGACGGGAATGAGCGGCATATATTCCTACAACGGGAGGATGTCAAGCGCGTCGACGCGGCGGTGCAATTTGGCGATCACAGACCGGCGGCGACGGGATCGAGCCTCGGCCAGTCGGCCATCTGGTGGCGGAACCACGTCATCTGGCGCTTGGCGTAGCGGCGCGTCTCGGTCTTCACCGAAGCGAGCGCTTCGGCGAGGGTGAGCTTGCCCTGGTCATGGTCGAGGAACTGGCGGACGCCGATCGCCTTCATGGCGGGGAGGTCGGCGGACAGGCCGAGGCGGCCGAGGGCGCGAGCCTCGTCGATGGCGCCGTCGCCGACCATGCGGTCGGCCCGCTCGGCAATGCGCTGGTGGAGCCACGGGCGGGGCGGATCGAGTACGATCCTGGTGGCGTGCGCGGCGGCGACGAGCGGCGGCGAAGCCTGGCCGTGGCGAAGGCGGGACAGCGGCGTCCCGGTGGCCTCCATCACCTCGATGGCGCGGAGGATGCGGGCGCGGTCGCTCGGCCGGAGCCCGGCGGCGGTCTCGGCGTCGATCGCGGCGAGGCGAGCGTGGAGCGCCGTCGCCGGCACGCCCTCTGCTGCCGCCAGCACGCGGTTGCGGACCTCGGGCGGGATCGGCGGAATCGAGGCAAGGCCCTCGGTCAGCGCCTTGAAATAGAGGCCGGTGCCGCCGACGAAGACCGGCACGTGTTCCATCGCCTGCACCTCGGCGAGCACGTGTCGGACGTCGACCAACCATTGGCCGACCGAATAGCGGGTAGCGGCCGGGACGTGGCCGTAGAGCCGATGCGGGACGGCGGCTTCATCCACGGCCGATGGCCGCGCCGAGAGGACACGGAGCTCGCGGTAGACCTGCATCGAGTCGGCGTTGATCACCACGCCGCCATGCTCGCGGGCGAGCGCCACGGCGAGCCGCGACTTGCCGCTCGCGGTCGGTCCGGCAATCAGGATGGCGTCGGGTCCGGGCACTTGGGGCGAATACTCCAGCGGATCGCTAGGCCAGCCGGTACCGGGGTCGGTTCGCTGTACCTCAATTCGCCGTCGCTGTCTCGCGCGAGGGGATGGTCATTGCCGCTACTCCGATAACGACGCAGACCAATCCGATCCATGCGGTCGGGGTCAGGCTTTCGCCCAGGAATACGACTCCGATGACCACGCCGAAAGGCACCCGCAAGTAGGCCTGTGCCGTGGTGCCGACCGAGCCGAGGCTCCGGATCAGCCGGAAATAGATCACGAAGGCGAGCGCCGTGGAGAACACCGACAGGCCAAGCAAGGCGACAACGGACTCGAACGACGGCACCAGAGTCCAGGGGTGCTCGGCGATGAGACTTGCGGGAGCGAGGATCGCCGCGCCGCATAGCATCGACCCCGCCGCCGGCATGATCGGATCGAGCCCCTTGAAGGTCTTTCCGAAGATCGCCGCGCCGGCATAGCAGATGGTCGCGGCAACGATGGCGAACTCGGCCCACAGCTCCCGTGCGACACCGTGGAGAGCCTGGACGCCCACGACAAGGCAGATGCCGGCAATCCCCACACCGATTCCGAGCAGCTTGCGTCCGGTGACGGCTTCATGGCGGGTGACGAGGGCAGTCAGCAGGAAGGCGAAGATCGGCGACGTGGCGTTGAGGATCGTGGCCAGTGCGGCGTCGATCGTCTGTTGCGCCCAGGCGATCAGGGTGAACGGGATCACGCTGTTGAGGCAAGCCTGAAACAGGAATCGGCGCCAGGTTCGGAGATCCTTGGGCAGCGTCAGACGGCGCCACCGGATGACGGCGAGCAACACCATCCCGGCAATGCAGGTCCGGGCCGCGATCAGCGTCACGGGCGGGATGGTTTCGACCCCGACCTTGATGAAGGCGTATGAGGCTCCCCAGAGTGTCGAGAGGACCAGCAGCAGTGCCAGTTCCCTTGTCAGATTCGACGTTTCCGCTGCCAATTCCCACCTGCGTCCCGAGCAGAGTCTCCCCGCCCTTCTAGCGCGGGCGACTCAGGGGATGTTTCGGTGTCGGCCGAAATATGGAAGGCTGACGACGACACGAGGGCCCGGTATGCTTGGCTCATGGCCAACACCGCTTCGGGCAACGCGATCGCAGGGGTTGCTGCCCTCATAGGGGACGCCGCCCGTGCAAACATCCTGTCGGCGTTGATGGGTGGCGTGCCGCTGACCGCCGGCGAACTGGCGCGTCATGCCGGGGTCACTGCCCAGACCACCAGCGGCCATCTCGCCAGGTTGACGGAGGCCGAACTGATCGCCGTGGAGAGGCAAGGGCGTCACCGCTACTATCGGCTTGCCTCGCCGGACGTCGCGCAGGCCATGCAGGCCCTGATGGCGGTCGCCGCGTCGGGCCCGCCGAGGCATCATCCGATCGGCCCTCGGGATGAAGCGTTGCGCATCGCGCGGACATGCTACGACCATATCGCGGGACGGATTGCCCTCGCGCTCGCGGATTCCTTGTGCGAGCGGGGATATGTTGCGATTGCCGATGGCGCCGGCCTGGTCACGGACGAGGGCATCCGGTTCTTTACCGAATTCGGGATCGACCTTGGCTGGAAGCGACGATCCGGCCGGCCACTCTGTCGGACGTGCCTGGACTGGAGCGAACGCCGACATCATCTTGCAGGACAACTCGGTGCGGCACTCCTCCTTCGTCTGCTTGAACTGAAATGGGTCGTCCGCGTTCCCGATAGCCGCGCTCTCAGGGTCACCGGCGCGGGACAGCGCGGCCTCGCCAATACCTTCGGGCTCCCGCAGGACTGCATGCAGCCCCGTGACTCTTCGCCGCGACAAGCGCGGGCGTGACACGCTATGCTTTTTCCCGCCAGTCAAATACGGGGGGAATTATGACCGACACGATCAAATATCTTCTGCCCGAGGAGCGGATCCCGCGGGCCTGGTACAACATCGCCGCCGACCTGCCGGCGCCGCCGCCGCCGCTCCACCCCGGTACGGGCCAGCCGATCGGCCCGGCCGACCTCTCCGCGATCTTCCCGATGGCGCTGATCGCGCAGGAAGTATCGGCCGAGCGCGAGATCGAGATCCCGGACCCGGTCCGCGAGGTCTACAAGCTGTGGCGGCCCGCACCGCTCTATCGTGCGCGGCGGCTGGAGAAGGCGCTCGATACCCCGGCGCGGATTTTCTACAAGTACGAGGGCGTGAGCCCGTCGGGCAGCCACAAGCCCAACACGGCGGTGGCGCAGGCCTTCTACAACAAGGAGGCCGGGATCACGAAGCTCTCGACCGAGACCGGCGCCGGGCAGTGGGGCTCCTCGCTCGCCTTTGCCGGCCAGCTCTTCGGCATCGAGGTCAAGGTCTACATGGTGAAGGTCAGCTTCAACCAGAAGCCCTACCGCCGGGCACTGATGGAGACCTACGGCGCGACCTGCATCGCGAGCCCCAGCACCGAGACCAATTCCGGCCGCGCCATCCTCGACATGGACCCGGACTCGCCGGGCAGCCTCGGCATCGCGATCTCCGAGGCGGTCGAAGTCGCGGCCACCAATCCCGACACCAACTATGCGCTCGGCAGCGTGCTCAACCATGTGCTGATCCACCAGTCGGTGATCGGCATCGAGGCGATCGAGCAGATGGAGATGGCGGGCCACTGGCCGGACGTGGTGATCGGCTGCGCCGGCGGCGGCTCGAACTTCGCCGGCATCGCCTTCCCGTTCATCGGCAAGCGGCTCCGCGAGGGCAAGTCCGTGCGCGTCATCGCCGCCGAGCCGGCGGCCTGCCCGTCGCTGACGCGGGGCGAGTACGCCTACGACTTCGGCGACACCGGGCACCTGACGCCGCTGGTCAAGATGCACACGCTCGGCTCGACCTTCATCCCGCCGGCCTTCCATGCGGGCGGGCTGCGCTACCACGGCATGGCGCCGATGGTCAGCCACCTCAAGGAACTCGGGCTGATCGAGGCCAAGGCCGTGCGGCAGCTGCCGTGCTTCGATGCCGGCGTCACCTTCGCCCGCGCCGAGGGCATCGTGCCGGCGCCGGAATCGACCCACGCCGTCCGCGTCGCCTTCGACGAGGCGCTCCGGTGCAAGGCGGAAGGCAAAGCCGAGACCATCCTCTTCAACCTCTCCGGCCACGGCCATTTCGACATGCAGGCCTATACCGACTACTTCGCCGGCAAGCTCGAGGACCGCGACTACGACGAGGCGAAGCTCCGGCAGGCGCTGGACGAGTTGCCCAAGGTGGCGGCGTAGGCCGAAAGAGCTGCTCGCCGCATCCGATCCGAAGGCAGTGCTGACGCCCGAGGATCAGATGTGGGTGTCAGGGAAGGCGGTTGGGCGGGAACTCATCTGAAGGACCGTGGCCACAGTGTCGGACGTCGGCGCTACGCCGCACGGACGCGGAGCCGGGGGGCCTGGGTCTCGCTGAGCCGCACCTGGCCGCGGCCGATGTTCTTCGCCTCGTAGAGGGCGCGGTCGGCCGCGATGATCAGGTCCTCGAGGGTGCAGGCCGTGGTGACCGGCGTCTGCGCAACGCCGGCGCAGGCGGTGCCGCTCAGACCGCCCGGGGCCATGGCCGCAACCGCCGCCTCGAAGGCCTGGTTGACCTGAAGCGCCACGAGGCAGGCCTCGGCGCCGGTCGTGTCGGGGAGGGCGACCGCAAACTCCTCGCCGCCCAGCCGAGCGACGAAATCGCCGGCGCGGAGCCGGTGCCTGGCGGCGGCGGCGAAGGTCTGGATGACGGCGTCGCCGACCGGGTGGCCGAAGCGGTCGTTGATGTCCTTGAAGCGATCAAGGTCGAAGACGATCGCGGCGACCGGGCTGCCGTTCCGCGCGCCGCGGGCGATCGCCGCCTCGGCCCAGTCGAAGAAGGCGCGCCGGTTGGGCAGGCCGGTGAGGGCATCGGTCAGCGCCGCGGCGCGGAGCCGGTTCTCGACCCGCTCCTTGGTCAGCGAGATCATGAGGAAGCTGACCACCTGCACGAAGATGGCCGATTCAAGCGCCGAGATGCTGAACCAGGACGAATCGGCAAACGACGCCGTGCCGGCAGGCGAATCGAGGATGACCAGAGGCACCCGGACGAGCACGAACGCACTTTGTCCCAGCAAGACCACGCTGGTGATGATGCGGGTCTTGAGGCGGTCGCCCCTGCGAAATTCGATGGCCGCAAGTCCGTAGTACGGTGCGATGAGCAGCGCCGACAGGATCATCCGCGCGTCGAAATCGTCGACGAAGCCGGGAATACGGCAGGCCATGAGCCAGATCGCCGGGCCGATCGCCACGATCCACGGGCGCGTCGGCATGCCGTTGAAGGTTCGCGCGGCGACCCAGACGAGACCGATACCCGTGAGGAGCACCGCGACGCCCAGCTCGATGGACACCCATTTCGGCAGCGTTTCGCGGCCCGCCATCGCAAGGATGCTGATGGAGCTGAGGAGAAATGCGACGGCGACCCAGAGCAGGCTGCGTTCATGGCGGTTGAGGACATAGGTCCAAAGCAGCAGAAGCACCGCCGCGAAGGTCGAGGCCATGAGCCCGATGAACATCGTCGCGGGATCGAGCGTGATTGCCATGGACGAACGACGATTGCCTCCAGACGGCGCGTACATCCTTCTGGCCCGCCAAGACTTGATCCGGTCTTAACGAGTCAGCGCGGGAATCCCTAGTCCGGGGTGTGAGGTTCGTCAAATGGCGCCGGGAAGAACATTGGGCGAACGCCAGGCGTCGCGGCTCACGGACCGGACTCATCCGGTACGGGGGACGGCATCCTTGAAACGGTGGATGCGTGCGACTAGAACCGGCGCCGCACTCACCCGCCGACCGGAGACCCTCCTTGACCCTGATCCGCCCGTTCCGTGCCCTCCGTCCCGCGCCTGGACGGGCGGCGGAGGTGCTTGCGCCGCCCTATGACGTGCTCTCGAGCGCCGAGGCGCGGGTCGCAGCAGCCGGCAGGCCGTGGAGCTTCCTGCATGTCTCGAAGCCCGAGATCGACCTCGCGGCCGATGTCGACCCCTATGGCGACGCCGTCTACGCCAAGGCGGCCGAGAACCTCGACGGGATGATCCGGGAAGGCGTTCTTGTCCGCGACGCCGCCCCTGCCTACTACGTCTACCGCCTGACCCGCGAAGGCCATGCCCAGACCGGGCTCGCGGCCGTCGCCTCGGTCGCGGACTACCGGACCAACCGCATCCGGAAGCACGAGCTGACCACGCCGGTGAAGGAGGACGACCGCGTCCGCCAGATCGAGGCGGTGAACGCCGAGACCGGTCCGGTGATGATGGCCTACCCCGCAGCGCCTGCCATCGATGCGGTCCTCGCCGCGGCGGCGACGGGTCCGGCCGAGGTCGACGTCACCTGGCCCGACGGCGTCCGCCATCAGATGTGGCGGATCACCGACGATTCTGCGATCGTGACGCTGACCCGCGCCGTGGACGCGCTGCCGGCGCTCTATATCGCCGACGGACACCACCGCTCGGCGGCCGCCTCGCGGGTCGCCGAGGCGCGGGGCAACGAGCCGGAATCGGTGCGCTATTTCCTCTCGGTGCTCTTCCCCGCGCATGAGATGACCATCCTCGGCTATCACCGGGTGCTCCGGGATCTCAACGGCCGGAGCCCGGAGGCGCTGGTCGAGGCGCTTGGCAAGGACTTCACGGTGGAGCCGTCGCCCGAGCCGGTCGCGCCGCAGTCGGCCGGGGTGTTCGGCATGGTGCTTGGCGGCCGGTGGCATCGTCTTGCGATTCGCCCCGAGCTGATCCCGTCTGACGATCCGATCGGACGCCTGCCGATCACGCTCCTTACCCGCCACGTCATCGAGCCGCTGTTCGGCGTCACCGACCAGCGCAAGGACAAGCGGATCGATTTCGTCGGTGGCGGCCGCGGACTGGCGGAACTCGAGCGGCGCGTCGCCACCGGCGAGCATGCGGTGGCCTTCGCGCTCTACCCGACGCAGATGAGCGACCTGATCGCGGTGGCCGATGCCGGCGCGATCATGCCGCCGAAATCGACCTGGTTCGAGCCGAAGCTGGCCGACGGCATGGTCAGCCACGTGCTCGACTGAAGCGGGGAAGGACCGGATGATGCGGCCGGTCCTGATCGAGACGGAGCGGCTCCGCCTCCGCAACTGGCGGGAGGCGGACCTCGAGCCCTTTGCCCGGCTCAATGCCGACCCGCGGGTGATGGAGTTTTTCGTCCGGGCCCTGGATCGCGCGGAGTCGGATGCCCTGGCCGCACGCGAACGGGCGCGGATCGATGAGAGGGGCTACGGCCTCTACGCGGCGGAGGTGAAGGCGAGCGGCGACGTCATCGGCTTCATCGGGCTCGCCGACGTCACCTTTGCGGCGTCCTTCGCGCCCGCCGTGGAGATCGGCTGGCGGTTCTCCCGCGAATCATGGGGGAGCGGATACGCCAGCGAGGGCGCCAGGGCCGTGATCGACGACGCGTTCACGCGGCTCGGATTGGAGACGCTCGTGTCGTTCACGGCCGCATGGAACACGCGTTCCCGGCGGGTGATGGAGAAGATCGGCATGGTCCATGATGCGGAGGGCGACTTCCTGCATCCCGCGATCGCGCCGGATCACAAGCTCGCGGCGCACGTGCTCTATCGCATCGACCGGGCGATGTGGGAGGCCGCTCGGCCGGGTCTGGCGTAACCGGGCTTCTGGAACGGATCGACGCCGCAGACGGAAGAGGGCGAACCTCCCCGCTTGTTGAAAAGCCCGGGTCCGATCGATTGGCCGCGCTTCCAGTTCCTTCAAGCGCTCGCAGGCGGGTATGAGCGAAGTCGCTGCCCGTGCCCCCGGCATCTCGACCGTGGCAGCCGAACTCCGGACTACTCCAGCGTCACTGCGACGAAGCGCAGGTCGCCGTCCTTATTGGCGAGGAGGAACAGCGCCGACTTCCGTCCCTCGGTCTTCAGTTGCGCGATACGGCTGTCGACATCGGCCGGGGTCGCGACCGGCTCCTGCGAAATCTCGATGATCACGTCGCCGGCCTGGACGCGCTTCTCGGCGGCGGCGCTGTTCTCGGCGACCTCGGTGACCACCACGCCGTTGACCTCTTCCTCGATGCCGAACTCGGTGCGGAGCGTCGGGGAAAGATCGGCAAGCGTCAGGCCGAGCGGGCCGGCAATGACCGGCGGCGGCGCCGGCTCGTCGGCCTCTGCCTCGGGCGCGTCCTCGTCGAGCGCGGCGACCTCCTCGGAGTCCTCGAGGCGGCCGAGGGTGACGGTGACGGTCTGCTGCTCGCCCTTGCGGAGGATGAGGACCGGCACCTCCTTGCCGATCGGCTGGTCGGCGACCATGCGCGGCAGTTCGTGCATGGCGCCCACCTTGCGCCCGTCGAACTCGATGATCACGTCGCCCGGCTCGATGCCGGCGAGCGCCGCAGGGCTCTCCTCGGTGACGCCAGCGACCAGCGCACCGGCGGACTCGGCCATCGACAGGCCCTCGGCGACCTCGTCGGTCACTTCCTGGATGCGGACGCCGAGCCAGCCGCGCCGGGTCTCGCCGAACTCGCGGAGCTGGTTGATGACGTTGAGCGCCGTGCTTGAGGGAATCGCGAAGCCGATGCCGATCGAACCGCCGGTCGGCGAGATGATCGCGGTGTTGATGCCGATGACCTCGCCTTCCATGTTGAACAGCGGGCCGCCGGAATTGCCGCGGTTGATCGAGGCGTCGGTCTGGATGAAGTTGTCGTAGGGGCCGGAATTGATGTCGCGGTTCCGGGCCGAGACGATGCCGACGGTGACGGTGCCGCCGAGGCCGAAGGGATTGCCGATCGCCATCACCCAGTCGCCGACGCGCATCACCTCGGAATCGCCGAACGGGATCGCCTTGAGCGGCTTCACCGGCTCGACCTTGAGCACGGCGATGTCGGTCTTCTCGTCGGTGCCGATCAGCGTCGCGATGAGCTTGGTGCCGTCGGCGAAGTTGGCCGTGATCTCGTCGGCGCCCTCGATCACATGGTTGTTGGTGACGATGACGCCTGAATCGTCGATGACGAAGCCCGAGCCGAGCGACTGCACGCGGCGCGGACTCTGACCTCCGTCGCCGCCGGGCGAGCGATCGAAGAAATCGTCGAAGAAGTCCTGGAAGGGCGACCCATCCGGCAGAGCCGGCGGCTGGATGCCCCGCGAGCCGGTGACCGTCTGACTGGTGGAAATGTTCACCACCGAATCGAGCAGGTCGGCGGCGACGTCAGCGACGGACTCCGGCCCCTTTGCCTGGACCGGATGCGTCGCGAGCATGGCGCCGAAGGCGATCGCAGACGCGAGCCCGGTCAGGCGGCCGAAACGGGACACACGGTATGCCAATGCGGCCATGGGCCAACCTCCTAAGCAGCGGCCTCAGGACACATCAGCCTGCCGCGCGAAATCCGACACCCCACTGACAGTCTCGAAATTGGGCGAAATGGCGACGGCAGAAGGCCCAAAGACCGCCGTCGCCCGTTCCCCTCACTCGATCGTGATGGGGTCGCCGGTCGCCGCCGCCGGACCGTCGGCCGCCGGCGCGGGGACGACGACGTCCTCGCTCGCCGTTGCCGGAGCGGCCGGAGGCGGCACGGGCTCGACAGGGGCCGTCGCAGGCGCCGTATCGGGCGTCGCCGGTGTGGCTGTCGCCGTGTCCGGCTCCGCGGCCTCGTCCGGCGCCACCCCGGCAGCCGGCGCGGGCGCCGGTGCGGTCGGCTCGGGACGGACTTCCTCCGGGGCGGCAAGCGCATCCGAGTCGTTGAAGAACCGGAAGAACTCGGAGTCCGGGCTGATCACCCAGCGGGTGTCGGTGCCGCCCAGTCCCAGCTCGTAGGCCTGCATCGACCGGTAGAAGGCGAAGAACTCCGGATCGGCGTTGAAGGCCAGGGCAAGGATGCTGTTGCGATCCGCTTCGCCGCGGCCCCGTACCTGCTCCGACTGCTTCTGGGCCTCGGCGACGATGACCACGGCCTCGCGGTCCGCCTCGGCGCGGATACGCCGCGCCTGCTGCTCGCCGAGGGCGCGGATCTGGGTCGCCTCCTGCTGACGCTCCGTCTGCATCCGCTCGTAGATGGCCTGGCTGTTGGCCTCGGGCAGATCGGCGCGCCTGATCTTCACGTCGACCACCTCGACGCCGAGGCTCCGCGCCTCGCGGTCGACGCGGGCGGTGATCCGCGACATCAGGTTGGCCCGCTCGTCACGAACCAGCTGGATGAAGGTGGCGTCGCCGAGCACCTGACGCACCGCGGAGTTGAGGAGCACCGAGAGGCGCTGGTCGGCGACCTCGATGCTGCCGACCGACTGGTAGAACAAGAGCGGATTGATGATCCGGTAGCGTCCCCAGGCATCGACCACCAGGCGCTTCTGGTCGGAGGCGATGATCTCGAGCGGCGGCGAATCGAGGTCGAGGATGCGCTTGTCGAAGTAGACGACGTTGTCGATCAAGGGCAGCTTGTAATAGAGGCCGGGGTCCGCCACTTCGCGCACGACCTGGCCGAAGCGAAGCACCAGCGCCTGCTGGGTCTGGCTGACGATGAAGATCGAGAGATAGACCGCGATCGCGATCACGGCGAGGATGACGAGGCCGACGCCTCCGAAGATGCCGCGCCTCATCGGCCGTCTCCTGTACCGGTGGTCGGCGTGTTCCGGTTCCGGTTGAGCTGGTCGAGCGGGAGGTACGGGACGACGCCGGTGCCGCCGGTGCTTTCGTCGATGATCACCTTGTCGGTGGTCGAGAACACTTCCTGCAGGGTTTCGAGATACATGCGCCGCCGGGTGACGTCCGGCGAGGCGAGGTAGCTCTCGAGCACCTGGCTGAAACGGTCGGCCTGGCCCTGCGCCTCGTTGGTGAGGCGATCGCGATAGGCTATGGCCGCCTCGGTGATCTGCGAGGCCTGCCCGCGCGCCTCCGGGATGACGCGGTTGGCGTAGGTCTGGGCCTCGTTCTGGAGCCGCTCCTGGTCGGCGCGGGCGGCCTGCACGTCGCGGAAGGACGCGATGACCTCACCCGGCGGGTCGACCTTCAGAAGCTGGACCTGGGTGATCTGCACGCCGGCGCCGTAGCCGTCCATGGTGTCCTGGATGAGCTTCTGCACGTCGGTTTCGGTGATCTGACGGGCCTGGGTGAGGAGCGGGGTGATGTCGGACCGGCCGACCACCTCGCGCATGGCGCTCTCGGCGGCGGCTTTCACCGTGCCCTCCGGGTCTTCCATGCTGAACAGGAAGTTGGATGCGTTGTTGATGACCCAGAAGACCGAGAAATCGATGTCGACGATGTTCTCGTCGCCGGTGAGCATAAGGCTCTCTTCGGGAATGTCGCGGCCTGCGGTTCCGCTCGCCTGGTCGTCGGCGAACTGGCCGATCGTGACGCGGTTCACGCGCGTGACCCGCGGCGTGTAGACGGTCTCGATCGGGTAGGGGAGGCGGAAGTTCAGGCCTGGCGGGGCGTCGCGGTCATACTTGCCGAAAAACAGCACCACGCCGACCTCGTCGGGCTGCACCCGGAAGGTGAAGAAATTGTAGGCGACGATTGCCGCCACGATCACCAGGATGCCGATGATGGTGAGCGGATTGAGCTTGCGCCCGCCGCCGGGGAGGACACGCTTCAGTCTGTCCTGGCTGCGTCGCAGGAGCTCCTCGAGGTCGGGAGGTGTGGGTCCCCCGCCACCGCCGCCGGTACTGCGGGGAGGCTGGCCCCAGGGGCCGCCATTGCCCCCCTTCCAGCCGCCACCGCCGCTGGATTGATTATTCCAGGGCATTTCGCTCCTTTCCGAGCTTCGTACGATCGCGGGAAAACGGCGCGACGCCGATTATTCGATGTGCCGCGGTTTATATGCGAACTAGCCGGGCCTTACAACGCCGACCCCGCTACGATGCGGCCGCTGCTTAGCGTGAACGCCTTCCACTTGGTGCGGGACCTGCCTCCTGTCAACGGGAGCCGATGTCCTGATGGCGCTGATACACCGCATAAAGCGTGGCGGCCGAGTCCGTGTCGCCCGCCGGGACGTGCACTTCGGACACCCTGACCCACGCGCCCGGATCGATCGGCGGAAAAGCGGTGTCGCCGTCCGGGCTGGCGGCGACATGAGTGATGTGGAGACGGTCGGCAAAGGGCAAAGCCGCTTCATAGAGGGCGCCGCCGCCGATCACGAAGATCTCACCGACGCCGTCGCGGCGGGCGACATCCTTGGCCCCGGCAAGCGCAGCATCGAGGAACGAGACGACCGCGACCCCCTCCGGTTGATAGCCGGCGCGGCGGGAGACGACGAAATTCGCCCTGCCAGGAAGCGGCCTGCCGATCGATTCGAAGGTGCGTCGCCCCATCACCACGGGCCTGCCCAGGGTGAGCGCCTTGAACCGCCGGAGGTCGCTCGAGAGCCGCCAGGGCATGGCGCCGTCGTTGCCGATCACCCCGTTCCTGGCGACGGCGGCAATGATCGAGACCGTGATATCGCTCACCGGCGTCCCGCGAGGCTGCGCAATTCCGGGTCGGCCGCCGTCATGGCTGCTTGGGGTCCTTGGTCTTCGACGAGATGCGGTCGACGATGGCGAGGAGCAGCGCCGACACCACGAAGGTCAGGTGCAGCAGCATGAACATGACGATCTTCATGTCCGTGTACTGGTTGGCGTTGAGGAAGACCTGGAGGAGGTGGATCGATGAAATCGCGACGATCGACGAGGCGACCTTGATCTTGAGGCTTCCCGAATCGAGCTTGCCGAGCCAGGACAGTTCGGTATTGGCGTTTTCGAGACGGCTCACGTAGTTCTCGTAGCTCGAGATCATCACCATCACGAGCAGGCTCGCCACCAGCGCCGCGTCGATCAGCCCGAGCATGGCGAGGATCATCTCGCCTTCCTCGTACTCGAGCACGCCGCTCGCGACCTTGATGAACTTGTAGATGAACGAAATGGCGTAGACGATCAGCGCCGCCCCCAGGCCGAGGTAGAACACGATCAGCAGCCAGCGCGCCGCCATGATCGTCGTCTCGATGGCGGTCTCTATCGACTTCAAGCCATGTCTCCTGTCGGACCAAAGCTTCTATGGGGCCTCGCCAAGCGTGCGCAAGGCCTCGCCCTCGACCCGGCACATGGTCCAGTCGTCGAGGAGGCGGGCGCCCTGCGCGCGGTAGAATTGGATGGCAGGCTCGTTCCAATCAAGCACGGACCACTCGAGACGGCCAAGATTCTGGTCAAGGCAGCGCCGCGCCAGCTTGCGGACCAGCGCCTTGCCGAGGCCCCGGCCACGAAACTCCGGCCGAACGAACAGGTCCTCGAGGTAGATGCCATGGCGGCCGACGAAGGTCGAGAACGAGTAGAACCACAGCGCGAAGCCGGCCACCGCGCCGTCTGCCTCGGCGAGGTCGCAGAAGACGCGCGGCGACGGGCCGAAAAGCGCGGCGGCGATGCCGTCTTCGGTCGCCTCGACTTTGTGGCCGAGCTTCTCGTATGCCGCGAGGCCGCGGATCAGATCGAGGATGACGGGGACGTCGTCAGCGCGGGCGGGGCGGATGGCGCCAGTCACACCGCCACCTCCGCCTTGATGTGAGGGTGCGGGTCGTAGCCTTCGAGGGCGAAGTCGGCATAGGCGAAATCGAAGATCGAGTTGACCTCGGGGTTGATCCGCATTTGCGGGAGCGGCCGTGGGTCGCGGCCGAGCTGGAGCCGCGCCTGGTCGATGTGGTTGAGATAGAGGTGGGCGTCGCCGAGGGTGTGGACGAAATCGCCGGGCCGGAGGCCGGTCACCTGCGCCATCATCATGGTGAGGAGCGCGTAGGAGGCGATGTTGAACGGCACGCCGAGGAAAATGTCGGCCGAGCGCTGATACATCTGGCAGGAAAGCCGGCCGTCGGCGACGTAGAACTGGAAGAGGCAGTGGCAGGGCGGCAGCGCCTGCTTCTCGACGTCGGCGGGGTTCCAGGCGGTGACGATCAGGCGGCGCGAATCGGGGGTGTGGCGGATCTGGTCGACGACCTGCGCGATCTGGTCGATCGAGCCGCCGTCGGGCGTCGCCCAGGAGCGCCACTCGGCGCCGTAGACCGGGCCGAGATTGCCGTCGGCATCGGCCCATTCGTCCCAGATGCGGACGCCATGCTCCCTGAGATAGCGGATGTTGGTGTCGCCGGAGAGGAACCAGAGCAGTTCGTGAATGATCGACTTGAGGTGCAGCTTCTTGGTGGTGAGGAGGGGGAAGCCCTCCTCGAGGTCGAAGCGCATCTGGTAGCCGAACACCGAGCGCGTGCCGGTGCCGGTCCGGTCGGTCTTCACCGCGCCATGGTCGAGGACGTGGCGCATCAGGTCGAGATACTGGCGCATCGCATGATTCTCCGAGGCGCCGAATGTAGGTCGGAACGGGCCGCGGCGGAACTCCGCGGCCCGATGGCGTAGCGGACTATTCCGCCGGTTCGGGGACCGGCTGGGTCCGGCGCCGGAGCGTCAGCATCGCCAGCGTGAAGGCGCCGACCGAGCAGGCGGCGATGATCGCCACCATGGGCAGCGACGTCCCGTCGAAGACGAGGCTCGCGATGGTGATCATAACCGCGCCGGTGAGGAACTGGAGCGTCCCGCCGAGTGCCGAGGCGACGCCGGCGATCGGCCCGTGTTCCTCGAGCGCCATGACCATCGATGAGGGAATCACCAGGCCGAGGCAGGAGAAGGCGAGGAACAGGCCGGTCATCAGGACCGGAAGGCTGTCGAAGCCGATCGCGGTCACGGCGAGGAGCGCGAGCGCGATCGCCGCATAGGCCGACACCGCGGTCGTGATGACGCGGTTGAACCCGTGACGGCCGGCGAGCCGGGCGGCGAACTGCGACGCCCCGATGAAGCCGACGGCGTTGACCGAGAAGGCGATGCTGAACTGCATCGGGCTCATGCCGTAGTGGTCGATATAGATGAAGGACGCATTGGCGATGAAGGCGAAGAAGCTCGCCAGCCCCAGCCCGCCGATGAAGGTCAGCCCGAGGAAGCGCGGATCCCGGAACAGCGTCGCGAAGCTCGATCGGACCGTCGCGAAACTGAAGCGCGAGCGCCGCTCCGGGCCAAGCGTTTCCGGAAGCGCGAGGGCGACGAGCACGATACCGAGCATCGCGACCAGCGTGATCGCGACGAAGACCGCCCGCCAGCCGAACGGCACGATGACCAGGCTGCCGATGAGCGGGGCGAGGATCGGCGCGACGCTGAACACCAGCATCACCGTCGACATCAGCCGCGCGGCCTCGACCCCGGTATGGAGGTCGCGGATCACGGCGCGCGGAATGACCATGGCGGCGGCGGCGCCGATGCCCTGGATGAAGCGGAAGAAGATCAGCCACTCGATGGACGGCGCGAGGCCCGAGCCGATGCCGCCGAGCGCGAACACGGCGAGGCCGAAATAGAGCGGCTTCTTGCGTCCGATCATGTCGGAGATCGGCCCATAGGCGAGCTGCGCCACGCCGAAGGTGACGAAGAAAACCATCAGGGTCATCTGCGTGGCGGCGGTCGTGGCGTCGAGGTCGGCGGAGATAGCCGGCAGGGCGGGCAGGTACATGTCGATCGCGAACGGCCCGACGGCGGAGAGGAGGCCGAGGACGACGGCGTATTTCGTGGAGGTCTTCATGGCAGGGGCCTTCTTGGCTCGGGACGAAAGCCCGAATCGCATTGCTCTTTGACTCTGATCATTGTGCGCCGCACAATAGACGGAATCGGTCAGTAGTCCTCGCGCCTGGACGCTCCCCTGCACCGGAGCGCGAGCTTTGACTGCAGGGCCAAACCCCGCGCCTGCCGCGTCTTTTCGGTTTCTGTCTGCGCCAAACCGCGCTTCCAGCGGACGGACCGAGCGCATTCCGGTCCGCGCTGGAATCGTCCATATTGTTGGACACTCTTGTCCAATCAGTCAACCCCCACTATCTTGTTGCCATGACAGATGTGACGGAGTTCACACACTCTTCTGCGGCGCAGCGTGGACCGCTGCCGAAGCGCGCGCTGATCATCGACACCGCGAGCCGGGTCTTCGCCCGGGAAGGGTTTTCCGGCGCCAGCATCGATATGATAGCGGCGGAGGCCGGGGTGTCCCGTCAGACCATCTACAACCAGATCGGCGACAAGGAGAAGGTGTTCGCCGCCGTGGTCGAGGACACGACCGAGAAGGCGAACGCCGGCCTGTTCGCGACGCTGGCGACGTTCCCCGACCGGCCGACGGACCTTGAGGCTGACCTCGTCGCCTTCGCCAAGCGGCTTGCCGCGACCTGCATGTGCGACCGGCGCGCGGCGGCGCTCCACAAGCTGGTCGAGACCGAGGGCCAGCGCTATCCGGAGTTGTTCGAGGCCTGGCGCGAGCGCGGGCCGGGCAAGGTGTGGTCGGCGGTCTCGGCGCGGCTGTCGCGGCTCGCCCATGACGGGTTTCTCGACCTCGACGATCCCGACCTCGCTGCCCGCCAGCTCATCAGCCTGGTCAACATGGACCTTCGGCCGATGACGATGATGGGCCAGAAGCCCTCCGATGCCGAAGTCGAGACCGCGACCCGCGCCGCGGTGCGGACCTTCCTCCGCGCCTATGGGCGGAAGGGGCCAGCCTAGCGGCGAGCGGTCGCGAGAGCAGCCGGACCCGCTTGCGCGAAATCAAGGAGCCACGGACGCCGCGCCGATAGAGTCCCGGCAGCCATTGCGGGCGACGCTCCCCGCCGGACCCCGAATCGCGAAGACCCATGACGGATACCGACATCGACAGCCTCTCGCCGGCAGAGCGGCGCGCGCGGATCACCGCGGCGATCCGCGCGCAGACCGGCATCGACGAGGCGATGATCGAACGGCTCGTGCGCGGCTTCTACGACCGTGTTCGCGCGGACCCGCTGCTAGGCCCGGTTTTCGCGGCGCGGATCACGGACTGGGAGCCGCATCTTCGCCAGATGTTCGCCTTCTGGTCGTCGGTCGCGTTGATGAGCGGCGCCTATCACGGCCAGCCGATGCGGAAGCACCTGCCGCTGCCGGTCGACGGCCGCCACTTCGACCGCTGGCTGGCGCTGTTCGAGGCCACCGCGCACGATCTCTGTCCACCAAATGCTGCCGCGCATTTCATCGAGCGCGCCCGGCGGATCGCCGAGAGCATCGAGATGGGCGTCGCAAGCGTGAACGGCATCCTGCTCGCCAGGGGCGAGCGGCTTCACCGGCCGGAGCTTGATGCGGCGGTCGAGGCAGCAGGCTGATGGCTCCGGAGTCCCGGCCGGCGTTGCTGCCGTCGCCCAGGGCGGGACCCACCCTGCAAAGGTTGACAGCGTCTCGCGGTCGCCACACGGTGGTCTTGCATGACAGTTCATGCAGATGAGGCGACATGGGCCGGCACGGCCTGACGGCGGGAGCGCAAGACGATGGCCAAGTTCATTGCCAAGAAAATATCGGTCAATAACAGCGATCTCAATGAGTTGGATGGCTTTGTTCCGCTCCAGGGGACCTCGATCACTACATGGACAATAGGGGAAAACAGCTACAAAAGATCATCGGTCTATGAGAAGGGCAAGCTCACTGTACAATGGTCTGAGAATGGCGCGCTGAAATACACACTCAAGACCGAAGTATCGGCCAAAGAACTCAAGACTGTGTTCAAGGGCGACAACTGGGAGCCCAAGCTGTTCAAGGGCGCCGACGAGATCAAGGGGTCGACGCAGGCTGATTCGCTCTACGGCTTCGATGGCAACGACACCATCTGGGGCAACGCCGGCGACGATACGATCTTCGGCGGCAAGGGCAAGGACGAGCTCCACGGCGGCAAGGGCGGTGATACGATCAAAGGCGGCGCCGGCAACGACTTCCTCGACGGCGATGCGGGCTTCAATACCCTGACCGGCGGCGGCGGCAAGGACATCTTCGCCTTCTCGGCGGAGCTCATGGGCGGCAACTACTCGGAGATCACCGACTTTGAGGCCGGCAAGGACAAGTTCCAGCTTTCCAAGAGCGCCTTCGATGGCGTCGGCAAGACGGGGGAACTGAAGGCCGCGAAATTCTTCCTCGAGAGTGACTACGCGGGGAAGGCCAAGGTCGTGATCTACGACGAGTCGACGGGCACCATGAAATATTCCAAGGCGGGCGGCTCTATCGACAATGCGATCGCTTTCGGCCGAGTCGAGATCGGAACCGACCTCTCCCACAAGGATTTCCTGATCGCCTGAGACGGCCGTGGCGGGCGCGGTCTCTCTCGCGAGAGGCCGCGTTTGCAAAGGCGGCAAGAATCCCTATATTCCATCCTGCCGGAGCAATCCGGATATGGCGATAAACGGTCATCGAAATAAACCTTCGGACCCGGGGGCAGTGCCCGGCGCCTCCACCAGAGCCCGCTCAACAGGCCGCGAAGCGGTCTCCGGCGGGGGCGAAACAGGATCGACGGGGGCGTAAAGGGTGAACTTTCGCTCGGCATGGTATCCACCGTTATCGGGCCAAACATATAGTTGCCAACGACAACTATGCCGAGGCTCGCCTCGCCGCGTAATGCGGTGATGCAACCTCATTCAAAGTCCTTGCGGTTCGCATCGTAAGGCGGGGTCCGGAGGCACCTGGCAACAGAAGCCTCCATTTTCCCTCAGCCTGCTGACTGTCAACTTCCTGGGGCCAGCCCGTCGCAAGAGCGGCGCGGAGAGAAACTCTCCGTTGCGATGCCGCGGGTAGCCGGTCACCGTCGGCGTTGGAAAACGGCCGGGCTTGCCGTATCAATGGAATCGCTCGAGGCGATCGATGCCTTGAGCTTCCCTTCCGGGGCCGTTGCGCCCCGATCAGGCATCCGGGGCCATGGCCGACGACCAGATACGCTACGACATCCTCGCCCAGGACGCGCTTCGCGGCGTCGTCCGCAAGGTCGTGTCCGAAGTGGCGCGCACGGGGCTTCCGGGCGAGCATCACTTCTTCATCACCTTCGCCACCCATGCGCCGGGGGTGCGGGTGTCGAGCCGGCTGCTCGCCCGCTATCCCGAGGACATGACCATCGTCCTCCAGCACCAGTACTGGGACCTCACCGCCAACGAGCACGCCTTCGAGGTCGGGCTCTCCTTCAACGGGATTCCCGAGCGGCTGGTCGTGCCGTTCACGGCGATCAAGATCTTCCAGGATCCGTCGGTGCCGTTCGCCGTCCAGTTCGAGATCGCCACCAGGCCCGGCCAGGCCGTGGCCGAGGCGCCGCGCGCCATCGACTCGGACGAGGCGGAGGCGTTCGCGCAGGACGCGGGCGGTACGCAGGCCGGCGAAGCGCAGACGCCGCCTTCGCCGGTGACGGCGCTGGAGCCCGCCCCGGCGCGGGACAAGGCGGCGACGGACAAGGACGAGTCCTCGCCGCCGGCCAACGAGGCGCAGGTGGTCAGCCTCGACGCCTTCCGGAAGAAGAGCTGAAATCTGCAGCGCAGGCGGTTTGGCCCTTCGCGTCCTTGCAAGAATCTAAATTCATTTTCAAAGATGACAATGCTGTCGTCCGTCTCGCGGGCGCTCCGTTCGAACAAAACGACAAGTGAGTTGTCCGGCGCGCGCGACGTGTGTCCTTGAAGCAATTCTCGCCTTGGGCGAATCCTGTCATCAGTTGCGGCCGTGGCCCGCTGATCAGCCCGGCACTCGTCAAACAACAGCACCACGCTTGGGACACGATTCGAAGCGCCAAGCGCATTGGGCCGTCGAGAATCAAGCAGCGCTAATGGCACCCTCGATCGCCGCGACATCAGACGCCGACATTGTCGCTTTGATAAAGGTCTCCTCAGCGCGGGTTTTTATGTGGCCCTCAAGTTGCACGATCAGGATGCCGATAACGGGAAGCGCCTCACCACGAAACCGCACGAGCGCCTTTGAGCTTTCGGCGTCGTTCTCGACCCAAGTTGATTCTCCCAGTGCCGACTTTCGGTCACGCATCACTTGCAGAAGGCGGTTAGCGGCCGTCTCCCATTCCAAGATCAGATTCAACGAGTAGGGGTGATCCCCGCCGCGGCCTGACAGATCGTCCGCGCGCTTCCTGAGCTCGTCGCGAACTTCGGCCGCGCTCTTACAAACAAAGTCAAGGTCTTCCTTTTTTAGCGGCTCCGTATAGAGGCGCCTTTGTGTAAAGCAGCGTTCGATTGTAATCCCGAGCGCATCCCGGTCAGTCTTCAATGCGGCGAGTCCCGAGAGATCAATTTCAAAGCTAAAGAATGGTGTCTTTACGGTCAACTTGGGCTTAAGTCATTAAGAACATCTGCAATAATGTTCTCGATCTTGTTTAGTATCGCGTTTATCATTTACGACCTCCGTCTACTGCCTTCCATAGACTGACATCATTTAGGATCAAATTGCCGACATCACTCGACAACCCATTCCAGACAACCTCTTCATTCACATCTATCTTCGCGAGGTCGATCAGTCCAATAATAATTGTAGTTGCCGGAACACGCCATTGCAGATGCCAGTCGCGAATATCATCTCCGACGTCAAACCGCTCGTCCGAATGGAAGGCCGTGGCGTTCCATTCCCGCACCTGTGCAATACGGGCTACGATCTCTTCCGTTGAAACTTCACAATGCCTGTGGAGACCAAACTTTAATCGTTCAACAGTCGATCGGCCGGCCGAGGCGCCAGCAA
Organism: Bauldia sp.; assembly: GCA_022841545.1. Taxonomy (GTDB): domain Bacteria; phylum Pseudomonadota; class Alphaproteobacteria; order Rhizobiales; family Kaistiaceae; genus Bauldia. Next base: position 9,498 of record JALHRF010000008.1, on the reverse strand, counting down.
CAAATGAAATATTTCGTCCAAACGATCGAACGCTGTCGACTATCCAATCACCGTAATCACGAAAGCTGGCATAAAAAGTCGGATCGAGTTCACCCTTCAACAGAGCCAATACCAAGTGCGGTGGCATGCATTGAGCGGCCCGTTCCCGCGCGCCGTTCTCAAGACGTTCTTCTACATACTTTAAATGATTAATGTAGTCGTGCACTACCGTTTCCGCCGAATGTCCTTCCTCGGGCGAAGTCGGGACAATCGCAAAGTCATCGAGACCGGCCTCATGTTTAAGACTGTTTATTCTGGCGTGCGTGTCGATAAAAGTCATTCCGTCTCGGAGCCGCATCACAGTCACCTCGATTTTGTGGATGGCAACGCCGAAGTTTCAATATTGTCGTTTATGAAGCGATGATTGTCCAGATGATGGTCCTTTCGCGCTCGTGGCTACGGCGGCCACGCCAGTCACGGCGGGCATTGGGGACACGCGCCGCAGTAACTCGGCGTCTTTCCCCAACCCTCCCGCAGGCCCTACGCCGCCCTGAGGATGCGAAATCCCTCGACCTCATTCACCACGGGCAGCTTCGCCCAGCGGTCGAAGTCGTGGAGGATGACGAGCTTCGACATGTCGCCGCCGATCTCGGTGTTGATCCGGTCGATGGTCTTGACCATCTCCCAGGTCGAGCCGACGCCGGCACCGAGCGGGATGTAGACGCCGTCGTTGTTGTTGCCGAGGATGTTGCGGGCGCCGTAGATGCAGTCGCCCGAGACGACGATGCGGCCCTTCGCGGTCTCGGCGATGATGAACTGCTGGCCGAGGGTGTGGCCTTCGCCGGTGCGGACATGGATGCCGGGGAGCACGTTGTCGTGATCGCCCTCGATCAGGTTGAGGCGGTGCTCGAGCGAGGCGTCGAAGGCGGTGCGGAGGTCGTCGGGATGGACGACCGCGGTGATGAAGCCGAACTGCCGCGGCAGCGCCATCGCCTCCATCCACGACAGATATTCGCGCTTCTGGATGTGGAGCCGCGCCTTCGGGAATTCGGCGATGCTGCCCATGTGGTCGAAATGGGCGTGGGAGAGCACGATGTCGCTGATGTCGGCAGGCCTGATGCCGAACTCGTCGAGCATCGTGAGCGGCGAGATCCACCACGGCACGTCGAAGCGGATCGCCATCTCGGCGCCGCCGCCGTCGTTCATGAAGCCGCAGTCGAGGAGGACGCAACGGTCGCCGTTCTTGGCGAGCACGAAGGAGAAGGGCACCTCCATGTTGCCGTCGGCATAGGCGCCGGCGATCAGGGTCGCGACCGGCTGGTTGCGGCTCCGCGCATACTCGATGACGTAGAGTTCCCAGGTATTGCCGTCAGCCATGTCTATCGCTCCGAAAGCACGCGGCCGAGGCTCGACAGGCCGACGGCGACGATGAGGATGGCGCCCTGGAAGACGAACTGCGTCCAGGTCGGGGCGCCGAAGATGGCGAGGCCGTTGAAGCCCACCGCGATGATCAGCACGCCGATGAAGGTGCCGAAAATGTGGAACTCGCCGTCGCGGAGCGTCGCCGAGCCAAGGAACACGGCGGCGAAGGCGGTGAGGAGGTAGCTGTCGGCGGCGCTGGTGGTGCCGCTGCCGAGCCGGGCGGCCAGGAGGATGCCGGTGATCGCGGCGCAGACGCCGGAGGCGACGAAGCCGAGGATTTTTATGCCGTCGACGTTGATGCCGGAGAGTCGGGCGGCGGCCGGGTTGCCGCCGACAGCCTGGATCGACTGGCCGATCGAGGTGCGCTCGACCAGGAACCAGAGGAAGCCGAGCACGATCACCATGACGATGATGTTGTGGGGGATACCGTAGAAGCGGCCGAGCGAGAGCTGGAGGAACGCCTCCGGCACGCCGGCGACGATCGGCACGCCGGAGGAGTAGGCGAAGTTGAGGCCGACGATGATGGTGCCCATGCCGAGGGTGGCGATCACCGAATTGACGCGCGCCTTGGTGACGATCAGGCCGTTGAGGAGGCCGATGAAGGCGCCGACGCCGATCACGACGATGATGGCGACCGGGATCGGCAGCCCGGTGTGGACGATGAGGCCGGTGACCAGCACGCCCTGCATGCTGGCCGCGAAGCCGATTGACAGGTCGAGCTCGCCGACGATGACGGCGATGGTCAGCCCGCCGGCGATGATCATGGCGAGCGAGGCCTGGTTGAGAACGTTGACGCCGTTCGAGACGGTGGGGAAGGCGACCGGCGAAATGATCGCGAAGATCGCGATCATCAGGCCGAGGCCGAAGATGGTGCCGTAGCGGGCGAGGAAGCCGAGCGCCCGCTTGTGGCCGGCAACGGCCGGCGCTGCGCCGACGCGGGAGGTCTGGTCGATCTCGGTCATTCTACCGTCGCCGTCTCTGGCCTTGCATCATGGTCGGCGTAGCTCGCCTGGACAATCGCGTTCCGGCTGATGGCGTCGCCGGTCAGCTCGCGGGCGACGCGGCCCTCGACCATGACCAGGACGCGGTCGCAGAGCTCCGGCAGCTCCTCGGCCTCGGACGAGATGACGATCACCGACATGCCGCTTGCCGCCAGCTCGCGGACCAGGCGGTGGATCTCGGCGCGGGCGCCGATGTCGACGCCGCGCGTCGGCTCGTCGAGGATCAGGATGCGCGGCGCGCGCGCCAGCCACTTGCCGATGACGACCTTCTGCTGGTTGCCGCCGGAGAGCCGGCCGACGGGCGCATCGGGCCCGGGCGCCTTGACGCGGAGCCGTGCAATCATCTCCTCGGCCAGCGTGTTCCGCCGCCGCATGCTGACCACCGGAATGCCGGGCGCGGCCTTGAGCTTGTCGGGGTTGGCGAGGCCGATATTGAAGGCGATGCTCTTCAGGAGCACGAGCCCCTCGGAGCGGCGCTCCTCCGGCACCAGGCCGATGCCGGCCTGCATCGCGGCGGCGGGGCTCCGCGGCGCATAGGGCCGGCCGTCGATCGTCATCGTGCCGCCGTCGGGACGGTCGGCGCCGAAGATCATGCGGACCAGTTCGCTCCGGCCCGCGCCGACCAGGCCGGCGAGGCCGAGCACCTCGCCGCGGTGGAGCGCGAGGCTCGCGTCCCTGACGAGGGGGAAGCGGCTCACGCCGTCGACGCGAAGCACCACCTCGGCGTCCCGTCGCGGCGGTGCGTGCGCGACCGCTTCCGGCGCGGCGCCGCCGACGATCGCCTCGATCAGGCCGCGGCGGGTCAGGTCATCGCGGCGGACCTGCATCACCGAGCGGCCGTCGCGGAAGGCGGTGACGCGATCGCAGAGGTCGAGGATCTCGTCGAGGCGGTGGGAGACGTAGAGCACGGCGATGCCGGAGCGCGACAGCTCGCGGACGATCGTATAGAGCCGCTCGGATTCGTGGACGGAGAGCGACGCGGTCGGCTCGTCCATGACGATCAGCCGGCTCTTCCGGACGAGCGCCCGGCAGATCGAGACCAGCCAGCGCTCGGCGGTCGAGAGCGACGCGACCTGCGCGGTGAGGGGAAAGGCGATGCCGACCCGGCGGGCGACCGGCTCGACGTCGCGGACGGTGCCGCGCCAGTCGATCGAGCCGAGGCGGGTGCGCTTCGGCGCGCCGAGCATGATGTTCTCGATGACGTTCATGCCGGTCACCAGCGCCAGCTCCTGGTGGATGAAGCTGAGGCCAAGGCGGGTCGCGGCATGCGGGGTGTCGATCGCGACCGGCTGGCCGTCGACCAGGATCGTGCCGCCGTCGGGATGCTCGAGCCCGGCGAGGCAGCGGATCAGCGTCGACTTGCCGGCGCCGTTCGCGCCGACCAGCCCGTGGACCTCGCCGGCGGCGATGTCGAGGCTGACGCCGGCGAGCGCGCGGACGCCGCCGAAGGATTTCCGGATATCGACTGCGGCGACGAGGGGAGCGCGCTGCGGCGTCCCCTCGTCGGAGATTGGACCGTTCGCCATGGCGACGGCAGTCTAGCCGTTATCGCCGGCCGATATTACTGGCCGATGGCGTCCGGGTGGTCCTTGATGAACTGCTCGACATTGTCCTTCGTCACCACGACGGCGGGGACCTCGACGGCCTTGGGCTCCCAGCCCTCGCCGGCGGCGATCGCCTCCTCGATGATGCCGAGCATGTTGTAGCCCTCGGTGAAGGAGTCCTGCCAGGCGGTGGCGGTCATGAAGCCCTTCTGGATGTTCTCCAGCGCCTGGGCGTTACCGTTGATGCCGTACACCTTGACGTCGTCGCGGCCGGCCTGGCGGAGCGCCGAGATGGCGCCGATCGAGGGATCGTCCCAGCAGCCCCAGATCGCGAGCGGGCCGCTGCCGGCGGGATGGAGCGCGAGCCAGGCGGTGGCGTATTGCGCGCCGTCCTCGAAGTAGCCCGGAATGCGGACCTCGTTCTTGGTGACGTTGATGTCGGGATGCTTGGCGAGGATCTCGTCCATCACCACTTCGCGGTTCCGGCAGACCTCGCCGGTGCGGTAGGTCAGCGCCAACACCTCGCCCTTGCCGCCGAGATCCTCGACCATCATCTCGACGATCGGCAGGGCCATCGGGCCGCCCGAGCCGTTGGTGGCGACGACGCTGCCGCCGAGGCCGCCGCCCCAGGTGACGACCGGGATGCCGGCCGCATCGGCGGCGGCGAGACCGGCGCCGATCGAGGAGACCGGGAAAACCATGTCGACGATCGCCTTGGCGCCGCGCTCGACGAAATTCTGCATGCCGGAATTGGCCTGGTCGGCCGATCCCTGGGCGTCGATCACCGAGACTTCCCAGCCCTTTTCGGCCGCGGCCTTCTCGGCGCCCTTGATGTAGCGGGCATTGTTGGCTTCGGTCGCCGTGATCGAGACCACCCCGAGCAGCGGCTTGTCCTGCGCCACGGCTGCGCCCATGGCGGCGATGAGGCCGGCAGCGGCCCCCAATACGATTGTCCTCATGTCACTTCCTCCCAACGGGACCGCCGCCCACGGCGGGCGAACACGGCCAAACCGTTTCGCCAGATTCCATCAAACCGGGGGTCGCTGCAAGCAGAAATTCTTTTCGACTGAGGCTGGACAACGGTTCCGCTTGTCGCCACCATCACCTAATCGGTTAGCTGGATCGGCGAATGGCGACCATCAGGGATGTGGCAAAGGCCTCGGGCGTATCGACCGCGACGGTATCGGCGGTCATCAACGACTCGGCCTATGTCAGCCCGGAACTCAGGACCCGGGTGCTCGCAGCGGTGAGGGACCTCGGCTATGCGCCATCGACGACGGCGCGCAATCTCCGGAGCGGCCGGAGCCAGTTGATCGCCCTCGTGGTTGCCGATCTCGCCAATCCGTTCTTCTCGCGCGTTGTGTGGGCGGCGGAAGCCGCGGTCGCCGCCTGGGGCTACGCGATGGTCGTCTTCAACAGCGACGAAAAGCCGGAGGCGGAGAAGCGCATCCTCGCCCGCATCCGCGCGCTCTCCTGCGACGGCGTGATGCTGGTGCCGGTCGGCGATTCGACGCAAGGCGTGAAGCGCGACAACGACGGCCGGCCGACGCCGACGGTGCTGTTCGGCCGCACCGTGGCCGACGACGATTCGGACACGGTCACCATCGACAACCTGACTGCCGGGCGGGAGGCGACGAACTACCTCCTCGACCTCGGCCACCGCCGCATCGGCACGGTGACGGGTCCGCTCCACCTCTCGACCGGGAAGGGCCGCTACGAGGGCATGCTCGGGGCCATGAAGGCCCGCGGCCTCGCGCCCGAGCCGGGGCATGTCCGCTCCGGCGAATTCCGCGAGGACGCGGCCTACTCGGTGGCGCGGAGCCTGCTGCAGCAGCCGAACCCGCCGAGCGCGCTCTACGTCGCGAGCGGCGTGATGGCGCTCGGCGTCATGCGCGCCATCGCCGACCTCGGGCTCCGCTGCCCCGAAGACATCTCGATCGCCTCGACCGACACCATCCCCGGCATCGGCGGCCTCCGGCCGCGGCTGACCCGGACCGAGCACCCCGTGGTCGACATGACCAGCGAGGCGGTACGGCTCCTGATCGACCGCATCAACCGCGGCAACGGCACGGAGCCACGGAACGTCGTGTTCCAGCCGGCGCTGATCGTGGGCGATAGCTGCGCGCCGTTCCGGGGGTAGGGGCGACCCGGGGTTCGCCGGAGTCTGCCGGCGGTCAAGCTCCTGCCGGTTTGTGGCTTTTGATTCTGTCAATTCTGCTACGCCGGTGAGGACGGGCCCGGCGCCCGCCACCGCCGAAGTGACTCTGACTGAGGAGCGAAAGATCGTGGCTATTGACGACTACAAGCTGGCCGGTACGTGCCGCTGCGGCCGCACCGCCATCGAAGCGACTGCGGCGCCGATCATGACGTCGGCCTGCCACTGCCGGGGCTGCCAGCGGATGAGCGCCAGCGCCTATTCGCTCACGGCGATGTTCCCGTCCGAGGCTTTCCGCGTCAGCGCGGGCACGCCGGTACGCGGTGGTATCAAGGGCGCGCAGCTCGAGCACAATTTCTGCCCCGACTGCATGACCTGGATGTTCACGCGCATCGTTGGCATGGACGATTTCGTCAATGTCCGTCCCACGATGTTCGACGATCCCGCCTTGAGCCGGCCCTTTATCGAGACGATGACGGCGGAGAAGCTGCCCTGGGCGGAGACGCCGGCGAAGCACAGCTACGCAGGCTTCCCGCCGGTTGAGGACTACGGGCGGCTGATGGCCGAATTCGCCGCGGAACGCTGACGATCGGCCGCACGGCGCGAAGCCTGAACGGCGGCCTGCGGGCCTTTACCCATGCGCCGAAAGCCAATACATCCGGGGCGCATCCTCAACGCGCTAGACCGGTACGGCATCATGGGCAAGCGTTCGCACTTCCAGCCAATCCTCGACAGGAAGACGAAGACCCGCGTCGAGACCGACACGTTCGGGGCGATCGACGTGCCGGCCGACCGCTACTGGGGGGCGCAGACCCAGCGCTCGATCCAGAATTTCCCGATCGGCGGCGAGCGCATGCCGGAGCCGATCGTGCGCGCGCTCGGCATCGTCAAGCGCGCCGCGGCGGAGGCGAACATGGCCCTCGGCCGGCTCGACCCCAAGATCGGCAACGCGATCGTCCAGGCGGCGAACGAGGTGATCGAGGGCAAGCTCGACCAGCATTTCCCGCTGGTGGTCTGGCAGACCGGCTCGGGCACGCAGTCGAACATGAACGCCAACGAGGTGATCTCGAACCGAGCCATCGAGATCCTTGGCGGCGAGATGGGGTCGAAGACGCCCGTCCACCCCAACAACCACGTCAACATGAGCCAGTCGTCCAACGACTGCTTCCCGACCGCGATGCACATCGCCGCGGCAGAGGAGACCATCCACCGGCTGGTGCCGGCGCTGCAGAAGCTCAGGAATGCGCTCAACGACAAGGCGCAGGCGTGGAAGGACATCATCAAGATCGGCCGCACCCACACCCAGGACGCGACGCCGATCACCCTCGGCCAGGAATTCTCCGGCTACACCCAGCAGGTCGAGAACGGCATCAAGCGCATCGAAATGACCCTGCCGATGCTGATGGAACTCGCGCAAGGGGGGACGGCGGTGGGCACCGGGCTCAACGCGCCGAAGGGCTTCGCCGAGGCGGTTGCCGACCGGATCGCGGCGATCACCGGGCTCAAGTTCACGTCGGCGCCGAACAAGTTCGAGGCGCTCGCCGCGCATGACGCGATGGTCTTCTCGCATGGCGCGATCAACACGGTCGCGGCGAGCCTGTTCAAGATCGCCAACGACATCCGTCTCCTCGGCTCGGGGCCGCGCTCGGGGCTCGGCGAACTGGCCCTGCCGGAGAACGAGCCGGGCTCCTCGATCATGCCGGGCAAGGTCAACCCGACCCAGAGCGAGGCGCTGACCCAGGTCTGCACGCAGGTGTTCGGCAACAACGCGACGATCACCTTCGCCGGCAGCCAGGGCCACTTCGAGCTCAACGTCTACAATCCGGTGATGGCGTACAACTATCTTCAGTCGGTCGACTTGCTCGCCGACTCGGCCAGCGCCTTCACCGACAACTGTGTCGTCGGCATCGAGCCGCGCCACGACAATATCAAGGCGGCGCTCGACCGTTCGCTGATGCTGGTGACGGCGCTTGCGCCGAAGATCGGCTACGACAAGGCGGCCGAGATCGCCAAGACTGCGCACAAGAACGGCACGACGCTCCGCGAGGAGGCGACCCGCCTGGGCTACGTCACCGGCGAGGAATTCGACGCGATCGTGCGGCCGGAGCGGATGATCGGGCCGGAGTAGACGGGTGTCAGTGGCAGGGTTTTTTGGTAGTCTCTCAACCGAGAGGAGACTCGCATGACAGATACCATCGAGGCACTCAGGATCGATTCGGCGCTTGTTGCCGAGGCAAGGGCCTTGGGCATGGATTTGACACGCGAGCTCGAGTCAGCCTTGCGCGCGCGCATCGAGAAGAAGAAGCGTGAGAATGCCTGGCGCGAGGAAAATCGCGAAGCCATCCAGGAGTGGAACCGGGAACTTGAGCAGAACGGGCTCTGGTACGAGCACATCGACCGATCGTGAGTCGGCAATTCGACGTTCACCGGGTTCGCTTTTCACGCGGTAGTGGACGGCCGGCGTTTCTGGTCAATCTGCAATCTGACCTTTTGAGCACGGGACCGACCGTAGTCGTCGCCCCGCTCTGGTCGATCCTGTCGCGACGCAGCCGGCCCCCAGTCAGTGTTCTTGTCGCTTTCCAAGCGCAGGATTACTGGCGCGTCCTGACGGACATTTCCTACCTGCGGGTCCAGGACCTCGGAAAAGCCGCAGGAAACATCGAGGATATGCGCGAAGAGATCATCCGTGGTCTCGACCTCCTCTTCACGGGTATCTGATCCGCCATGGCCGCCGACATCGTCAATCTCCGGAAGGTGCGCAAGGCCAGGGCCCGCGTCGATCGCGAGACGAAGGCCGAGGCGAACCGGCGTCTCCACGGCATGACCAAGGCCGAGCGCGAGAAGGCGGCCGACACGCGCGGCCGGCTCGAGCGCCACGTCGAGGGCCATCGGCGGGAGACCGACGGCGACAAGCCGTGAAGCGGTCGATCACCATTGCCGGCCATCGCACCAGCGTTTCCGTCGAGGACGATTTCTGGGCCGCGCTGGGCGAGATCGCCGCGGCGCGCGGCATGAGCAGCGCGGCGCTGATTGTGGCGATCGACCAGGCCCGCGGCGGGGCGAATCTCTCCTCGGCGATCCGGAGCTACGTGCTCTCCTGGTATCGGGAGCGCACGAAGCACACCGCCGACTGAAGGCTAGGGCTGGACGATGGTCAGCGGCCGGTCGTCGGTCGGCAGCGACAGGTCGACCGCCGGAGCGGCGGTTTCCGCGGCGGCTCGCGACGGGCGAAGACGCGGCGTGGCCGGTACCAGGTCGATCGCCGGCGCCGGCTCGTCAAGGACGGGTACGATGTCGGCCTCGACCACGGCGACATCCGCCGGCGCCGAACCCGCATCCGCCCGGTCTCCGGTGCGGCCGCCTGGCCGCCAGCCGGCCGGCATGGATGCGGCCCGCG
>JALHRF010000007.1 GCA_022841545.1 Bauldia sp. | reverse complement strand
TCGAGTTCGGTGGGCGTGAGCAGCATCTGGCCGGCTCCTAGGACGAGAACAGGCGGCCGGCATGGCCGGCGCGGCGGGAGACGGCGATGTCGGCGAGCGGCGTGAAGGCGGTCGGGAGGTCGGGCGGCGGCGCGGCAAGTGTGCCGACCATGTCTGCGCCAAGGCCGGCAAGCAGCGTCTGCGCCTCGAGCGCCCCGACGATGCCGAGCCGGATCGCCGCGGTCAGCAGGCTGTTGACCGCGCCGTAGAGCGCCCCGGCCTCGACTGCGTCGATCGGCAGCATCAGCCCGGCGCCGATCATCCCCTGGACCACCGGCGCGTGGCCAAGCGCCTCGCCGGCGGCGATACGGGCCCGGTAGGCGGCGGCGCCGGGCGTCCCCATCCGGGCATGGGTGGTCAGCGTTGCGAGGCCGATGCGGCGCGACGCCTCGCCGAGCGCCTCGATCGCGACATGCGCCTCGCAGAACCGGTCGAGGTCGGCCAGCACCTTTTCGTCGGGCGTGGCGTCATGCGCGGCGCGGATGAACCAGCGGTCCATGCCGCCCCACCGGCCGATCGCCTGGCCGCGGATGAAGTCGGCGAGCGTCGAGGCGTCGGTCGCCATGCCGTCGCCGGCAAGCGTCTCGAGTCCGCCGGAAAAGGCGAAGCTGCCGCTCGGAAAGGCGCTGTCGCTGATCTGCAGCAGGCGGAGGGTGGCGAGTGGCGCGCTCATCGGCCGCCCTCCGGAACCGCGCCGTCCGGCTCGACGATCCGCACCCGGCCCGCCGCGATCATGTCGGTGAGGCGGTCGCGATAGCGCGCCTCGTCGTGCTCGATCGCGACCATCAGGTCGCCGCCGTCGAAGCCGACTCGCCAGTGGAGGTTGCCGGCGTGATAGCCCACCGCGAGGGCGGCGGCGGCATCGGCCGGGCGGAGCCGCAGCCAGGCCTCGGGCTCGACCCGGACGATCACCGCGCGCTCCTTGGCCAGCACCAGGATCGCGCCGTCGAACAGCCGCTGCGAGCGCGGCAGCGCCACCGCGATCGGCGTTCCCCGGTCGGTCAGCGCCTTGAGCCGCCGGCGGGCGAGGTCGGCGCGGGGGATGGTGACGGTCTCGACCCCACCGGCATGGTCGAGCCGATGCAGCCGCGCCCCCATGCCGGGGTCGGTGACGTTGCCGATGATTTCGGTGGCCAGATGCATGTCGCTTCCCGTCTCAGATCATCATGTGCCGCTGGACGACATCGTCGGTCAGCCCGTCGATGGGGCCGCCGGCGACGGCCCGGCCGTTCTCCATCATGATGAAGGCGTGCGCGGCCTGGCGGGCGAAGGCGACGTTCTGCTCGACCAGGACGATGGTGAGGTGCAGGTCCTCGTTGAGACGGACGATCGCCTTCTGGATCAGCTCGACGATGTTCGGCTGGATGCCCTCGGTCGGCTCGTCCATCAAGAGCACCTTGGGCCGGGCGGCGAGCGCCCGCGCCACCGCCAGCTGCTGCTGCTGCCCTCCGGAGAGCAGCCCGCCCGGCCGGTCGAGATTTTCCATGAGGTAGGGAAACAGCTCGGGCACGATCTCGGGAATCCGGCGGCGGGATCCCTGGGCGGCGAAGCCGCCCATCAGGATGTTCTCCCGGACCGAGAAGTCCGGAATGATCTGCCGTCCCTGCGGCACGTAGCCGATGCCGGCGCGGGCCCGCTCATGCGTCGCCGCCGCCGTCAGGTCGGCGCCGTCGAGGAACAGCGTGCCGGTCGCCTTGTCGGTGAGCCCCATGATGGTGCGCAAGAGCGTCGTCTTGCCGACGCCGTTCCGACCGAGCACGGCGAGAATCTTCCGCGATTCGGCCCTGGCCGACAGGTCGTGGAGGACCTGGCTGCGGCCGTAGAAGCTGCTGACGGAGTCGAGCGCGAGCATCAGTGGATCCCGCCGCTGCCGAGATAGGCCTGGCGCACGGCCTGGTTCGTCTCGATCTCGGCAATCGAGCCTTCGGCGAGAACCTTGCCGAGATGCATGACCGTGATCGTCTCGGCGATCTCGCGCACGAAGGCCATGTCGTGCTCGACCACCAGGATCGTGTGCTTGCCCTTGAGTTCGCGGATGATCCGCGACGTCTTGTGGGTCTCGATCTGGGTCATGCCGGCCGTCGGCTCGTCGAGCAGGATGACCCGGGCGTCCTGGGCGATCAGCATGCCGAGCTCGAGCCACTGCATCTGGCCGTGCGACAGGTCCCCCGCCCGCTTGCCGAGCACGTCGCCGAGCCCGGTGAGCTCGACGATGCCGGCGACCCGGTCGAGCTTCGCCTTGCTGAGGCCGAAGCGGAGATTGCGGAGGACCGACGGTTCTCCCGTCGCGGCGACGCCGAGATTCTCGCGCACCGACAGGTCGCGGAACACGGCCGGGATCTGGAACTTGCGGCCGACGCCGGCCCGGGCGATCTCATGCTCCTGCCGGTTGGTGATCTCGGTGTCGTAGAGGAACACCCGGCCCTCGGTGGACTTGGTCTTGCCGCTGATCAGGTCCATCAGCGTCGTCTTGCCGGCGCCGTTGGCGCCGAGCAGCACCCGCAGCTCGCCATCCTCGATGATCATCGAGACCTCGTCGACGGCCTTGAATCCGCTGAACGACACACCGATGCGATCGATGGTGAGGGCGGCCGGTCTTGCCATGGCTCCGGTCCTCCTATTCCGCCGGCGTCGCGGGCGAGTGGGAATGGCGCGGCTCGGTGGCCGCCTCGGTCTCGTCCGCAGGACGCCTCGCCTTGCCGATCGGCAGCCAGTCGACGAGATCGCGGGTCAGCCCCGCCAGCCCGCGCGGCAGGAAGAGGACGACCAGCACGAAGGTCAGGCCGATGATCGCCTTCCACGACTCCTGGAGCAGCTCGGTCTCGCTCGCCGTCGCCTCGATGGTGTTGATCAGGATCGCGCCGATGCAGGCGCCGAGGAGCGAGTTGCGTCCGCCGACCGCTGCCCAGACCACCATCGAGATCGAGAAGGCGAGATCCATGAAGGTCGGCGAGGCGAACTCGGCGGTAATGACGTAGAGCATGCCGGCGAGCCCGGCGATCGCCGCCGAGACCGTGAAGAAGAAGACCTGGTAGGCGGCGACGTTGAAGCCGAGATAGCGGGCCCGGTTGGTGTCGTCGCGGATCGCCTGGAGGATCAGTCCCGCGCGGGTCGCGACCAGCCACCGCGCGCCGAGGAGAGCCAGCACCGCGGGAACGGCGATGAGGTAGTAGGTCTCGACCAGGTAGGGGTCGAACTCGAAGCCGTTGATCGTCAGCCAGCCGAGGTCGGTGAGGCCATTGAAGCCGTTGGTGACCGGCTGGAAGTCGATGATCAGGAGCCGCACCAGGAGCACCAGCGCCAGCATGATGATCGCCACGTAAACGCCGGAGATCCGGAGCCGGAAGATGGCGAAGCCGACGCCGGCGGCAAGCACGGTCGGCACGACGATCGCCATGACGACGCCGAACCACTGGGCCTGGAACGGCAGCCACAGGAACGACGCGTCGCTGATGCAGCAAAGGTCGGTCGGGGCGCCGGGCTCGGCGTTCCACAGCATGAAATCGGGGACCGGCGTGTCGGATCCCTGCTGCAGCGAGGTGTAGCTCTGCAGCTTGAGGGACATCGCGACCATGTAGGCGCCGAGTCCGAAGAACAGGCCCTGGCCGAGGTTGAGGATTCCGGCGTAGCCCCAGCTGAGGGCGATGGCGACGCCGAGCATCCCGTAGACCAGGTACTTGGCGAAGCGATTGAGCCAGAACTCGTCCATCACCGCGGGCAGCACGAGCAGCACGACGGCGATGAAGACGCCGTAGGCGATGAACTCCGCGATCCCCTGTCTGGTCAGCGCGTGGCGAAACATCGCTTACCGGTCCTTGAACGAGAACAGGCCGCGCGGCTTCCACATGATGATCAGGATGACCAGACCGAAGACCACGGCGCGGGCGAAGATGTCGTTGGTGTAGGTGGCGATGAAGCCGTTGGTCTCGCCGAGGAAGCCGGCGGCGAAGATCGTGCCGAACAGACTGCCGACGCCGCCGACGACGACCACCAGGAAGCCGTCGACGACCAGCGCCGCCCCCATGTCGGGCGCGACGGTCTTGAAGCCCGCCATCATCACGCCGGCGACCCCGGCCAGTCCGGAGCCGTAGGCGAAGGTCATCGCCGAAACGCGCTTGACGTTGATGCCGCAGGCGGCCGCCATCGCCGGATTGCGCATGATGGCGCGGACCTGGATGCCGATCGAGGTCCGGTACAGCAGGAACCAGGTCAGCGCCGTGAGGACCAGCGTCACCAGGATGATGAATGTCCGGTACGGCTGGACGGTGAAGTTGCCGATGTCGAAGGGGCTGTTGAGAAAGGGCGGGATCGAGAGGTTCTGGAGGCCGGGGCCAAGACCTTCGAGATGGATGTCGAAGAAGGTCAGTCCGAACTCCAGCCGGATCGCCTGCTGGAGCAATATGGCGATGCCCCAGGTTGCCAGGAGCGTGTCCAGGATCCGCCCGTAGAGGTGGCGTATGACAAGCCGTTCGATCAGGAGGCCGAGGGCGGCCGCGACGACGAAGGCGAGCGGGATCGCCAGGATCATGTTGAGGTTGAGGTAGATGCCGGCGAGCACGGCGGTATAGGCGCCGATCATCACCAGTTCGCCATGCGCCATGTTGATCACCCCCATGGCGCCGTAGGTGATCGTCAGTCCAAGCGCGATCAGGAGGAGGATCGACGCCAGGGACAACCCGATGAAGATAGTGTCGGCCATCAACTGTTCCCGGGGGCAGTCGCGCGGAGGCGGGAGAGGGGAGGGCCGGGGCGCAGGCGCCGCGGCCCTCCCGCTTCAGGTCGGGCTCAGAGCTTGCTGGTGTCGAGCCCGTCGACGGTGCAGAACAGGTTGTCGTCGGTCTCGCCGTAGGCGACGTAGGGCAGCGGCTTGATGGGCGCGCCGTAGTCGTCGATGATCTTCCCCTGGCCGTCGGCCTGCCACTCGGCGATGCGCGGCGTCAGGTAGGTGTGCAGGTTCTCGGGCTCGATCTTGACGTGGCCGTTCGGGGCGTCGAATTCCTGTCCGCCCACCGCGTCCCGGATCGCGGTCGGGGTCGCATCGCCGGCGGCTTCCAGCGCCTGCTTGAACAGGAACACCTGGAAGTAGCTGCTTTCGAGCGCGTGGTGCGTCACCGCCTTGGGGTCGTTCACATACTTGCGATAGCGTTCGACGAAGGCCTTGTTGACGTCGGTGTCGATCGCCTGGAAATAGGGGAACGAGGTGAAGCTGCCGACGGCGAATTCGGCGCCCATCGCGGCGATCTCGATTTCCGAGGTGACCGTCGCGCAGATCGGCATGGTGGCGTGGCTCAGGCCCTGGTTCTTGTACTCGCGATAGAAGGCGACCACCGAATCGCCAACGACGTTGGACAGCACCACGTCGCACCCGGAATCCTTGATCTTCTTGACCATCGCGCCCCACTCGGAATGGCCGAGCTCGAGGTATTCGTCCGCCACCCACTCGGCGCCGTTCTGCTCGATGAGGATCTTGCAGACCTTCGCCATTTCGCGCGGGTAGATGTAGTTGGAGCCGACGATGAAGAACTTCTTCTTGCCGAGATTCTTGATGATCCAGGGGATGAAGTTGGAGAGCTGCTGGTTGGGAACGGCGCCGGTATAGACGACGTTCTTCGAGCACTCGAAGCCCTCGTAATAGGTCGGGTAGAAATAGAGGTTGTTCCGCTTCTCGAACACCGGCAGCACCGCCTTGCGGCTGGCCGAGGTGTAGGAGCCGAACACGGTCGGCACCTTGTCGCGGATGACCAGCTTCGAGGCCTTCTCGTTGTAGGTCTTGGGATCGGAGGCGCCGTCCTCGACAATCGGCTTGATCATCCGACCGTCCAGCACGCCGCCGGCGGCGTTGATTTCATCGATCGCCATCAGCGTCGCATCGGCAAGCGACTTCTCGATGATCGACAGGCCGCCGGTCAGCGAGAAGAGCACGCCGACCTCGACGTCGTCGGCGGCCTTGGCGCTCCGCGTAAAGAAATAGGGCGATGCCAGCGCGCCCGCACTGAGCAGTGCGGACGATTGAATGAACCGGCGGCGGGAAATGGTCATAACCGTAGCTCCAATTCTGGATTCGTTGGGTTTGACGACAAGGTCGCCGAGGCGACGCTTCAGGGATGATTGTGTTCTTGCGGGAACAGACTTTGCGCGATGGATGTCGTGCCTGCCGGGCGATCCCGGGCGGGCCGATCGCCCGTTTGGCGGATCGCCTGCGCCGGTTTGCCCGGGCGTTCAGCACCAGCCCCGCCTTGCGCCCGGGAGCATGCGCTCCGAGCCTCGGCAGGGCTTTTTCGGCGACCTCGCCGGTGACCAGTGCGCGACCAAGCCGGTCGTTCGCGACATCGTTTGAAGCGAACTACAGCGCCGGCGTTCCGTCTCCGGAGCGCCGTGTCGGCCATCGGATCGACTTTGATCCGGTCACAAAAAAACCCGCCCGCCGGCGAAAGCCGGGCCGAGCGGGCGTCCATTGCCCCGTGCCGTCAACGTCATTGTTTCCGGCACGGAAAGATTTATTCACGGTTGGGACGGAAACTCAAGAGCTCATTTGCATTGATGATGGCGGTGGCGATCTCGACCATGGTCGTGCGCTTGGCCATGGCCTGGGCGCGCATCGATTCATAGGCGTCGCGCTCTTGAAGGCCCTGCGTCTCCATCAGGATGGACTTGGCCTTGGCGACCTTCTGCTGCCCGGCGAGCTTCTGCTCGAGCTTGCCGATCTGCCGGCGCAGCGCCTGCCGCTGGAGCCAGACGTTGCGCGCCATGACCAGGTTGGCGAGCAGGCCGAACGGCCGGATCGGCTTGCCGATCACCGAGAGGGACTGGGTCTCGAGCACGAGCTGCAGCGTCGCCGGGTTCTCGTAGTCGACGACTGCGATGACGGCCGGCCCGTCATTGCTGGCGCGTCGCAGCAGGTGCTTGACCTTGCGGTGGATGTCGCGGTCGATCGCCACGAACAGGATGTCGACGAAGGCGGGGATGTCCTCGGGCGGCGGCCAGTGCGCCTCCACCCGGCAGCCGATCCGTCGCAGATGATCGACCAGGGCCGAGCCGTCGTGGTCGGGCGCATGGACGACCATGACCGAAAGGCCCCGAAGGTCCTTGAGCAGGAACCCCGTCATTGCACCGGATTTCCCCCAACCGTCTGGCGAAGACGATCAACCCGCGGCAACCTTACTACCCCAATCCGTCGTCAAAGGCGTGATCAGATACGGGTCAGGCTTCACCGGCGACCGGCTCGATGCGACGATGTCGAAATGCCCGTCCGCCCGTACCTGTCCGATCCGCGGCGACAGGAAGGTGTGGTGATTGTCGGCGTCGATGGTGACCTGTCCCTGTGGCGCGGCGAACGAACAGCCCGGCAGCGCCCGGCGCAGGTCGTCGATCCGCGTCGAACCGGCGCGCTCCACCGCCTCGGCGAACAGGAAGACCTGGAAATAGGCCGCCTCCGTGCAGGCCGAGATCGGCGAAGCGGCGCCGAAGCGCCGGCGATAGCTCGCGACGAAGCGCCGGTTCTCGAGGCTGTCGATCGTGTCGAAATAGGGGGCCGAGGTGATGTGCCCGACCGCCGCCTCCGCGCCCATGGCCGCCACTTCCGGTTCGCCGGTCGTCAGGCTGCCGATCGGCATCCGCGCCGCATCGAAGCCGGCGTCGCGGAACGCCTGGTAGAACACCGCCGTCGTGTCGCCGACGATGGTCGAGATGATGGCATCCGGCGGAACTTTTCGGATTTCATCGATGATCCGGCCGATGTCCTTGTCGGAGGCGAACATGGGAACGTAGCGCTCCTGCAGAACGCGGCCCCCGCTGCTGACGACGAAATCGCGGATGATGCGGTTGGATTCGTAGGGGAACACGTAATTGGAGCCGACGAGATAGAAGGTCTCGCCGAAATTCTCCATCAGGTGGCGCGCCAGGCCGATACTGTTCTGGTTCGGGGCTGCGCCGCCGTAGTAGCAGCTGGCCGAGAACTCGAAGCCTTCATAGAGGGTCGGATAGAACAGCAACCCCTGATTCTCTTCGATGACCGGAAGCAGCGCCTTGCGCGAGGACGACATGTAGCATCCGAAGAAGATGCGGACGCCCTCGGCTTCCATCATCCTCAGCGCTTTCTCGCGGTATCGCCGCGGCTCGGAGGCGGGGTCGTCATAAACGGCGAGGATCCGCCGCCCGCCGACGCCGCCGCGGACGTTGATCTCGTCGATCGCCATTTCGACCGCGTTGCGCTGGGTGCGTTCGACGACAGCCGTCGTCCCGGTGGTCGAGAAGAGCACGCCGACGCGAATGTCTTCGGAAGCCATGCCGTTGGACACGTTACCAAGCACCTCGTACTGACGAATGGGCCGGACGCACAGCCGCGCCGGCGCGATGAAGCGCTAGGTCCATTTCCGCAAGCGATAAATACTAGTCGGCCGTTTCCGGCTTGTCACCTGTCTCGCAACGAGTCGTGGACGGGCCTTGCGTGCTTGAATCAGGGGCGGACCTGTGTTGAAGAACCACTTGGCGGCGCTGGGGCCGGCACGGAGCATCTCCCCGCATCCCCCGCGCGGCTCTCCTCAATGTCATGGTCAATGCCGTGCTCGAGGCCGGAGGCGGACTCGCCCGCGATTTCGGCGAGGTCGAGAACCGGCAGGTCTCGCTGAAGGGACCTCGCGACCTTCTCTCCGCAATCCTGGCGGAGCGAGTTTGACATTTGAGTCCCGCCCACGACCCGAGTTGGCTGGTGGAAGACTTCCGTCGTGCGGACTGGATCGACGTCACGCTCGGCGCGCTCACCTTCGGCACGCCACGGCGCGTCATCCGTGAAGTTCAAAAGACATGGCCGGATGCCGGTTTCCACCCGCTGCTGGTCCGGCTCGAACTCCGGCATCTCGGCAAGCACCCGCTCAATCCGTTGCCGGCGCTTCGCTGGTAGGGATGAAACGAGACGGGCGCGACTTCAGCCGCGCCCGTGAGACGTACTGGACCGGGCCTTCGGGAAGGCCCGGCTTGGATCAGGCCGCGATATCGAAGCGGTCGGCGTTCATCACCTTGTTCCACGCGGCGACGAAGTCCTTCACGAACTTCTCCTTCGAGTCGGCGCACGCATAGACTTCCGCGAGGGCGCGGAGCTGCGAGTGCGAGCCGAAGATCAGGTCGACGCGGGTCGCGGTCCACGTCTGCGCATTGGTCTTGCGGTCGCGACCCACATAGGTGCCGTCGGGCGCCTTCTCCCACTTGTTCGCCATCGTCAGAAGATTGACGAAGAAGTCGTTGGTCAGCGTCCCCGGCTTGTCCGTGAACACGCCGTGGCGCGAGCCGCTGGCGTTGACGTCAAGGACGCGCAGGCCACCGAGCAGCGCCGTCATCTCGGGGGCGGTCAGCCGCAGGAGCTGCGCCTTGTCGACCAGCGCCTCCTCCGGCTCCATGAACTGCTCGCCGCTGAGGTAGTTGCGGAACCCGTCCGTCCGCGGCTTGAGCGCCGCGAAGGACTCCGCGTCGGTCTGCTCCTGCGTGGCGTCCATCCGGCCCGGCGTGAACGGCACCTTGACCGCGACGCCGCCATCGCTCGCGGCCTTCTCGATCGCCGCGGCGCCGCCGAGCACGATCAGGTCGGCCAGCGAGACCTTCTTGTCGCCGGTCTGGGCGGCATTGTAGGCCTTCTGAATCTCCTCGAGCTTCGCCAGCACCTTGGCGAGCTGGGCCGGCTGGTTGACCGCCCAGTCCTTCTGCGGTGCAAGGCGAATGCGCGCGCCGTTGGCGCCGCCGCGCTTGTCGGAGCCGCGGAAGGTCGAGGCCGAGGCCCAGGCGGTCGACACCAGTTCGGGCACCGTGAGGCCGGAGGCGAGGATCTTCGCCTTGAGGTCCGCGATGTCCGCGTCGCCGACGAGCTCATGATTCACGGCCGGAATCACGTCCTGCCAGATCAGGTCCTCGGCCGGGACGAGCGGCCCGAGGTAGCGCACCTTCGGCCCCATGTCGCGGTGGGTCAGCTTGAACCAGGCGCGGGCGAAGGCGTCGGCGAACTCATCGAAGTTCTCGAGGAAGCGCCGCGAGATCTTCTCGTAGGCCGGGTCGAAGCGGAGCGACAAGTCGGTCGTGAGCATCGTCGGCTTGCGGAACTTCGAAGGATTGTGCGCGTAGGGGATCATCTCCGGCGCATCCTTGGCCACCCATTGCTGGGCGCCGGCCGGGCTCTTCGTCAACTCCCACTCGAAGCCGAACAGGTTCTCGAAGAAGTTGTTGCTCCAGCGCGTCGGCGTCTTCGTCCAGGTCACTTCAGGGCCGCCGGTGATGGTGTCGTCGCCGAAGCCGGTGCCGTACCCGCTGTGCCAGCCGAGGCCCTGGTCCTCGAGGGCGGCGCCCTCGGGCTCCGGGCCGATCAGCGAGGGATCGCCGGCGCCGTGGGTCTTGCCGAAGCTGTGGCCGCCGGCGATCAGGGCCACCGTCTCCTCGTCGTTCATGGCCATGCGGGCGAAGGTCTCGCGGATGTCGCGCGCGGCAGCGACCGGGTCGGGCTTGCCGTTCGGACCTTCCGGGTTGACGTAGATCAGGCCCATCTGCACCGCCCCGAGCGGGTTCGAGAGCTCACGCTCGCCGCTGTAGCGCGCGTCGCCGAGCCAGGTGCCCTCGGGACCCCAGTAGAGTTCCTCCGGCTCCCAGACGTCCGCGCGACCGCCGGCGAAGCCGAAGGTCTTGAAGCCCATGGATTCAAGGGCGACGTTGCCGGCGAGAACCATCAGATCGGCCCAGGAGAGCTTCCGTCCGTATTTCTGCTTGATCGGCCAGAGCAGGCGGCGGGCCTTGTCGAGGTTGGCGTTGTCCGGCCAGGAGTTGAGGGGCGCGAAGCGCTGCTGGCCGGCGCCGGCGCCGCCGCGGCCGTCGGTGGTGCGATAGGTGCCGGCGCTGTGCCAGGCCATGCGGATCATGAGGCCGCCGTAGTGACCGAAGTCGGCCGGCCACCAATCCTGCGAGTCGGTCATCAGGGCCTCGAGGTCGGCGATGACGGCCTTGAGATCGAGGCTCTTGAACTCCTTGGCGTAGTCAAACTCCTTGCCCATCGGATCGGACAGGGGTGAGTTCGCATGCAGCCCGTTCAGGCTGAGCTGGTCGGGCCACCAATCACGATTGGTGAAGCCGCCCGAGTGCATGGGGCACTTGCCTTGGCCCTTGTCATCAACCTTCGCGTCCATGTGTGACTCCCCTCACGTTTTTGAATCGCGGCGCCGACCATCTCGCAGCCCTGCGCACTGATTGGAATCGTGCCAGACAGACGCGATAAAATCCAATCATATTGACTGACCGCGACGATTAGGCATTCTTATCGGATGATCTCGCTGAAACAGCTCCGATATTTCGACCTGCTGGCTGGAGCCGGCCATTTCGGCCGTGCCGCCGAGCGTGCCGGCGTAACCCAGCCGGCCCTGTCGATGCAGATCCTCGGGCTCGAGCGCGACCTCGGCGCACCGCTCGTCGAACGCGCCGCGAGCGGCGCGCGGCTCACACAGTTCGGCGCGGAGGTGGCGGAGCGCGGAGCACGCATCCTCGCCGCGGTCCGCGACCTCGAGTCGCTGGCCCTGGCCCGCGGCGCGGTACTCTCGGGATCGCTCAGGCTCGGCATCATCCCGTCCGTGGCGCCGTTCCTGCTGCCGCGCCTGCTTGACGTTGCAGGGGACCGGTATCCGGAACTCCGGCTGACCGTGCGGGAGACGATCACCGCAACGCTGGTCGAGGAACTCGTCCGCGGCGAGCTCGACGCGATCGTTGCGAGCATGCCCCTTCACAACGACGAACTGGAGGAGCTGCCGGCCTTCGAGGACGCGTTCCTGCTCGCCGCTCCGGCCGGCTCCCCCCATGCGGCGACGTCGCCCGCGATCACCGAACTGATCTCGGCGGACGAACTGCTCCTCCTCGAGGACGGCCATTGCATCCGCGACCAGGCGCTGGCGGTCTGCCACGCCATCGACCCGCGGCGGCTCCGGAGCTTCGGGGCAACCAGCTTCTCGACGCTCCTCCAACTCGTCGCCGCCGGTCATGGCGTGACGCTGCTGCCGGCGCTCGCGGTCGATGCCGGCATCGTAGCCGACGACCGGCTCGCCGTTGTACGCTTCGCCGCGCCCGAGCCGAGCCGGACCATTGGCGTCGCCTGGCGGCGTAGCTCGCCGCGGGAACGCGATTTCAGGGCGCTGGCCGGGCTGGTAAGGGAAGCAGGGAAGGAGACGGGTCAATGAAGCTGCGCCGGTGGGGAGTTGCCGCCCTCCTCGTATCGCTGCCGCTCGCCGCGGCGGCCCAGGACGTGAGCGGGCGCTATACGGTGGAAGGCCGGAACTTCGATGGCTCGCGCTACCGCGGCAAGGCGACGATCGCGGTGACCTCGAAGAACACTTGCCGCATCGAGTGGAACGTCGGCACGGTGTGGAAGGGCATCTGCATGCGGAACGGAACCTATTTCGCCGCGAGCTACTACGCCGGGCAGGCGGTCGGCCTGATCATCTACGAGATCCGGCCGGACGGTCGGATGGAGGGACTGTGGACGATCGCCGACCAGGACGGCGTCGGCACCGAGTCGCTGATCCCGGACTAGCTCAGGCGGCCTCGATGTCGGTGCGGGCGAAGTCGGCGCCCTTGAACAGGAGCGGCTCCTCGAAGTGGCGGGCGCAGGCATAGGCGAAGCAATCGCCCATGTTGAGCTGGGCCGTGTGCCCCCGACCCTTGCCGAACCGGGCGAAGGCTTCCAGCGCCAATGTGGCCGCCTCCCGCGGAACCGGCATGACTCTTATCGAGCCGATGCGGAGAATTTCGTTCACCGCAGCTTCCGCGTCGCCTATCGAAATGGCCAGGATCCGGGAAACTGCGGCCGCGGTCTCGTACACAGCGATAGGAGATGTGCGGCGTGAGCTGGCTCCCTCCATTCGAGAGGACAGGTGCTCTGAATCCGGTTCGCCGACGATCATGGCGACCAACGCCGATGAATCGATGAACATCAGTCGTCGCCGCTGAGAGAATCGAAAAAGGCCTTGTCCGCCGGAAGGCCGCGCTCGGGATGGCTGCGGGCGCGCAGATTCCGACTGAAGTCGCCGATCCTCTCCGCTAGCGGAGTGGTTGCCTCCTCGCGCGCCAGTTCGTGCTCCAGCGCCGTGTGAACGGCCTCGGTGAGCCCCATGCCCTTGAGCCGGGCGACCTGACGCGCAAGGCGATCGGTCTCTGGATTCCTGATGTGGAACGCCATAGTGTAGCCCTCAAAGGATAGACGTGTAGCCAGCGGGATATAGCCTTGCTCGCGGCGCCCTGCAATCTCGCGCCGGCTGCTTGTCTGTGCGGACCGTTGATGGCTATACATCGCGACCTTCCAACCATCCTCAACCCGCAGGAGCCGACATGGCCGTCGAACGCACCTTCTCCATGATCAAGCCGGACGCGACGAAGAAGAACCTCACCGGCAAGATCACCGCCAAGCTCGAGGATGCCGGGCTTCGCGTCATCGCCTCGAAGCGGGTGTGGATGAGCCGGCGTCAGGCCGAGGGCTTCTATGCGGTGCACAAGGGCCGGCCCTTCTTCGACGAGTTGTGCGCGTTCATGTCGTCGGGACCGACCGTGGTGCAGGTGCTCGAGGGCGAGAACGCGATCCTCAAGAACCGCGAAGTGATGGGCGCGACCGACCCGGCGAAGGCGGCGCCCGGCACGATCCGGAAGGAGTTCGCGGATTCGATCGGCGAGAACTCGGTTCACGGCTCGGACGCGCCCGAGACGGCGCGCGAGGAGATCGCCTATTGGTTCGCCGAGACCGAAATCGTCGGCTGAACCTTTTCCAACGGGCTGCGTTTTTTCGTCATCATCACCCGAACAGGGAGACCTGACGATGTTCGCAGCGACCGAGATCAAGGAACACATGGAAGTGGTGGGCGCCGATGGCCGTCATGTCGGGACGGTGGACCACCTTGATGGCGACGACCAGATCAAGCTGACGCGGGGCGATTCCGCCGACGGCGAGCACCACTTCCTCGCCGTGGACCTGGTCGAGCGGGTGGACGACAAGGTCCACCTCAAGGTGTCGGCGCAGGACGCCCAGTTTCAGTTGCAGTAGGCGAGGGGAGGCGGGCCACGCGCCCGCCTCACTTCCATCGCTCGGCGGCGTGATCGTCGCGGGCATCTGCCTCGACCCAGCCAGCGCTCTCCGAACCATGCTCCTTCTTCCAGAAGGGTGCATTCGTCTTGAGATAGTCCATCAGGAAGTTGGCCGCCTCGAACGCCGCCTGACGATGGGCGGACGCGGTGATGACGAGGACGATGTTCTCGCCGGCGCGGATCATGCCGTGGCGATGGATGACGGTGATGCCGTTGACCGGCCAGCGTCCCGCGGCGTCGGTGGCGATGCGGCCGATCTCGGCTTCGGCCATGCCGGGATAATGCTCCAGCTCCAGGGCAGCCAGGCGCCCGTCCTCATCCCGGCAGACTCCGGTAAAGGTTACCACCGCACCGATGTCCCGGCGCCCAGCCGTGAGGCGTGCTGTCTCCGCAGCGATGTCGAAATCGCCGGCCTGAACCCGAACCGTGATCGGCGCCATGGTTCAGCCGCCGGTCATGGGTGGAAAGAGCGCCACCTCGACGGCGCCCGCCAGCGGCGCCGTCCGTTGCGCGTGGACATGATCGATCGCGACCCGGATGACGGATGGCTCGGCAAGGGCATGCTCGTATTCGGGGCCGCGCGCCCTCAGCCACGCGAGCAGGTCGTCGACGGTTGCCACTCCGGGAGGCAAATCGACGTCCTCGTCGGTCAGCCCGATGCGTTCGCGAATCCACGCGAAGTAGCGAAGTTTCACATCTCCTCCGACATGATGTGACGGATTCCGGCGCGGAAGTAATCGTAGCCGGTGTAGAGCGTGACCAGAGCCGAAATCCATAACAGCAGCAGGCCGATATAGGAGATGACGCCGATTCCGTCGGTGATCGTAACCCCCGAGAACACCTTGTCCCCGGCCGGGCCCGCAATCAGGAAGCCAAGGGCCACCATTTGCATCGTCGTCTTCCACTTGGCGAGACGCGTCACCGGAACGCTGACGCGAACGCCGGCGAGGAACTCGCGGAGGCCGGAGACCGCCACCTCCCGGACGAGGATGATGATGGCGGCGATGAGCGACCACTCGCCGACGGTGTTATCGGAGGCGAGGAGCAGGAGCGTGGTTGCGACGAGCAACTTGTCGGCTATCGGATCCAGCATCCGGCCGATGGCGGATTGCTGATGCCAGAGGCGGGCGAGATATCCGTCGAGGAAATCGGTGACGCTCGCCGCGATGAAGATCGCCAGTGCCAGCCAGCGCCCGAGGTGGTTGCCCGGCATGTAGCAGGCGACGATCGCGGGCACGGCAAGGATGCGTCCGTAGGTGAGTATATTGGGCACCGACAAGGGCCCGCCAGTGCGGCTGGGGGGGGCTGGCATTGTCGGAGTCTGCACCATGGCTCTAGCGGTCTCGGACGAAATCATCGTCCCGCCGGCGACGGGATCGAAGGGAATCGGGTAAGGTTCTCGTCAGTCTGTCGCCCTGTCCTTGTCCTGGCTACCTGTTGAGCACCGGCAACCTGTCCATGCTAGAAGCCTTTCGTCACATCGTCCACGCCGGCCGGAACTCGATTGCCGGACTGCGCCATCTGCTCGCAACCGAGCTTGCAGCGCGGATCGAGATCGCGGCGTCAGTCCTTGCCTTTCTTTGGCTCCTGATTCTCGGTCGCGGGATTGGCGATTTCGTGATCCTGACCGTTATTTTTTGCATTTTGATGAGCGTCGAGGCGCTCAATACCGCGATCGAGCGGATCGTCGACAAAGAGTCTCCCGAGATTTCGGAATTCGCCAAGGTCACCAAGGACCTGGGATCGACCGCCGTCTTCTTCCTGCTGGCGGCGGCGGGGGTATTCCTGGTTGCAGTGACAGCGGATTCGGCCGGGTTGATCACGATCTGAACGTACGCGAAGCCGACGTGGACAGCCCGTCGCGCCCGCCGTATAGCTCCTGCCGATGGCCGAAACCGTCCTCGACCGCAAAGCGCCTCCCCATGTCGTCGTCGCCGCACCCACCTGCCGGCGGCCCCGGATGCTCGGCGAACTCCTCGCTTCGTTCGCGACGCTTCGGCCGTTGTCGGAAGGCAGCGCCACCTTTCTCATCGTCGACAACGCGCCGGATGCCCCGGTGCGGGAGGTGGTCGAGGCATTCCGTGACCGCACGGGTGTCGATGTGCGTTACGTTCTCGAGAACGAGCCCGGCATTCCCTTTGCCCGAAATCGGGCGTTGGACGAAGCGGCTGCGGTCGACGCCGAATTCGTCGCTTTCGTCGACGACGACGAGTTCGTCGACCCGAATTGGCTCGTTCGGCTCGTGGCGCATCAAAGCCGCGAACGATCGCACATCGTCGGTGCTCCGGTTCGGCTCGCACCGCAGCGCGGGGCCGGCTTCCTGGACCGGCTGGTGGAGAAGGGCGTGCGCAAGCGCTACGAGCGCAAGGAGGCCAAGAACGCCAGGCGGCGGCGGGAGGGCCGTGACGGCAACGTCACGATCATCACCAACAACTGGCTCGGCGACCTGGCCTGGATGCGGAGCGTCGGACTCCGCTTCGACATCGCGCTCCGCTATTCGGGCGGCTCCGATACCGCGCTTTTCCACAAGGCCAAGAGTCTCGGTGCGAAGACCTCCTGGTGCACCGACGCGATCGTCTACGAAACCATCCCCCCGGAGCGCATGTCGCTCGGCTATCAGTATCGCCGGGCGCGCGACCAGGCGGCGACGAGCTTCTGGCGCAAGGACGCCGGCGATCGCCGGAGCGCGCCGGTGAACATCGCGACGGCTGGCGGCAAGGTGATCTTCGGCGGACTCCTGGTGCTGGTGTCGCCGCTCACCGCCGGACGGACGCTGGTCGACGGCGTGCGCCTCGTCGGCTACGGACTTGGCTATGGCTATGCCATGGCGGGGCGGCGCTCGCGGCACTACGAGGTCCAGCAGGGGAACTGAGTCCGACCGCGGGACCTTGGGCCTGTCGCAATCGTGGCCGATGGCAGTCGCAGTTGTGCGCCTCGCCTTCACTCATGCTCGAGCTGAGCGATGACTCATGACGATTCCCACTGGGAGCTGCTGATTTGCGCCTTCGTCGAGGGCCGGATCGACGGCCCGACGTTTGAGCGCCGCTTCCTCGATGTCCGTCGCAACGAGGTCAACCGGGGCCTGTCCCAGCGTTACGCTGTCGATCTGCTGTTCTATGAGGTCGACGCGTATTGCGCCGATCCTTCGCTGGCCGGACCGGACGATATCGACGAGGACCAGCTTCGGCGGGAGGCGAGCAGGTGTCTCGGACGCTGGTCGGAACCGTGGCCCAAGCTGTGACGGCCGACATCAACGCGATCGGCCCGCTGATCATGCCGCCGTGTCAGGGGCGGGGTGGGTGAGGGTCGGCGACGGAGCGCCGTTCACGGCGCTTCGTCATGGAAGAAGGAAGCGGGGGGCCGTGCCGCCTACACGAACAGCACATCGGCGGACTCGAGCTGCTTCAGTCTGACTCCGGCGAGGAACAGCGTATCCTCGCCCGTCGCGATCATCACGCCGCCGTCCTCTTCCCAGGCCGCCGACATCATCTCCGAGAAACTGGCGAAGACTCGATCGTCAAACTCGATCCTGTCGCTGGCGATCTCGAAGTCCCTGATCGTGTCGGAACCGAAACCCGTCGCGAAGACGAAGGTGTCCTTGCCCTTCCCGCCGATGAGCACGTCGTCGCCGGCTTCGCCGACGAGCCGGTCGTTGCCCCTGCCGCCGTTCAGGAAGTCATCGCCGGCGCCGCCAAAGGCCCGGTCGTTGCCCCGGCCCATGATCATCTTGTCATCGCCGCCTTCGGCCTTGGCAAAGTCAGCGCCGCCGGCGCCACGGATGATGTCGTCGTGACCGGTTATCAGGGGCTGGCCGTCCGGGCTGGTATAGGGATCAATTCTATCGGCGGCACGCGACCCGACGATCGTGACGCCGCCGTCCGAAGCGATGGAGAGATCCTTGTAGACGACGGCGAGGGTTTCCTCCGATTGTTCGCGATAGATGCCTTGCTTCCAGTACACGCCGTAGCCGTAGCCGATCGGGCCGTCGTAATCGACGATCTGCTCGCCATCGCGCCAGACATCGAGAAATCCACCCCCGCCGATATCGAAACTAACCTCCAGCTCGAAGTCGTAGTAATGCCCGCGCTTGACGTTGTGATGGTCGACGTAGAGTTCCAGCTTGGTTTCAGAGTCCTCTCCCGGCGTCTTGAAACGGACGATGATCGCCATTCGCTCGCCGATCAGCTCCAGCGCGAATGGCGGCGAGGTATAGTCGTCGTCGGCATGGAATTGGTTGAGCAATGCCCAGTCCGCCGTGTTGGCGCCGCCGGGCTCGAGCATTACGGTATACTTGACGTTCAGGGTGTCGCCATCGGCGTAGATCGTTTCGCCACGGATTTCTGACCGCTCCTTGTGACCGGGATCCTGGAACCATTGATCCCCCGAGCGGACCTCGAAGCGGAAGGTATCGGCATCCCGGACACCGAGGCTCCAGGGGCGTTCACCGTTATGCGCCGTGTAGGGCGCTCCGTCGATCTTGATCGCATCACTGGCCATGGTCTCCTCCCTGGGACGGGACAGCAGGGACCTCTGAGCCCTGCCGGCGCTTCCTGTGTGCTGCGGAGGTTGCTTGGCGCTTGTTTCCCCGACTTCGGCGCGGCGCGAAAAGAGTCTCTATTGTTTCAACCCGCCCGCTGGCGCGGTTCCGGTTTGTGCCGGATCAAGGAACAGGCCGGCGGCGGGTGCGAGAAGCTCCCGACCGGGTGAGGACGGAGTGCCGGTTCGACCATGGACGTCAGGGACTTCCACAAACGGATAAGGCCGATCCTGGTGGCGCTCCCGGCATTGGGGCTCGCTGTCGGGCTTGCGGCGCGTGCGGCGGGGGCGGTCGAGATCGCCCAGGGTCTCTGGATCGCCGCGACCCTTCCCGTGCTGGTCGCGCTGGTCGCGGAGATCGTGTCAAGCCTGCGGCGCGGGGACGTCGGGCTCGACATCGTCGCTGCGCTGTCGATGACGGCGGCGCTGGTCTTCGGCGAGTACCTCGCAGCCGCGGTGGTGGCCCTGATGTATGCCGGCGGGCAATATCTTGAGGCATTCGCCGAGAAGCGGGCGCGGCGCGAGATGACGGCGTTGCTCGCACGCGCTCCGCGGAGCGCGATGCGCTATCAGGACGGCGCACTCGAGGATGTCCCGCTCGACGTGATCCGCCCCGGCGACCGCTTGCTCATCCGCCGTGGCGATGTCGTGCCGGCCGATGGCGTGGTGGAGCGGGGCATCGCTCTGCTCGACCAGTCCGCGCTGACCGGCGAGTCGCTGCCGGTGCGGGTGACGGGTGGCGCTGCCGCCATGAGCGGTTCCACCAGCGTTGGAGATGCCTTCGACCTTGGCGTCACCCGGCGGGCGGCGGACAGCACCTATGCCGGGATCGTCCGACTCGTGCAGCAGGCGGAAAAGGCACGGGCGCCGATGGCGCGCCTCGCCGACCGGTTCGCGCTCGTCTTCCTCGCGGTGACGGTAGGGATCGCGGCCGGCGCATGGATCCTCACCGGAGATCCCATCCGCGCGGTCGCGGTTCTGGTGGTTGCCACGCCATGTCCGCTGATCCTCGCCGTGCCCGTGGCGCTCGTCGCCGGGCTGTCCCGGGCGGCACGGGAGGGCATTCTGATCAAGGGCGGAAAGGCGCTCGAAGCGATGGCCCGGATCAGGTCGATGGTGATCGACAAGACCGGCACGCTCACCGAGGGCAAGGCGAAGCTCACCGGGATCGTCACCGCGTCGGACCTTTCCGAGGCGGAGATCCTGCGGCTTGCGGCTTCGCTCGACCAGGCATCGAAGCATGTCATGGCCGATACGATCGTCGCCGAGGCGCGGGCGAGGGGACTGCCGCTGTCGCTCCCGGCCGATGTCGCCGAGACCGCCGGGGAGGGCATCGAGGGCCGGGTCGATGGACACGCGGTCATCGTCGGCGGGACCGGATTCGTGGCAGGGAGGCTCGGGGTCCCGTCGGAGACGCTTCGGCTTGCCACGAGATCACCGGGCGCCGTGACGGTTGCGGTCGCCGTCGACGGCGACCTTGCCGCCGAACTGGTGCTCGCCGATCCGCTTCGCGGCGGGACGAATGCGCTGCTCTCGGCCCTTCGCACTCTCGGCATAGCCCGGATCGTGCTCGCCACAGGCGACCGGCGGGACGTGGCGGAGGCTGTCGCCCGCGACCTGCGGCTCGACGCGGTCAATGCGGAGCTCACGCCGGACGGCAAGATCATGGTCGTCCTCGCCGAGCGGAAGCACGGACCGGTGATGATGATCGGGGACGGCGTGAACGATGCCCCGGCGCTCGCCGCCGCCGATGTCGGGGTCGCGATGGGCGCGCGGGGGGCCGCGGCCTCGGCCGAGGCCGCGGATGTGGTGCTCCTGGTTGACCGACTGGACCGCATTCTTGCGGCGCTGAGGATTGCGCGGCGCTCGCGGCGCATCGCCCTGGAGAGCGTCTATGCCGGCATCGGCCTGTCGGTGATCGGCATGATGGCGGCGGCGTTCGGTTACCTCGAGCCGGTGCAGGGGGCGATCCTCCAGGAAATCATCGACGTTGCGGTGATCCTCAACGCACTCCGCGCGCTCGGCGGTCGTCGCTCGGAGAAAGCCCTCGCGACTTGACTCGGGACTGCCGGGTCGGGGTCCGTTACTCCGCCGCCCGCTGCAATCGCGCCGGGCTTTCGAAACCGGAAATGAGGTGGACGAGTTCGGCCTGGCGGCGCGTACCGGTCTTCTTGAAGATCGCCTCCATCTGGCTCTTCACCGTCAAGCGCGACGTGCCGAGCAGCGCGGCGATGGCGGGGAGACCGCCAACCTCTATCACCGCCCGCACGACGCGCACCTCGGCAGGGGTGAGGCCATAGAGCTGGGTCGCAGCGCCGATTGCGGCATCGAGGTCGATGGTCGCCTCGCGAACGAAGAGGGCGGCCGCGGCGGAGTGATGGGCGCCGGCGTCGCGGCGCTCCCCTGAACCAAGCGGCAGGACGTGCGCGACGTAGCGCTTTCCGTTCCGGCCGGTGAGGGGAACGGCAATGCCGCTGCCGCCGATTCCGACATCGCCACGGATGGTCGCGCCGAGCGCTTCGGTCAGCACGCGCTGCGCCCGGTCGTCGACGGCAGCGAGCACACCGCGGGAGAAATGGAGTGGCTCGGCGGCGGCGATCATGGCCTCGCCGCTCTGGTTGGCATGGACGAGACCGCCGGCCGGCGTCACCAGAAAGACGCCAGCGGCGAGGCGGTCGATCGCTTCTCCGAAGGCGGCAGCCTTGAGCTTGTGGAGGTCGATCGTGCGGCTGATGAGCAGAGCCCGGCGGAAATGCGGGATCAGCAGCCGCATCCGCCTGATTTCCCGTTCGGTGGTGAGGCCGGTGTCGCGATGGCGCACGCAGGTAATCAGCGAGATGCCGCTGGCGGTCTTGTCGAGGGTGCCCTGGACGCTGTCGATGATCCCGAGTGGGCCGGCCCACTCGCGATGGAACTCGCTTTCGAAATAGGACTCGTAGTTCGGGTCGCCCGACGCCCAGAACACGTCTCCGGGCCGCGTGCGGAAGGCGCCGGCATTGAAGGGATTCTTGTGGAAGTAGCGGGTCAGGTATTGCTGCCAGTCCTCATCTTCGTAGCCCCACTTCACCAGGAAGCTCAACTCGCTTCGGAGCAGATCGGCGGCGCCGAAGGCACCATAGCGGCAATCAAGGAAGGTGCAGGCGTGAGCGACGGCCTCGGGCCACCGTTCGGGGTTCAGGGCAGCGTCGTAGACCGTGCCGACCATCGCCGACAACGCAGCGGATTCGTCGGCCGCGGGGCGCCCGGACCGTCGCGGACTGGGCGCAAGAGGGTCAGGGCGCAGGCCACGGACACGTCCGTCTCGTCGCAGATCGGGTTCCATCCGCGCGCTCCCAAAAAATTCTGCCCGTCATCCACGATGGCGGCCGACTGACGAGGCGCATCGCGGTCGCCCCCAACTCGGGCGCCGCCTCGCCTCAGGATCGTAACGCCGAGCGTAGCCGATTCAGGCGAATGCACTGTGAGCCAAGTCACATTGCAGGGATACTGCAGACCGAAACTTCCGGCCTTCGCCCTTCGGGCGGCGGAGATCCGCTAAACCCGACTCGCGTAGCCGGTGATCAGCCCGACGAGTTCGGCCTGACGGCGCGTAGCGGTCTTCCGAAAGATCGCATCGAGCTGGCTCTTGACCGTGGCGCGCGAGGTGCCAAGAAAAGCCGCGACCGCCGGGATTCCACCCACCTCAATGACGGCACGGAGAACCCGAACCTCGGCCTTGGTCAGGTCGTAAAGCCTGGCTGCTGCGTCGATCGCCGACGCAAGATCGACTTTCGCCTCGCGAATGAACAATGCGGCCGTCACGGAGTGGTGTTGGGCGGCGACGCGGCGCGCGCCGGCGTGAAGCGGAAGAACGTTGGCGATGAAGGCGCCGCCGCCCCGTCCCATGATCGGCACGGCCATGCCGGCCGATCCAATGGCGAGATCCCCAGCGGCGGCCGCCGTGAATGCGCGTCGGAGCGTCTCGTCGGCGGCTGCGTCGATGGACGTCAGGACGCCGCCCGCGGCGGTGACCGGATCGCCGGCGCCAATCATCCCTTTTCCGCTGCGGTTGGCGTGGATCAGCACGCCATGGACGTTGACAAGAAACACCCCGGCGGCGATTCGATCGATCGCTTCCACGAAGTCCGCCGCCTGCACCGCATGGCGATCGATGATGCCGCCGACCAGAATGGCCCGCCGAAAATGCGGAGCGATCAGGCGCATCCGACGGAGCTGGAGGTCGGTAGCGACCCCGGCATCGCGATGACGGACGCAATTGAGCAGGGCCAGCCCCGAAGCCGACCGGTCGATGGTGGCCTGGACGGCATCGATGACGCCCAGCGGCCCGGCAAAATCCCGGTAGAAGTCGGAGGCGAGGAAACCGGGGTACGTCTCGTGGCGCGACCCGACGACGACATCGCCGATCCGGGTGCGAGAGGCTTGCGCGTTGAACGGGTTCAAGTGGTGGTAGCGGGTGAGATAAGACTGCCACGTCGCATCCGCGTAGCCCCACTGGACGATGAAGTTGAGGTCGTTCCGCAGCAGGTCCGCCGAGCCGACGGCGCCGTATGCACAATCGAGAAAGCGGCAGGCTTCGCGCACCGCCAGTGGCCAGAGGCCGGGATCAAGCGCGGCATCATAGGCTGCGCCGATCACCACGGATAGCGACTCGGCCTCCCGTTCGGCCGCACTCCCAACGCCCCGTCGAGGTTCGGCCTCGCGGCCCGTTGTCGACCGGCGGCGGCTCGAGCGATGGCGTTCCATACGGCGCGCTCCACCTTCGCCGCGCCATAGGCGTGGCCCGGCGTCACGAGGGGTCCGCTGCAATCGCCCATAGGCCGGCGGCGCGGCCTCCGTAACGGACCATAGCGTGCGTGGCGGCAGGGGCAAATCGGAATGATCGGTCAGGAATTGCCCGCGGTTTTACTCGCCGGCGCCAAGCATCCGGGCTTTCCAACTTCTTTAGGAACTCACACTGTGTCGAATTTAGAATTTGTGGAAGTCCAAGGAATACTCCGCTAGGATGAATTGGGCGCTGAGAATCAAAGTCGCGTCGGATGTTCTCCGATGCGAAGCCAGCCGGTTCGGTTGGCCGTATGTAGACCGGGGGGGACTCCATGCCGCTTTCGCGCCGGAAATTTCTTACGTGGATGGGGGCCAGCGGTATCGCGCTTGGCCTGTCACGGCTGACGCCGGCGCAGGCGCTCGATTTCGACGCGACCCAGACGCTGCCGGGGGCGGCAAATTCTGCCTTTACGGCCAAGGGCCGGATCGACGGCTTCGCCAAGGTCACCGGCGCCAAGATCTATGGATCGGATTTCCGCGCCGCCGATATCGACGGTTGGCCGTCCAATACCGCCCATGCCCTCCTGGTCCGTACCCCGAACGCGACCCATCTTTATGAGGGCATCGACCTCGATGCTCTCCCGGCGGATGCCAAGCCGACCGTCGTGGTCACGGCCGACGACCTGAAGCGGGTCGGCACGCGGGCGCCGCCGTTTTACGCGGGCGACCTGTTCTCTCCGGTCGGTCAAACGCCGCTCTATCTCGGGCAACCGGTGGCCCTCCTCGTCTTCGAGAGCTTCGATGCCTACGACCGCGCGCGGGTCGTTTTCCGGGACGAGAATTTACTGAAGTTCGGAGCCGAGACCGGTCCGGTGGAGGGGCCCAACTACGCCGCACTCCGCTTCACCCGTGTCGCCGGGCCGACGCCGGATTCGCCCGACGTCTACTCGCCCCTCCAGGAGGGCTTCATCAGCCCCGGTTTCAGCGATTCCACCGGCCGGCCGATCTGGCAGCCGCTTCCCACCGCCGAGGGCGGTCAATATGCCAAGGGCGCGACCTATGGCGAGGATATCCGGAAGCTGCTCGCCTCCGGCGACCCGGGCCTCTACGTCCTCGACCGCAAGTTCGACACCCAGTCGATCGACCCGATGGCGCTCGAACCCGAGAGCGGGCTCGCCTGGTACGACGGCGACGCAAAGAGCCTCGAGCTGGTTCTCGGCGTGCAGTCGCCGTTTGAAATCACCGAAGCGCTCGAATACCTCGTCGCCGAGAGCGCGGCCGATTTCAAGCCCGGCCGCATCCACACCCTGTTCGCGTCGCTCGGCGGCAGCTTCGGCGGCCGGGATCACACGCCCTTTCCGATCTATGTCGCGCTCGCCGGCATGTTCTTCCCGGGCAAGCCGGTTCGGCTCGCCCATGACCGCTACCAGCAGTTCCAGGGCGGCATCAAGCGCCACGCCTTCGCGATGCGGACGCAGATCGGGATCGACCGAGCCACCGGTCTGATGACTGCCTTCGCGGCCGACCACGTGCTCGACGGGGGCGGTCTCGCCAATTATTCCGCAAGCGTGGCGGTTGTCGGCGGCACCGCGGCGACCGGCATCTACGACATCCCGAAGGTCGACGTCACGACCGTGGCCCAGCATACCCGCGCGGTCACCGCCGGATCGATGCGCGGCTACGGCACGCTGCAGACGATGACGGCGCTGGAGACGCTGGTCGACGAGGCGGCGACAGAACTCGGCATCGACCCGATCGACCTCCGCCGCCGCAACCTCCTCCGCACCGGTGGCCGCACGATGAACGGCAATCCCTGGACGGTGTCGGTGCGCTCGCCCGAGCTCCTCGACAAGCTGGAAGGCCACGCGATCTGGCGCGATCGCGCCGCGCACAAGGCGAGCGCCGAGAGCGGCATGCTGGTCGGGACCGGCGTCGCCTGCTGCGTCAAGGACTATGGCACCGGCGCCGATTCCTCGAACGCCCGCGTCGAGCTTGGCGCCGACGGCAGCATCACCATCCATGCCGACGCCGTCGAAATGGGGAACGGTATCGGAACCGCGATGGCCAATCGCGTCGCCCAAGCCCTCGGCCGGGTGGCGGACGAGGTGCGCGTCGCCCAGATCGATGCCTTCGACGAACTCGGACTCGTCACGTCAGGCAATCCTTATGCGATCACGCAGGCGGAGCAGGACGAGGCCTCGAGGAACCCGCGCTGGGTGCCCGACATCAGTGGCGCGACGTCGGCCTCGAATGGCGCGCATGTCGGAACGCAATCAGGGGCGCAGGCCGCCCGGGTCATCTTCCGCTACGGCATGTGGCCGGCGGCGCTCGAATTGTGGGGCATCCCGCAGAACGACCCCCGGCGCTTCCTCTGGGAGGAGGCATTCTGGCAAGACAATGAGCTGATCCTCTCGGGGCTTCCGCCGCTGTCGCAGGCTGCGGTAGCAGCCAAGGCGTACGAGCAGAAGGGGATCACCGGCGCGATGGCCCATGTCTTTTCGCGCTGGGCCTGGGCGCAGGCGGCGTTCCCTCTGGGAGACGGCGACGATTGGGCCGCCGAGGCCGACGCGCTCGCGGTCCGCCGTGGCGACGGCGCGTTCACGGTCGTCGACCGCAGCTTCGTTGCCTACCCGCCGACCGACTACAACCGCATCGGCACCTCCTTCGTTTCCGGCTGCGGGACGGCGGTGCGGGTCGAGATCGACAGGAAGAGCGGCGCGATCCGCATCGCTCAGGCCTACAACGTTTTCGAATGCGGACAGGCGCTCGCCCCGCAACTCGTCCTCGGCCAGGCGCAGGGCGGCTTCGCAATGGGGCTCGGCTACGCGCTGCTCGAGCACCTGCCGCCATTCGAGGACGGTCCCGGCAACGGCCAGTGGAATCTTGGCAAGTATCTCGTCGCCCGCGCCTCCGACCTGCCGATGCACCGGCTCGAGACCGAGCTTCTGCCTCCGATATCCCCCAAGGAGCCGCCCAAGGGCATCGCCGAGGTGGTGATGATTCCGGTCGTCGCGGCGCTGCTTAACGCCATTCATGACGCGACCGGCAAGCGCTTCTATTCGCTGCCCGTCACGCCGAGCATGCTTCAGGGAGCCATCTCGTGACCGCCATCACCGTCACCATCAACGGCAGCGCGCATGGCCCGATCGAGGTGCGCGACGAGCTCTCGATGAACGACTTCCTGCGGGAAGTCCTCGGCATGACCGGCACCAAGTTCGGCTGTGGCGCCGCCCAGTGCCTGGCCTGTGCCGTCATCGTCGACAATGCCGACGGTTCGAGCCACACGAACCCGACCTGCATCGTGCCGGCCGTGAACTTCGACGGAAAGTCGATCCGCACCATCGAGGGCCACGCGAAGGAGGGGCAACTCACCACCCTCCAGAAGGCCTTCATCGAGCATTTCGCCTTCCAGTGCGGGTACTGTACGGCGGGCTTCCTCAACGAGGGCCAGGTCCTTCTGGAGCGCCTACAGAGCGCGCCGATCCCGCGCGCCGCGCTCGAGGATACGATCCTTGCGGCGCTCGACGGCCATCTCTGCCGCTGCACCGGCTACGTCAAGTATCACGAGGCGGTGCGGGACGTGATCCTCGCCGAGCCCGACCGTTACCTCACCTGATGGCTGCGAACGGGCGCTCTCGCGCCGGTCGTTGCAGACGCTCCGAGCAGGGAAGATCGAAGATGAAGACCGAGTGGCGGTTCCCGATTCTCCTCTCGATAGCCGGCGCCTTGCTGGTCGCTGCGAGCTTCACGACGGCCTGGTCGGATTCCGGCGCTCCCTCCGACACCCTCGCCGCCCCGGAGAGCTTTGCGTCGATCGCCGACGAGACCGAGCGCTCGGCGGCCATTTTCACCGAACTGGGAAAGGTCTTGACCAGCCCGCGCTGCCTCAACTGCCACCCTGCCGGCGACCGTCCCACCCAAGGCGACGAGATGCGCCCGCACCAGCCCCCCGTGTTCCGCGGCGCCGACGGCATGGGCCTCGATACGATGCGCTGCACCACCTGCCATCAGAAGGCCAACTACGATCCCGGCCGCATACCGGGTCACGATCCGTGGTTCCTCGCTCCGCGCGAGATGGCATGGCAGGGCAAGACCCTCACCGAGATCTGCATCCAGATCAAGGACCCGGAGCGAAATGGCCGCAAGTCGCTGGCTGACCTCGTCCATCACATCGGCGACGATTCGCTGGTCGGGTGGGGATGGGCGCCGGGTTACGGGCGCACGCCCGTGCCGGGAACCCAGAAGGAAGCGAAGGCGCTGGTGCAGGCCTGGGTCGACACCGGGGCAGGTTGTCCGCACTGACGCGCGGCGCGTTCCGTCAGGATCGCGGGAGCCACCGGGTGAGGAGTTTCGCATGCAGGATGAGACCGGGCGTCGATTCTCATTTCTGATGTCGCGGCGGCGGTTTCTGCGTGACGTCGCGATCCTCGCCGGTGGTGTGGTTGCGGCCGCCGTCGCCGGGTCTACCTTGGGCCGGATGCGCGCCGCGGAGGCCGCCGAGGGGGGCGGGCACCACGTCGCCGCGCCGAAGGGCGTGCCGCGCGCCCCTTGGGACAGGGACGTCCTGCTGATGCAGCCGGAGGCGCGGATCGCCGAGAACGGCGTGATCGATACCACGCTCCGGGTTGACTATGCCTATCACGACGTCGGCGGCTACCGCCTCGCGATGCGAACCTATGAAGGCGGGATTCCCGGGCCGACGCTCCGGGCAAGGCCCGGGGATGTGTTGCGCATCAAACTCCGCAATGACCTCCCGCCCAACCGCGATCCGGCGCCGGTCGATATGACGCTTCCGCATCAGTTCAACACAACCAATTTCCATTTCCACGGCGGCCATGTGAGCCCTGGCGGCATGGCGGACAACGTCTTCCGCCAGATGCGGCCGGGCGAGAGCTACGACATCGAGATCGCGATCCCCTCGGACCACACGCGAGGGACCTACTGGTACCATCCGCACAAGCACGGAAGCGCCGACATCCAGCTCACCAGCGGCATGTTCGGGGCGCTGATCCTCGAAGGCGACTTCGACGACGTGCCGGAGATCGCGGCTGCCGAAGAGCGGGTGCTGATCCTCAACGCGGTGCTGTTCGACTATCTCGGCGCAATCGAGTCCTACGATACGGTCTGGCCGGAAGCGCTGCCGCGCTTCCTCGCCGTAAACGGCCAACGCGAGCCGGTGATCCGCATGCGGCCAGGCGAGGTGCAGCGATGGCGGCTGATCGACGCCTCGCACGAGGACAATTTCCGCATCGCGCTCGAAGGCCATGCGCTCAACGTGATCGCCTATGACGGCATTCGCCGGGATCGGATCGAGCGGCGGGACGACCTGGTGATCGCGCCCGGCCAGCGCGCCGACATTCTCGTCAGGGCGGGGGAGGCGGGTACTTACCTCCTGGCGGCGCTTCCCAACGACCAGGGCTACCAGTCACCCACGGGGCCGTTCGCGCGACTCGTGGTCGAGGGGGAGCCGATGGACATGGCGCTTCCGGGCGACGGGATCGGCGGCGCTCCGCTCACGCCGATCGCGGAGGCGGAGATCACCAACCGGCGGCGGATCTGGTTTAACACGGTTGCCCCGGAGAATCCGGCGGCTGCCAACTACCAGGAGTTCGCCTTCCTGGTCTGCGGCCAGGCGTTCGACCCCGACCGCGTCGATCATACGATCCCGCTCGGCGCGGTGGAGGAATGGACGGTCGAGAACCACGACCAGGACGACCACGTCTTTCACATCCACACCAACCCGTTCCAGGTGGTCGCGATCAACGGCGAGCCGCTCGCCGAGGGCGACCGCGACTGGCGCGACACGATGATCGTGCCCCGAAACGGCAACATCGTCTTCCGGACCCGCTTCCTCGACTTCACCGGCAAGTTCGTCCTCCACTGCCACATGATGAACCACGAGGAACTCGGCATGATGCAGGTGATCGAGGTGGTGCCGGCCTGAGGTCCGGCGGCCGACTGCGTCAGGCGATCACGAGGATGTCCGTGTGGGCGAGGTCGGGGGCGCCGTCGAGGGTCGCCACCAGCGTGGCCTTGCTGCCGCCCTTGCCATCCTTGTCGAACCAGACGTCGCCACGCTTCGTGTCATAGACGATGCGATCTTTGCCGTCTTTCGCCTCGTTGGCCTTCTTCTTGGCAAAGAAAGCCTTCGCCTTGAGGTCGCCGGTCTTCAGGCCCTTGAACACGCTCTTGTCGAGCCTGAGTTCGTCGGTGCCGGGCAGGAAGTCGGTGATGTGGTCGGCATTCTTCGCCTTGAGCTTGGCGTCGAATAGGAATCCGTCAGCGCCGGGTCCCCCGGTCAGGATGTCCTTGCCAAGCCCGCCATTCACGAGGTCGTTGCCGCCGCGGGCGTTGATGACATCGTTGCCGGCGAGCCCGTTGATTGTCTCGGAGAGACTATAGGTGACGATCGTATCGTCCTTGGTCGTGCCGTTGACGATTTCGGTCGCCGGTCGGAAGATCCGGCCCTGAACGCCGAGATCGGGGTCATTCGATTTGGCGTTTGGTCCGCTCATCCACGCGAGGAAGGTCCGGCCATCATCGTTGATTGCAACGGCTGAAAACTGCT
Organism: Bauldia sp.; assembly: GCA_022841545.1. Taxonomy (GTDB): domain Bacteria; phylum Pseudomonadota; class Alphaproteobacteria; order Rhizobiales; family Kaistiaceae; genus Bauldia. The sequence goes on along the minus strand of JALHRF010000007.1, from coordinate 22,592 downwards.
GAGCATTGCTGCCGCTCACGACGAAATCGTCGCCGGCCGGCGCGCCGGTGGCATCAAAGCGACGAGCATGGACCTTGACGTTGCTGCCGCCGCCCGGCTCCTGTTCGGTCCAGGTCACGACGAAGCCGCCATCGGGGAGCCCTGCGACGCGGGCGAGGAACTCGTCGTTGCCGCTGGTCGTGATCGGGAAGGCATTGCCCGAGAACGACTTGCTGACGGGATCGTAGATGCGGCCCATGATATCGAAGCTCGCCGACGCCTGGGACCAGACGACGATGAAGCGCCCGTCGGCGAGCGTCCCGACATCCGGCAGCAGCGTAGCGGCAGCGACATCGGCGACGGTCTGGAAGTCGAGGCCGTTGCCGGCCGAATTCACCAGGCTGAGCTTGATGTCCGAGGAGAAGTCGCCTTGGGAGAACACGATCGCCGCGGTGTTGCCCGACGTGGCGAGCCGGGGCGGCGATTCATCGAGGTTGACGGTGGTGACAAGGCCGGTGTTGGGCAGCACGCGGGCGGTGCCGCTCGCATTGACGATGGAGAACCAGATGTCATCGTTGGCGGCGAACTGCCGCTGGTAGGCGACAATATAGGTGCCGTTGGCGAACGTGCCGATGACAGGGGCTTCAAGATCCTCCGCGAAGTCGGCCACGGTAAAGGGTGAAGGGTCGCTCGGCGTTCCCGCCGTGACGACGACCATCTGGATGTCGCTCAGGGTCGCCCCGTCGTCGCTCCAGACGGCGGCAAAACCGCCGCCCGTCCGATGGGTAACGTCCGGCGCCCTTTGATCGCCGGCCGCGAAGTCGACCCGGAAGGGGAAACCGACGGGTTGCCCATCGGCGGTGAACTCGATGGACATGATGTCCTGGTCGCCTTGGCCGCCCGCATCGTTCTGGTAGACGACCAAGAAGTTGCCGCTGTCGAGGACCGTGATCTCGGGCAAGGCCTGAAGGCCGACGATGCCGTTCTCGGTTTGGGGTGGTTTCCGGGGAATGGGGTCGAGCAGATTGACTTGCAGTTCGTCACTCACTGCCAGGAGATTCCGCGCCATCTCAGCCTCCACTCCGGTCCCCGGCAGGCGCGACAATTCGCGAGCCGGGACGGAAACGACAATCTGCGCTCAGTGCAGCGAATTCCGCATCCGCCGAACGGCGGATGCGGGGCGTCGTTTTGTCGGCCCGCTATCACGGCGGTGACAGGAAATGTGACGATCCATCTACCGGGTTGACCCGGTTCCGGGGCGCACCGCGAGGGGCCTTCCCGGGAGACGCCGGTCGGCTCGGAACTATGCCGGCCCTTCGTGGAAGTGATCGTGGATGAGTTGCGCCATCTGCCGGGAGATTCCTTCGACCGCGACGAGGTCCTCGATGCTGGCGCGGCTCACCGCCTTGGCGGTGCCGAAATGGCGGAGGAGGGCGCGCTTCCTTGTCGGGCCGATGCCGCCGATCTCGTCGAGCGGATTCCGCGTCATGTCGATCTTGCGGCGGGTGCGGTGCGAGCCGATCGCGAAACGGTGGGCCTCGTCGCGGAGGCGCTGGACGAAGTAGAGCACCGGGTCGCGCGGCTGAAGCATGAACGGCTCGCGGCCGGTGCGGTGAAAGGTCTCGCGGCCGGCGTCGCGGTCGGGACCCTTGGCGACGCCGACAACGGGGAGCCCGGCGATACCGAGCTCGGCCAGCACGGTCTCGGCCGCGGCGAGCTGGCCCTTGCCGCCGTCGATGAAGACCAGGTCGGGCCAGGGCGTCGCGGCGGACGGCTCGTCGCCGTCGTCGAGCGCCGCGCCTTCGCGCGGGCCCGCTTCCTTGAGGAGGCGCGCGAAGCGGCGGCCCAACATCTCGCGCATCATCGCGTAGTCGTCGCCCGGCGTGAGCGATTCCGACCGCATGTTGAACTTGCGGTACTGCGCCTTCACGAAGCCCGCTGGCCCGGCGACGATCATCGCGCCGACCGGGTTCGTCCCCATGATGTGGCTGTTGTCGTAGACCTCGATCCGCTCCGGCGGCTCGGCGAGGCCGAAGCGCTCGGCGAGGCCGGCGAGCAGCGTCTTCTGCGAAGACGACTCGGCCAGTTCGCGGCCGAGCGCCTCGCGCGCGTTGGTGAGCGCGTGGTCGACGAGGTCCTTCTTCTCGCCCCGTTGCGGCACCTGCACGGAGATGCGGTGACCGGACTTCTCCGACAAGGCCTCCTCGAGCAGTTCGCGCTCCTCGATGTCGTGGGAGAGGAGGACCTGCCGCGGCACCGGCTTGTCGTCATAGAACTGGGCGAGGAACGCGCCGAGCACCGCCGCGCAGTCTAGGTCGCGGTCGGCGCGGGGGTAGTATGCTCGGTTGCCCCAGTTCTGGCCGGTGCGGAAGAAGAAGACCTCGATGCAGGTCGCGCCGCCGTCCTGGTGGCAGGCGAAGACGTCGGCCTCCTCGATACCCCGTGGATTGATGCCCTGGTGGCCTTGCGTATGCGAGAGGGCGGCGAGCCGGTCGCGATAGACCGCCGCTGCCTCGAAGTCGAGCCGCTCCGATGCCGCGGCCATCTCCATGGCGATCTCGGTCCGTACCGCCTGGCTCTTGCCCGACAGGAATCCCTTCGCCTCGTCGACGAGATGGGCGTAGTCGGAATGGCTGATCACGCCGGTGCAGGGCGCCGAGCAGCGCTTGATCTGGTGGAGGAGACAGGGCCGCGTGCGGCTCTCGTAGAACGAGTCCGAGCAGGTGCGGAGCAGGAAGGCGCGTTGCAGCGCGTTGATGGTGCGGCCGACCGCGCCGGCCGAGGCGAAGGGGCCGAAGTAGGTGCCCTTCCGGCTCCGTGCGCCGCGGTGCTTGACGATAGCCGGGACGGGATGGTCCTCGGTCATCAGGATGTAAGGGAACGACTTGTCGTCCCGCAGCAGCACGTTGAACCGCGGGCGAAGCCGCTTGATCAGGTTGGCCTCAAGCAGCAGCGCCTCCGTCTCGGTGCGGGTCGAGACGAACTCCATCGTCGCGGTGGCGGCGATCGCGCGGGCGATACGGCCGTTCTGGCCGTCGATCCGCGCGTAGCTCTGAACGCGCTTCTTCAGGTTCCGCGCCTTGCCGACGTAGAGCACAGCGCCCTTCTGGTCGATCATGCGGTAGACGCCCGGTCCGTTCGGGAGCCGCTTGATCAGCCCGGCAATGACTTCGCGTCCGACCACCGGCTTCGCCGCGTCGGCCGTCTCCGGTTCGATGCTCATGTCTCGGTTTCGAATTCCGCCATGTCCGGCGTTTCCCAGACCAGGTGCTGGCCGCCGTCGAGGCCGATCATCTGGCCGGTGATCGAGCCGTTTTCAACCAGATAGCGGATCGTCCGGCCGAACTCGGCGAGATCCGGGCCTCGGCGGAGCGGGAGCGCCTTGGCCTGGGCGTCGAAATCGGCGTCTTGCTGCCGGGTGTTCTTCAATACCGGCCCGGGGGCAATGGCGTTGACCCGAATCCGGGGGGCAAGCGCCTGGGCGAGGGTGCGGGTCGCGGCCCACAGCGCCGACTTCGACATCTGGTAGGAGAAGTAGGTCGGGGCGGTCCGCCATGCCCGCTGGTCGACGATGTTGACGACATTCCCGCCCGACCCGGCGAGCGCCGCGAAGGCCTGGGTCAGAAACACCGGCGCGGCGAAGTTGACGGTCATCTGGCGGTTGAAGAGACCCGGCTCCAGCGTACCGACATGGTCCTCCACGAGGATTGAGGCATTGTTCACCAACAACGAAGCTCTACCGAGCGTGGTCGCCGAATCGTAAACGATGCCGGCAGCGGACCCGAGATCGGCGAGGTCGGCCTGGACCACCGCCGCCGCGCCGCCCGCAGCAGTGATCGAGGCGGCGAGCGAGTCGGCCTCGATTCGCGAGGAGTTGCAATGGATTGCGACGGCCCAGCCGTGCTCCGCCAGGTCCTCGACGATCGCCCTCCCGATGCGCCGCGCGCCGCCCGTGACAATCGCGACTTTCTGTGATGTAGTCATTTCAGTATCCGGCGCTGGCATGGATTCGTCCCGGAACGGGACGGTTCTCCAGGGCCGCCAAGGCCATTCGGTTCGCCGCGTCCCTGGCAAAATGGCTAAAATCTGCCAGTTGTGCAATTTTGCAACGGGTTCGGGACATCGCCGATGCGCCTAGGTATCGCCGCATTTTCTTAACCCTTACGCCATATTGCTGGGCTTCCATCCAAGGTGGACATGGGGACGGTCGTTGCAGGCGACTCCTCCGGGGCCATGGATCGTTGAGGAGGTTACTATGTCGCGTATCCGTATGCTGGGCGCCAGTGCTGTCGCCCTTATGATTGGCGTCGGCGGGGCAACCGCTGCCGATATCTATGCACCCGCGCCGGTGGCCGAGGTGATCTACAGCCCCGCACCGGCGTTCAGCTGGACAGGCGGCTACATGGGCGGTCTGGTCGGCTACGAGTGGGGTAGTGCCCACGTTCGCAAGAACAACCAGTGGAGTGGCCAGAACGTCGATCCCGAAGGCTGGATGGGCGGCATATTCGGCGGCTACAACTTCCAGACCAGCGGCATGTTCGTGGCCGGCGTCGAAGGCGATTTCACCTTCAGTGGAGCCAGCGACAAGACCAAGGGCTTCTCGGTCGAAAACAACTGGAACACCACGTTGCGTGCCCGTGCTGGTATCGCCATCGACCGCTTCCTGATGTACGGCACCGGCGGTCTCGCGGTCGGCAACATCTCGGTGAGGAACCAGGGCGTTGGCAGCGACACCGGCACCCATGCCGGCTGGACCATCGGCGGCGGCATCGAGGCAGCCTTCACCAACAACATCATCGGTCGTCTCGAATACCGCTACACCGACTACGGCACGAACATCTACGATACCGGCAAGAGGGACACGAAGGTGGACTTCAATTCCAACCAGGTCATGGTTGGCGTGGGCTACAAGTTCTAAGCCCGTCCGCCATCGCTTCAGGTTGAAGAAGCCCCGCTCCGGCGGGGCTTCGCATTTGTGGGAGGTCACTCCATCCCCGGAAGGGTGATCGTCCGCGCGCGACAGGCGCCGGCATCGACCTCCGTGCAGCGGCGGAAGTCGAGCCGCTTGGTCAGGCAGATGCGGACCTCGACCGCGCCCGCGCGATTGCAGGTGACGGCTATGCCGCGCTCGGAAAGCCCGGGATTGGCGGCGATGAAGTCCTGCTCGACCTCTGCGGGAGACGTCTGGACATCGTCACGAAGCGGCTCGTACTCGTCGGGAATGTCCATCGCCTGATAGGCGCGGCGGACCAGGTCGAAATACCGCTCCGGCCGGATCCCGACGCAGACGCCATGCTTCTTCCACTGGTACTCCGCCAGACCGGGCGACATGAGGTCGGCGATGCTGGCGAGGATGCTGCGCGGCAGGCGCGGAGTGTCTGCGCAGTATTCGGGGTAACCGCGCTCGTATTGCGGCCAGAGACCGTGAACCACGAAGCCCTTGCCGCCGACGTCACACTGGGTGGGGTCGGGGCGTTCTGCGGTCTCGCAATAGCTCGGCGACCAGGAGAGCGAGAGCACGTAGAAGTCGAAATCGCCCGGTCGATCCTGCGCGAGCGCTGCCGTTGCGGTGGCGACGAGGCCCGCGGCCAGCGCGACGACCGCCCTCACGGTTGGGCGGAGCGGCACCAGGCGCCGTAAACGTGCCAAGGATCGTAGTCGGGCAGGCATGATTCCACGCGCCAGCCGATGCCCACGAAACCCTGCTTCGATTCGACGAGGTAGGCCACCTCTTCACGGCGGCCGTCGGTCAGGAGGGCCGTTGCGTGGCAGTAGCGGCGGCCGATCAGGCTCGTGTTCCGGATGACCTCCGGGCGCTCGTAAATATCCATCACTCTGGCGATGTCGACGCCCCAGTGGAACGTCCGGCGCTCGGCGGTGCGGAACTTGTAGACGATGCTGGAGACGACGTTGGGCGCATCGCAGGGCGGCAGCGTACCCTTGTTCCACCAGGCCTGCGCCGGTGCGCCAAAGCCGATGGCAATCAGACAGGCAATGAGTACGCGCTTCATCGTCCGGCCCCGTTGTCCGCGAGTCGGAAGAATGCGCCGCGCTTCACATGCGGTCAAGGCGCGGAAAGCCAGGTTCGAGGCCGCAAGAGGCTTGCCGACGCCACAGTTGCCGTGAAATCTCGCCCGCCCATTCGCCCAGGAGTCTCCATCCATGCCACGCAGGTTCATCTCCCTCGCCACCGCCGCGGCGATTCTCGTGCCCGCTGCCGTTTCAGCCGCCGAAAGGCCGATACCGGAAGGGCTCGTCTGCCCACCGGAAGCCGTTGGGGCGGAGTTGATCTCGACGGCGCTGGCGTCGACCGAGCAGGGGGTGACCGGGCTCTGCCTCTACTACCTCTATGACGCGGCCGACCCGGACCGGAGCGTGACCATGACGCTTCGTGTCGGCACGGCCCAGTACGATCCCGACACCAGCTTCAAGAAGCCGAAGATCGAACTCGGCGGCATGACTCTGGTCGAAGAAGCAACCCGGCCCATCGCCTTTGCGGGACGCACCGCGCCGGCAACGATCATTTCCCTTTCCATCAAGGAGGATCTCGGCCCGATCACGGAGGTGTTCAACGCGCTGACGGTGTTTCGCCTTGAGGGCGGCCGGGCCGTCTCGCTCGAAGAGGAGTACACCAACCTGAGCGCCGACATGCGCGGGCCGCTTCGCGAGGCGCTGCTCGCGGCACAGAAGGGGTAGGGCCCGTGGGGGACCCGCGACCCCTTCTTGCAAATGATTTGCAATTGCAGGACTCGCGTGCCATCTTGATTGCGACTAGTTCGCAAGAGGGTTCCGATCATGCTCCTACTGCGCGTCTGCACCATTGCCGTGGGTCTGAGTCTCGCCGCGGCTTTGGGATCGGCTGCGGCTCAGGACAAGTTCAAGGCCGTCACGACGTTCACGGTGATTGCCGACATGGCCCAAAACGTCGCGGGGGATGCGGCGATCGTCGAATCGATCACCAAGCCCGGCGCCGAAATCCATAACTACCAGCCGACGCCGGGGGACATCCTCAAGGCGCAGGATGCGGATCTCATCCTCTGGAACGGCCTCAATCTCGAGCAATGGTTCGAGCGGTTCTTCCGCAACCTCGACGGGGTGCCGGAGGTACTTGTCTCCCAGGGCATCGAACCGATGAGCATCGGGGAGGGGCCCTACAGCGGCAAAGCCAATCCGCATGGCTGGATGTCGCCCGACACGGCGCTGGTCTACGTCGACAATATTCGCGACGCCTTCGTCGAAAACGACCCGGCGAATGCCGAGACCTACATGGCCAATGCCGAGGCCTATAAGGCCAGGATCAGGGAGGCCATCGAGCCGATCCGCGCCAGGCTCCAGTCCATCCCCGAGCAGCGGCGCTGGCTCGTGACCAGCGAGGGCGCCTTCAGCTATCTCGCCCGCGATTTCGGGCTCAAGGAGGTTTATATCTGGCCGATCAACGCCGATCAGCAGGGTACGCCGCAACAGGTCCGCAAGGTGATCGACATCGTTCGTGAAAACGATATTCCGGTGGTGTTCAGCGAGAGCACCATTTCCGACAATCCCGCACGGCAGATCGCCCGCGAGACCGGAGCGGCATATGGCGGCGTGCTTTACGTCGATTCGCTCAGCGAGGCCGATGGACCGGTGCCCACATACATCGACCTGCTGCGGGTAACGTCCGAAACCATTGCCAACGGCCTCGCGCAATGAACGAGGCTGTCGCTCTCGACCGTGCTTCGGCCGCGCCAGTGACGCGGGACGGGGCGGAGGCCGGCATCGAGGTCAAAGGCGTCACCGTCAGCTATCGCAACGGGTTCACCGCGCTCCGCGACGCGAGCTTCGAGATCCCGACCGGGACGATTTCGGCGCTGGTCGGGGTCAATGGCAGCGGCAAGTCGACCCTGTTCAAGGCGATCATGGGCTTCGTGCGGACCGCGAAGGGCTCGATCCGCATCCTTGGCCGCCCGGTCGACCAGGCGCTGAAGCAGAATCTCGTCGCCTACGTCCCGCAGAGCGAGGAGGTCGACTGGAATTTTCCGGTGCTGGTCGAGGACGTGGTGATGATGGGCCGCTACGGCCACATGGGGATGTTCCGCATCCCCAAGGCGGCCGACCGCGCCGCCGTCGATGCCGCGCTGGCCCGGGTCGGGATGACGGACTACCGGAAACGTCAGATCGGCGAGTTGTCCGGGGGACAGAGGAAGCGGGTCTTCCTCGCCCGCGCGCTGGCGCAGGAGGGGAGGGTGATCCTCCTGGACGAGCCGTTCACCGGCGTCGACATCAAGACCGAGGAGGCCATCGTGGGTCTGCTCCGGGACCTCCGCGACGAGGGCCGGGTGATGCTGGTCTCGACCCACAATCTCGGCAGCGTGCCGGAATTCTGCGACCGCGCGATCCTCCTCAATCGCACCGTCCTTGCCTATGGCCGGACAGCAGAGGTGTTCACGCAAGGAAACCTCGAGCGGACGTTCGGCGGCGTGCTCCGCCACATCATCCTGAAGCAGGCCGAGGACGGGACGCCGCAGGCCGTCAACGTCATCACCGACGACGAGCGGGCGCTGGTGCTCTACGGCGACCGCTCGAAGCCGTCCAATCGCGGCGGGAAGGGTTGATGGAGCTTCTCCTCGAGCCCTTCGCCTACGGCTACATGCGGAACGCGATCTGGGTGAGCGCGCTGGTCGGCGGCGTCTGCGCGTTCCTGTCCGCCTACCTGATGCTCAAGGGCTGGTCGTTGATCGGCGACGCGCTCTCGCACTCGATCGTGCCGGGGGTCGCCGGCGCCTACATGCTCGGTCTCCCTTTCTCGCTGGGTGCATTCCTCGCCGGCGGTCTCGCGGCGGGGGCGATGCTGTTCCTCAATCAGCGCACCAAGCTGAAGGAGGACGCGATCATCGGACTGATCTTCACCTCGTTCTTTGGCCTCGGCCTGTTCATGGTGTCGCTGTCGCCGACGTCGGTGAACATCCAGACCATCGTGCTCGGCAACATCCTCGCCATCACGCCGGAGGACACGGTGCAGCTCGCGATCATCGGCTTCGTGTCGCTGGCGGTGCTGCTCGCCAAGTGGAAGGACCTGATGGTGGTGTTCTTCGACGAGGGGCATTCGCGCTCCGTCGGCCTCAACCCGACGCTTCTCCGGATCATGTTCTTCACGCTGCTCGCGGCCTGCACGGTGGCTGCGCTGCAGACGGTCGGGGCGTTCCTGGTGATCGCCATGGTGGTGACGCCGGGAGCCACCGCCTACCTGCTCACCGACCGCTTTCCCCGCCTGATCGGCTTGAGCGTCGCGATTGGCGCGATCACCAGCGCCGTGGGCGCCTATATCAGCTACTTCCTCGACGGCGCGACCGGCGGCGTCATCGTCGTGCTCCAGACCGCGATCTTCCTCCTCGCCTTCTTCTTCGCCCCGAAGCACGGGATGCTGGCGGCGCGCCGCCGTGCCACCGAGGCATTGGAGGCTGCGCCTTGATCGAGACGCTGCTCCTGCCGTTCCAGTTCGAGTTCATGCGGAGCGCCATGATCATCTCGGTGCTGGTGGCTGTGCCGGCGGCGCTGCTCTCGTGCTTCCTCGTGCTCAAGGGCTGGTCGCTGATGGGCGACGCGGTCGCGCACGCCGTCCTGCCGGGCGTGGTCCTCGCCTATGTCGCCGGCCTCCCGATTGCGGTCGGCGCCTTCTCCGCAGGGATGATCTGCGCGCTCGCAACCGGCTACCTCAAGGAGAACAGCCGGATCAAGCAGGACACCGTCATGGGCGTGGTGTTCTCGGGCATGTTCGGCCTCGGCATCGTGCTCTACACCAAGATCCAGTCAGACGTGCATCTCGATCACATTCTGTTCGGCGACATGCTCGGCGTCGGCTGGGGCGACATCCTGGAGACCGGCATCATCGCCGCGGCGGTCTCGGCGGCCATCCTCGTCAAGTGGCGCGACCTCCTGCTCCATGCCTTCGACCCCGCGCAGGCGAGGGCGGTCGGCCTTCCGGTGCGCCTCCTGCATTACGGGCTCCTGGTCATCCTGTCGTTGACCATCGTCGCGGCGCTGAAGGCGGTCGGGATTATCCTGGCGATAGCCATGCTGATCGCGCCGGGCGCAATTGCCTTCCTGCTCACGCGGAGTTTTGGTGCGATGCTCGGCGCTTCGGTGGCCATCGCGGTCGCCGCATCGTTCCTCGGCGTCTATCTCAGCTTCTTCATCGACAGCGCCCCGGCGCCGACCATCGTTCTCCTGATGACGATCGCCTTCATCGCGGCGTTCCTCATGTCAATGGTGAGGACGGCGCGCGCCGAGCGGCACGAGGCGGTTTAACCCCACGCCGGTCTCATCTGCGCCGGACGAACTGCGCTGCAGCTTCGTCGTCTGCGCTTGTCAGCCGGGTCCGCCCCCTCTATCGCTTCGTGGCTGAACCTCCAGGAAAGCGGCAGACCCGGTCCGATGCGCATTCTCATCACCAATGACGACGGCATCCACGCCCCCGGGCTGGAGGTTCTGGAACGCATCGCGCGCGATCTGTCCGATGACATCTGGGTGGTGGCGCCGGAGAACGACCAGAGCGGCCTCTCGCATTCGCTTTCGCTCAACGACCCGCTTCGTCTCCGGGAAGTGAACGACCGGAAGTTCGCCCTCCGCGGAACGCCGAGCGACTGCGTGATCATGGCGGTGCGGCGGCTGCTCGGCGCCAGGCCGGACCTTGTGCTGTCGGGTGTCAATTCGGGGCAGAACGCCGCCGACGACGTGACCTATTCCGGGACCGTCGCCGGGGCCTTCGAGGGGACGCTCCTCGGCATACCGTCGATCGCGCTGAGCCAGGCCTACACCTTCGAGGAAGGTGTCCGGCACATCCCCTGGGAGACGGCGGCCACGCACGGGCCAGGCGTCATCCGCAAGCTCGTCGCGTACGGCTTCCCGCCCGCCATCGTCTACAACATCAACTTCCCGAACCGGATGCCCGACGCGGTCGAGGGGGTGGTGATCACCACCCAGGGACGGCTGACCCACGGCCTCCACATCGACGCGCGCGTCGACGGTCGGGGCAACCCCTACTACTGGCTCGCCTACCGGCGCGAGGCGCCGGATGTCGCGCCGGGCAGCGACATCGAGGCGTTGGCGCAAGGGGCGATTTCGGTGACGCCGCTCCGCCTCGACATGACCGCGTACGACCTCCGCGATCCGCTCCGCCACCACTTCGCCCGCGGGGCGTGACATCGATGGTGCGCGGCGACATGGATGAGGAGGAGGCCCGTCGGATCAGGCTTGCCGACCTCATCCTCCGTCTTCGCCGCGCCGGCATCATGGAACAGCGCGTGCTTGCGGCCATGGAGGCTGTGCCCCGCGACCTGTTCGTGCCGCCGGAGGGACGCCGCGACGCCTATGCCGAGCGCGCCCTCCCTATCGACTGCGGCCAGACCATCTCGGCGCCGGTGATCGTCGGGATGATGACCGCGGCCCTCGATCTCAACCCGCGCGACCGGGTTCTGGAGATCGGCACCGGCAGCGGCTACCAGTGCGCGGTGCTGGCGAAGCTCTGCCGTCGCGTCTACACCATCGACCGTTTCCGGACCCTCGCCGCCGCCGCGGAGTCCCGGTTCAAGACGCTCCGGCTCGGCAACATCACCACCATGGTGGGCGACGGCACGAAGGGATGGCCGGAGGCGGCGCCCTTCGACAAGATCATCGTCACGGCGGCGACCGACGCCCTTCCGGAGGCGCTGTTCGAGCAGGTCGTGGTCGGTGGAATCATCGTCGCGCCGCTCGGTCCGCAGGACGGGGTGCAGAAGCTGAAGCGGCTGGTCCGTACTCAAGACGGCTTCACCGCGTCCGATCTGGCCGATGTCCGGTTCGTTCCCCTCATTCCGGGGACGGCCGCGAGACTGTGATCGCGACCGTCGGCGTCCCGTTCCGGACGTCGACGGTTCCAAACGTGCGGGCTCTCCGCGAGGAATGGTGTATCGTCTGCATCTTGGGTCTGGGGGACAAGGCGATGATGACCGTGCCGGAATTGACGGCCCAGGCGCTGGGCGAGTTCCTCAGCGACTACATGACCAGCCGTTTCGAGTTCTCCGATGGCCGACTCGTCGAACTGGTGCCGTCGGTGGCCCGGATATCACTCGAATGCATCGGCAATAGCGACGCCCTCTATCATAACGTCGAACACACCATGCTGGTGACGCTGGCCGGCCACGACATCATGCGCGGTCGGGCCCTCCAGTCGCATACCACGGCGTCCGACTATGCCCATGTGATCATCGCCTGCCTCACCCACGACATCGGTTATGTGCGCGGCATCTTCGCCGGCGACGGCCGCGACGGCTTTGTCGCAGGTCTGGCGGACAAGAAGGTGAAATTGCCGCGCGGCGCCTCGGACGCCTCGCTCCTGCCGTATCACGTCGACCGCGGCAAGCGCTTCGTCCAGGATCGGTTCAGGAGCTTCGAGTTCCTGGACCCGGCCCGCATTGCCGAGGCGGTGGAAGGCACGCGGTTCCCGACCGAGATGTCGCCCGACCCTGACGCGATCGGGGAAGAGGCCAGCATTCTGCGGGCCGCCGACCTGATCGGGCAGCTCGGCGACCCGAACTATATCCGCAAGGCCAATGCGCTCTACCACGAGTTCGAGGAAGCGGGCCTGAACCGTCAGCTCGGCTACGACAACCCCGCCGATCTCGTCGACAAGTACCCGCAGTTCTACTGGAACAGCGTTGCTCCGCATGTCCAGACGGCAATCCGCTTCCTCAACGTCACGTCAAGCGGCCGCCAATGGGTCGCCAATCTCTACGCCAACGTCTTCCGGGCGGAACGGGAGATCGGGCTCAGCGGGCCGCAGAAGTAACGGGCACACCCGGCCTCCCTAGTCCGGCTTCAACACCGCCTCGATCGCGACCTTGCGCTGGATTGGCCCGGCAACGAGTTCCATCTGCCCGGCCATTTCCAGCAGTTCACCGGTATCGGGATCGTAGCTTGAGAGAAAGCGCTGCCACATGCGTGCGTTCCGCTCGATGACGGCGAGCGCCGGCGCGTTCTTCGGTTCTATCTCGCTGAACTGAGCGGCAACGGTCTTGAGGATGGCGCGCAGATCCTCCGCATTGGGGACGCCGAGCCATTCGATGGTGACAGCGCCTGGCAGGCGGTTCTTCGAGGGGGCGTCGACCAGCGAAAAGGTCCAGTTGCCTTTGGCGTTGCTGGTGAAGGAGGGGATGGCGATGCCCTTGGCGTCGACCGAGCGTCGCGCCGGCGCCTCGAGTTTCACGATGCGCCCGGCCGCGCTCAAGGCGAGGGGACGCGCGAAAATCTCGGCGGCGGCGACCGCCGTCAGGTCGGCGAAGAAGTCTTCGGCGGTTTGGCGCAGCACCTCGTCGCTGCCGGCCTTTTCGAGCGCGCGCGCCTTCAGGTCGGACTTCGTGCTCTCCCAGTTCGAGATCGCGCCAACAATCCCGTTCGGGCTGACCTCGACGTCGATCGGCACACCCTCGGCGGCGAAGTAGAGGAGGCTGTCGAAGTCCGTTGGCGAAAGCACACGCTGACCGTTGACGGTGGCATTCACCGCGGTGCTGGTGACCGTGGTGATGAGGCCCTCGGGCGCCGTGGACTTGAACTCGACCTCGAGGTCGTAGGTGATGACGGTCACCGGAGTCGGCTTGCCGTCGAACGACCCTCCCCGCCAATAACTGACTTCGTAGGTCGAACGGTCTCCAGGCGCGGCGGAGAAGATCACATCCGGATCAGCCTGAGCATGCGCAGACGGGCCGAGGATGCCGATCGCGGCGAGCAGGGCCGCGGCTAAACTCATTCGCTTCAAGACGGGATTTCCTCTCGCTTGCCTTTGCACCGTCCTATCGATGCACCGCCCATTCTGCACGGCAAAATGTGCCAATTCGGCGTCGATGTTGACGATTCCGGTCGATGGAGCCGTTTAGCGTCCGCGCTTTCGATGCGGCTTAAGCCTTTGTCAACGTTACCGGGCTTTACTCGCGATAGTTCACTTGTCTGTTCCGGTGTGAGTTGAGCGATGCGTAACCGAGTAGCCGTCCTGCAAGGGCGGATCCTGGCGCAAGCCAGCGCCGTTGCGATCCTCGCGGGTCTGGGCGCCGCCTGCAGTGCGGATGCGACGCGGGTCAGGGAGCCTTTATTCACCGGGTCGACGCCAAATCAGCAAGCGATCCTTGGTGGAGGCCAGACTGCGACGCCGGTCGTCGCCGCGGGGACGCTGCCGCCGCCCGCGGCAGGCGGACCGATCGATCTTGCGGGGGGCGCGGGCGGCTGGTCTGCGGTAGGCGGCAACGTCATTACCGTGGGACCCGGCGAGTCGCTCGAGACACTATCGCTGAAATACGGCGTACCGATCCAGGAACTCGCCAAGGCGAATGGGATATCAAGCCCCGCCCAGGTGACCGCCGGCCGGGCGCTGGTCATCCCGCGGCAGGGCCAGGCGGCCTATGCCGCAGCCGAACCGCTGCCCGCGGCGGCGCCGGCGCCTTCGGCAGCAGCCGTCACGGGCGGCGAGGTGATTCATGTCGTCGAGCCCGGCCAGACTCTGTTCGGCATCGCCCGCGTCCAGGGTGTAAGCCCCCAGGAGATCATGGCGCTGAACGGGATGTCCTCCGAGACGATTCGGATCGGACAGCGGCTGAAGATCCCGAACGGCGTTGCAGCGCCGACGATGCAGACCGCGGCCCTCAGCACCGATGCCGGATCGCAGGTTCAGGGGGAACCCCCAAAGACGCTCGGAACACTGCCCGTTCCGGGAGCTCCCGTCGCCACGGCCCCGGCCAACGTTCGGGTGATCCCGACATCGGCGGCGCCCGAAGTACCCACCCTCGCTGCGCCGGCGCCCGAGCCCGTCAAGGTTGCTGCGGTCGATACGAGCGTCGACCCACCTTCTGCCAACGGCACGTCGTTCCGCTGGCCGGTGCGCGGTCGGATCATCTCGGATTTCGGCACCAAGCCGAGCGGCGAGAAGAACGACGGCATCAACCTTGCCGTGCCTGCGGGTACTGCGGTCAAGGCTGCCGAGACCGGGACCGTCATCTACGCCGGCAACGAACTCGCGGGCTACGGCAACCTCGTCCTCGTCCGTCATGCCGATGGATGGGTTTCGGCCTATGCCCACAACAGCACGATCACGGTCAATCGCGGCGATACCGTCCAGCGCGGTCAGACCATTGCCGAGGCGGGAATGACCGGTTCGGTGACGTCGCCGCAGGTCCATTTCGAGCTGCGCAAAGGTGCCAAGCCGGTGAATCCGATGGATCATCTGTCCGGCACCTGAGGCCTTGCAAAGCTCGGAAACGGCCCGCCATCGGCTCCGGTGGCGGGCCGTTCCGCGTCTAGAGGCGAATGCCCTTTCGTCCCGCAAGGTCCTGAACGAACTGCCAGGCTACGCGGCCGGAGCGGGCGCCGCGCGTCGTCGACCATTCGAGGGCGTCCATTCGCAACGCATCGTCGCTGACTTGGATTCCGAAATAGTCGACGTAACCCCTTACCATCGCAAGATATTCGTCCTGGCTACACTTGTGGAAACCGAGCCACAGACCGAACCGATCCGAGAGAGACACTTTCTCCTCTACCGCCTCGCCGGGGCTGATGGCGGTCGAGCGCTCGTTCTCCATCATGTCGCGTGGAAGGAGGTGCCGGCGGTTCGACGTCGCGTAGAACACGACGTTGTCGGGCCGGCCTTCAATGCCGCCTTCGAGCGCCGCCTTGAGCGACTTGTACGAAGTGTCGTCGCCATCGAAGGAGAGGTCGTCGCAGAACAGGATCACGCGGTGGGGCGCCTCGCGGAGCAGCGCCATCAGTTCGGGAAGGGTCTCGATGTCCTCGCGGTGGATTTCGATCAGTTTGGCCGGAGATAGACCCGGCATGCGGTTGACGTCGGCGTGCGCCGCCTTGACGAGCGAACTCTTGCCCATGCCACGGGCGCCCCACAGGAGCACGTTGTTGGCGGGGAGACCGCGGGCGAAGCGCTCGGTGTTGTCGAGCAGGATGTCCCGCAGACGGTCGATGCCCTTGAGCAGCGACAGGTCGACCCGGCTCACCTTCGCGACCGGTTGAAGCCGGCGCCCCTCAGGCTGCCAGACGAACGCATCGACGGCGTCAAGGTCGGGCGGGGAGGGGAGTGGCGGAGCCGTGCGTTCGGCGAGCTTCACAAGCCGGTCGAGCCGGTCGGCGATGGATTTGAGGGCGTCGTCGGACAAGACAGGTATCCCAGCGGTATGGTTTCGAGTTGGGCCATGGGCATCGTTTGACGGTCCGAGGTCAAGCGCGTTTGTGGAAGGGGCGTGTTGCCAGGCGTCAAGACGGCTGCAGGACGGGTTATGACGACACCGCTCGCAGCCGCCGAAAAAGGTCCCTATATGCGTTTGCAAAGGGGGCGGGCCTCGCTATAGTCCGCGCCGTTTCGGAAACACCGGAATTCCGCCGAGGAGCAGGAGCCAGAGAATGTTCGTGACGCCAGCCTATGCACAGGCCGGGGCCCCGGGGGGCGCCGACATGCTGGTGCAGTTCCTTCCCTTCGTCCTGATTTTCGTCATCATGTACTTCCTGATCATTCGTCCGCAGCGGCTCAAGGCCAAGCGGCATCAGGAGATGATCGCGAATGTCCGTCGCGGGGACACGATCGTCACGTCGGGCGGACTGATCGGCAAGGTGGCCAAGGTGGTCGACGAAAGCGAGATTCAGCTCGACCTTGCAGAAAACGTGCGGGTGCGAGTGGCGCGGGGGATGATCGCGGAGGTGCGGACCAAGGGCGAACCGGTCAAGGAGAACGGTTGAGGCGCGGGCGACCGCGACACACCGGAACCTGACGAATGCTCCATTTCGCCCGTTGGAAGATCATCGCGATCCTGCTCGTCGTTGTAGCGAGCATTATCGTCGTAATTCCGAACTTATTCTCGAAGGAAACGGTCGAAAGCTGGCCGGACTGGTTGCCCAAAAAACAGATGACCCTGGGGCTCGATCTCCAGGGCGGCGCCTACCTGCTCTATGAAGTCGACCGCACCGACTATATCGAGAAGCGGCTTCGTACGCTCCTTTCCGATGTGCGGAAGGCGATGCTGGAGGCGCCGAGGATCGGCTATACCGGGCTGGCCATCCAGGGCGACGGCGTCCAGCTCCGCATTCGTGATCCGGAACAGATCGAGCTTGCGAGGGAGAGGCTTGAGCCGCTCCAGAATCCGCTTTCGACCACGCTTCTCGGGGGCACCGGCGTCAACGAGTTCGAGCTCACGGTCGGTACTGACGGCGTGATGCGGCTGACCTATTCTGCGGGCGGACTTGAGCAGCGCGTGAGGGGCATCGTCGCCCAATCGATCGAAGTCATCGGCCGCCGCATCGACGAACTCGGGACGACCGAGCCCAGCATCCAGCGCCAGGGGTCCGACCGAATCCTGGTCGAAGCTCCCGGACTCGACGATCCGGAGCGGTTGAAGGCGATCGTCGGGCAAACGGCGCAGCTGACCTTCCACCTTGTGGAGGGGCAGTTTTCTGGCGCCGAGACCCAAGCGCCCCAGCCAGGCACGATCGTCGTCCCCTCGGCAGAAACGCCAAGCCTTTTCTACATCCTCCAAGATTCGCCACTGCTCACCGGCGAGGACCTGGTCGATGCCCAAACCGCCTTCGACCAGCAGACAAACGAGCCGGTGGTCAATTTCCGCCTGTCCTCGACCGGCGGCCGCATCTTCGGCGAAGTCACGCAGCAAAATGTCGGCAGGCTGTTCGCGATCGTCCTCGACGACGAGGTGATCTCCGCACCCCAGATTCGCGAGCCGATCCTCGGAGGCTCCGGTCAGATCAGCGGCAGCTTCAGCGTCGAGTCGGCCAACGACCTATCCATCCTGCTTCGTGCCGGCTCTCTTCCGGCAAAGCTGACCATTGTCGAGGAGCGCTCGGTCGGCCCCGGCCTCGGCGCCGACTCGATCGAGGCCGGCAAGCTCGCGTCGATCATCGGCATCATCGCCGTGTTCATCTTCATGTTTCTCACCTACGGCTTCTTCGGGCTGATCGCCAATCTCGCCGTGCTGGTGAACGTGATCCTGATTTTCGCCGTCGTGACCATGCTCGGCGCGGCGCTGACGCTGCCGGGCATTGCGGGCATCGTGCTGACGGTCGGGACGGCGGTCGACTCGAACGTGCTGATCTACGAGCGCATACGCGAGGAATACCGGGCCGGCCGCTCGGCGATCCAGTCGATCGACGTTGGCTTCCAGCGCGCGCTCGGTACGATCCTTGACGCGAACCTCACCACGTTGATCGCAGCCTCGGTGCTGTTCTACCTCGGATCGGGGCCGGTTCGCGGATTTGCTGTGACCCACGCTATCGGTATCATCACCACCCTGTTCACCGCCTTTACCTTCACCCGCCTGGTCGTGGCCCTCTGGGTGCGCTGGCGGCGGCCAACCGTCATTCATCTCTGAGCGGTCGGCCGAGGAGAACGCCAATGAAGTTTCCGATCCGCCTGATACCGGACGACACCCGCATCCCGTTCATGCGGCTTCGGGTGCTGAATTTCACCGTCTCGGGTCTTCTCACCATCGCCTCCATCCTCCTTTTCGTCTTCGTCGGGCCCGACTATGGCATCGACTTCCGTGGCGGGACGATCATCGAGGTGAAGCCGATCAGCGAGCCGGCCGACCTGGCCTCGATCCGTTCGACGGTGACGGGGCTTGGACTCGGCGACGTTCAGATCACCGAGGTCACCGATCCGGGTGGCGACACCAGCATCCTGATACGCATCCAGCAGCAGGAGGGCGGCGAGACGGCCCAGCAGGAGGCGATCACCAAGGTTCGGGAGGCCTTCGGCGACACGGTCGAGTTCCGCCGGGTCGAGATCGTCGGGCCGCGGGTGTCGAGCGAACTTGCTTTCAACGGCGTGGTCGGCATGGCGGTCGCGCTGTTCGGCATCCTGATCTACATCTGGTTCCGCTTCGAGTGGCAGTTCGCCGTCGGAGCGATCGTGTCGACGCTGCACGACCTGATCCTGACGCTGGGATTCTTTGCGCTGTTCAAGCTCGAATTCAATCTGGCGAGTATCGCGGCCTTGCTCACCATCGTCGGCTATTCGCTCAACGATACGGTCGTGGTCTATGACCGCATTCGAGAGACGTTGCGCAAATACAAAAAGATGCCGCTGACCGAACTGATCGACCGGGCTATCAACGACACGCTGGCGCGCACCACCGTAACCGGCATGACCACGCTCATCGCCCTCGGGTCGCTATACTTCTTCGGCGGCGAAGTGATCAGCGATTTCGTGCTGGCCATGATGTTCGGCGTGGTGATCGGCACCTATTCCTCGATCTTCATCGCGGCTCCGATGCTGATCTATTTCGGCCTGCGTCCCAGCGACCTGTCGAACGAGGAAGCCGAGAAGACCAAGCCGGCGGAGGCGTGAGCGGATGGCGGGCATCGTCGTCCGCGCCGCGCACTATCCGGGTCGGGCTCCTGTCGATGCCTACGGCAACGGCGGCTTTCGCTTCGCGGGCATGTCGCATCGGGGATCGATCCTCTGTCTGCCGAGCGGCATCCATGGCTGGGAACCCGAGGGACGGATCGACCGCGAGACGCTGGCCAGGGTCTTCGACGAAGCCGAGGAGATCGAGGTGCTTCTTGTCGGCACGGGGCAGGAGATGATGCCGCTCGCGCCCGACCTGGGCGCCGCCCTCCGGGAACGCGGAATCGTCTCCGACGCCATGTCCACCGGTGCCGCCGTCCGCACCTTCAATGTCCTTCTCGCGGAAGACCGGGCGGTGGCAGCGGCGCTCATCGCGGTGGACTGAACGGGCGCCGCGGGCCATATCAGCGGCGTGACCGACGCCCTACGCCAGTGCAGCGACATCGTTCGGGCGGGCGATCCCGATCGCTACCTGTCCGACCTGTTTGCGCCGGCAGAGGCGCGGCCGCATCTCTTCGCGCTCCATGCCTTTGCGCTCGAGGTGGCCGATATCCGCCGCAAGGTCAGCAACCCGACGCTCGGGGAAATGCGGCTCAAGTGGTGGGAGGGGGCGATCCGTGGCGATCATGGCGGCAGCCCGGTGGCGGCGGCGCTGGCAACGACCATCGCGGCGTTCGGCCTTCCCATGCTCGCCTTCGACAACCTGCTCCAGGCGCGGGTGTTCGACCTCTACGACGACGCGATGCCGACGGTGAACGACCTCGAGGGCTACGCCGGCGATACCGAAGCAGCGGTGATGCAGCTCGGCGCGATGATCCTGGCCGGAGGCAAGGATCCCGGTAGCGCGGAGCTCTCCGGATACGCAGGGGTCGCCGTCGCGGTGACGGACATGCTCCGCGCGCTGCCAAGGACCGCCGCCACGGGGCAGCCCTTCCTACCGTCGGACCTGCTCCAAAAGCACGGCGTCTCCACCGGACAGGTGGCGGCAAGAGACGCCACGCCCGCCGTCCGATATGTCCTCGCCGATCAGCGTGCCCTGGCGCGGGAGCGGCTGGCCGAGGCGCGGCGCGCTTCGTCCGCAGTGGACCCGGCCCTGCTTCCCGCCTTCCTGCCGGCGGCGATGGTCGATCTCTACATCGACCGCATGGAGAAGCCGGGCTTCGATCCGCTTCATACGGTGGCGGATGTGTCACCGCTCCGTCGGCAGTGGGTTCTGTGGCGGGCGGCCCGGAACGGCCGCATCTGATCCGGAGCGCCCTCCGGCCGACAGTTCAGAAATTCGGCAGGGTTATTTTGGAAGACCGCCACGGAACCGTGAGCATCGGAGACCAGGGGCTGGACAGCGACCTCATCTGGAGCCTCATCGAAAGGTCGGGATAGGGGATCGCCACCACGCCGCCGGGTGGAACCTTTCGGACTTGAGGAAAGCTCGGCCCGTTCCCGTGGATCTTGACCTCGACGATGAACGGCAGGGCGTTGAAGAGCCGGTAGGTGCGGGTGGCCGCAACCTGGACTTCAGAAGGGTCGCGCGACGCGGCCGGTTCCCGAGACTCTACGCGCGCGTCGCCGAGAGCGCTTGCCATGGAAACGCCGACCATCAAGGCGAGGGACGCCAACAGCATTCTCAACATCTGCAGCCTCCTGACAATCCTGCCGGCTTCGCCCATGCGCGGACGGACCGCGGCATCGTCATTTTCGTCGATGCAGCAGATTTCTGCAAAGACGCGCGGTCAGGCGCCAAGCCAATCCGGTGGATTGGACGGAGAGCTACTCCGCCGCCTGGGCTGCCGGCGCCTCCAGCCAGCGGTCGAGATCGGCAAGCGCGCGCGACGTGATTGCCCGCTTCTTCGCCCGGCCGCGCTCCAGGCTCGTCATGCGCACGCCGGGCTGGCGGACGATCTCCATCGGCGGAAACAGGCCGAAATTCACGTTCATCGGCTGGAACGAGCGCTTGCCCGGTTCGTCGTGGGCCTCAAGATGGCCCGCGGTGATGTGGCCGAGCACCGCGCCGAGCGCCGTGGTGGGTGGCGGGAGGACGATCGCTTCGCCAAGCCGCTCGGCGGCGGCGAAGCGCCCCGCGAGAAGGCCCATCCCGGCCGACTCGACATAGCCTTCGCAGCCGGTGATCTGGCCGGCGAAGCGGAGGCGGGGCAGGGCCTTGAGGCGGAGCGTCGCGTCGAGAAGCTTCGGCGAATTGAGGAAGGTGTTGCGGTGCAGGCCTCCCAGCCGCGCGAATTGTGCCTGGCCCAAGCCTGGAATCTTGCGGAAGACGTCCGCCTGGATCCCGTAGCGGAGCTCGGTCTGGAAGCCGACGATGTTGTAGAGCGTGCCGAGCGCATTGTCCTGGCGGAGCTGGACGACGGCCCACGGTTTCTCGCCCGGACGATGGGCGTTGGTGAGGCCGACCGGCTTCATTGGCCCGTGGCGGAGCGTCTCCCGCCCGCGCGCCGCCATCACCTCGATCGGCAGGCAGCCGTCGAAATAGGGGATCTTCTCCCAGTCGTGGTGCTTGTGCTTGTCCCCGGCGAGAAGGGCATCGACGAAGGCGTCATAGCCGGCCTTGTCGAGCGGGCAGTTGATGTAATCCTTGCCGGTGCCGCCCGGGCCGGGCTTGTCGTACCGCGACTGGAACCAGGCGACGTCCATGTCGATCGTCTCGAAATGGACGATCGGAGCGATCGCGTCGAAGAAGGCGAGGGCGTCCTCGCCGGTGAGGTCGCGAATCGCCTGGGCAAGGGCCGGCGAGGTGAGCGGACCGGTGGCGATGATGACGCTGTCCCAATCCGCCGGCGGCAGGCCCGCCACTTCGCCGCGCTCGATGCGAATCAAGGGATGGGACCCGATCGCATCGGTGACGGCGTGGGCGAAACCCTCGCGATCGACGGCGAGCGCCCCTCCGGCCGGCACCTGATGGCTGTCGGCGACGCGCAGGATCAGCGAATCGGCGCGGCGCAACTCCTCATGGAGGAGGCCGACGGCATTGGTTTCGCGATCGTCGGAGCGAAAGGAATTGGAACAGACGAGTTCGGCCAGCCGGTCGGTCTGGTGCGCTTCGGTGGTGCGCTCCGGCCGCATCTCGTGAAGAATCACGGGAACGGCGCGCCGGGCCACCTGCCAGGCGGCTTCGCAACCGGCCAGGCCGCCGCCGATGATATGGATGGGGTTCATGGCGCGGGAAGCTAGTCGCGCTCGCGCCGGCCTTCAATGGTCGGGCAGAAAAGAAAAACGCCCGCCGGGGAGGAAGGATCGGCGGGCG
>JALHRF010000006.1 GCA_022841545.1 Bauldia sp. | reverse complement strand
GAGACGATATCGGCGCCGGCTACGGCGGCGCCGAGGTCGTCCGTCGCGGCGACCCGCAGACCCGGGCGGTCAAGGTCCGCGGCGAGGCGCGCCGCCCGTTCGGCGTTCCGGTTCCAGACTGCCACCTCGGCGATCGGCCGGACGGTGGCGTGCGCGGCTATGAGCCGCGGTGCGAGCGCACCGGCCCCGACCATGACCATCCGCCGCGATTCCGGCGCGGCGAGGCATGATGCGGCCAGTGCCGAGGCGGCCGCCGTCCGCCATGCGGTCAGCGCCTGCCCGTCGAAGGCCGCGAGCGGCTCGCCGCTGTCGCCGTCGAGGAGAAGGTAGGTTCCGGTCACGCTCGGCTTGCCGCGGGCGGCATTGCCGGGAAAGACCGAGACGATCTTCACCCCGGCATAGCCGCCGGCTCCCGCCTGCCAGGCCGGCATCAGGAGGAGCGTCGCGTCGCCGTCCGGGCGGGAGATGCGATGGTGGTGTCGGGTGGGCGTGACGGCGTCGCCGCGGAACGCCGTGCGGAGCGCCGCGATCAGCGTCGGCCAGGTCAGCGCGGCGTCGATCTCCTCCGCGGTGACGAACCGCATCAGGCCGCGTCGCGGGCGGCCGGCAGCGACGTCACCGTCGTCGCGGGCCGGGCCGCCCTGGCCGCCTCGGCCCGGAGCCGCTCGGCCTCGATCTCCGCCTTTCTCGCCGCGCGGCGCCAGCGACCCTGGCGCACCCATGCGGCGGCCCCGCCGATCAATAGCCCGAGGACAAGGGCGCCGAAGAGCAGCACGAAGAGCGGCGCACCGAAGGCGAGGGACGGCGCGTCGCCGTGGAACGGATCGAGCGAGACTGTGACGACGCCGCGGTTGGCGACCGAGAAGAAGACGATCACCGCCGCGAGCGGAATTAGGATGAGGAGGTAGAGGAAGCGCCGCATGTGGTGTGACTGCCTTTTCGGATGCGGGCGTCCGCCCCCGGGCGCGACCCGCGCCGGTCAGCCCGACTTGTTCAGCCGCTCGCGCATTTCCTTGCCGGTCTTGAAGAACGGCACGAATTTCTCCGTCACCGACACCTTGGTGCCGGTGCGCGGGTTGCGGCCGACCCGCGCCGGCCGGTTCTTGACCGAGAAGGCGCCGAAGCCGCGGAGCTCCACCCGGTCGCCCCGCGACAGGGCTCCGGTGATCTCGTCGAGTATGGCGTTGACGATGTGTTCGACGTCGCGCTGATAGAGGTGCGGGTTCTGCTCGGCAATCCTCTGGACGAGTTCCGACTTTATCATTCCCGCGCCCCTTCAGCGGGGAGGGTATCCCCGACGGCCGGACCCTGCCAAACGGACAGGAGACCGTCAAGCATCAGCCGTTCCCGCAGCATGCCGTCGACCACGCCGCCGCCGGGGAAGCCGGGCCCGATGCCGAGCTGGCGGGCGATCCAGAGCAGCGCGAGATCGGCGGAGAGGAAGCCGCGGCTCCGGTCCCTCGGCTCCCAGTCGCGGATCGGCAGCTTCTTGCTGACGCCCTTCTTCGCGAGCCAGGCGATGGCCTGCTCCTCGCCGCCGATTTCGTCGATGAGCTTTGCGTCGAGCGCCTGGCGGCCGGTGAAGATACGTCCGTCGGCAAGGATCAGCGCATCGCTCCGCTCGAGGCCCCGCCGCTCGGCGACGATATCGACGAACCAGTCGTAGGTGTCGCGGACGATGCCGGCGATCACCGCCAGGCCCTCGGGGGTCGCCGGCTTGAAGGGCGAGGGCTCGGCCTTGAGCGGCGCGCTCTTCACCGTCTCGATCTCGACCCCGACCTTGTCGAGGAGCTGGCTCACCTCGGGGTACTGGAAGATGACGCCGATCGAACCGGTGATCGTCGTCCGGTGCGCGATGACGTGGTCGGTGGCGATTGCCGCCATATAGGCCGCCGAGGCGCCGACCGTGCCCATCGTCGCCACCGTCGGCTTCTTCGCGGACAGCCGCATGAGCGCCTCGTAGAGCGCCTCGCCGCCGGTGGTGGCGCCGCCGGTGGAGTCGATCGCGACGATCACCCCCTTGACCGCGTCCGCCTTCTCCACCCGCTCGATGAGCTCGATCTGGTCGCGGTCCTCGGTGATGAACCCGGAGATGGTGATCCGCGCGATCTGTGGCGTGACCAGGCCGGCGAGGCCGTCACGGCCGGCGGCAAGCACGATCGCGGCGACGATGGCGAGCGCCACCGCCACGAAGGCGACGACGCGCCAGAAGGAGAGCCGCCGGCGGAGGCTCCGGCGGTCGACGATCTGATCGGCGGTCAGGCTCATGCCTCTTCTCCGGCTCCGTCTCGTGCGCCCATGCCCCGGCGCGAGGGGTTACAGTCTATCGGTTTTTGAGGCAAGACTGCGGGGAGCGCGCGAAGTGCGAGTGCAAGGGGGCTTTCGTCCATGCTGACCGTCTGGGGCAGAATCAATTCCATCAACGTCCAGAAGGTGCTCTGGACCCTCGCCGAGGTCGGCGTGGAATATCGGCGCATCGACGCCGGGATGAAGTTCGGCGTCAACGACACGCCCGAATACAAGGCGATGAACCCGACCGGGCTGGTGCCGACCATCGACGACGACGGCTATGTGCTGTGGGAATCGAACGCCATCGTCCGCTATCTCGCGGCAAGGCACGCCCCGGGCACGCTCTACCCCGACGAACTCCAGGCCCGGTTTCGCGCCGAGCGGTGGATGGACTGGCAGGCGACCGCCTTCAACACGGCGATCACCCCGATCTTCCTCGGCCTGATCCGCACCCCCGAGGCGCAGCGCGACCTTGCCGCCATCGAGGCGTCGCGGGTGAAGACCGAGGGCTGCCTCGCCATCCTCGACGCAGAGCTGGCCGTCCGCCCCTACCTCAACGGCGACGCCTTCACGGTGGCCGACATCCCGGCGGCCGCGGGCGCCAGCCGCTGGTACAAGCTGCCGGTCGAACGCGAGCCGCGGCGCAATGTCGAGCGCTGGCTGGCGCGACTCGGCGAACGGCCGGGCTTTCGGACCCATGTCGCCGATATCGCCCTGAGCTGACCGCGACAGGCCGCGGCGCTTCGGCTAGCATCGGCCGAGCCATTCCAACCTCCCCCGGGATCATGCCATGTCGATGTCGCTCGAAGCCGCTGCCGAGGTCCTCCGCGAGGCGATGCGGGAAACCGTGCGCCGGCATTCGCTCTGGTACCTGGTCCAGGGCGGGTTGATGATCGTCGGCGGCGTGCTTGCGCTCATCTTCCCGATCTTCGCCTCCGATGCCGTGGTCGCGCTCCTCGGCTGGGTGCTGATCGCGAGCGGCGTGGTTCAGGGCATCAGCCTGATCGGCGCCCAGAGCGTCCCGAACTTCTGGCTGCAGATGGTCTCCGTCGGGCTGTCGATCATCGTCGGCATCCTGTTCCTCAGCGATCCCGGAACCGGACTGACCACCGTCACCTTCCTGCTCATCGTCTATTTCGTCGTGGAGGGCATCTCGAAGGTGATCTTCGCGCTCACCATCCGCCCCTTCCCGAACTGGGGCTGGGTGGTGGGGAGCGGCGCGCTCAGCGTGGTGATCGCATTCGTCCTCTACGCGAGCCTGACCAGCGTCTCGCTGTGGCTGCTCGGCCTCTTGCTCGGCGTGCAGCTCATCGCCGAGGGCGTCGCCCTCGGCTATCTCGCGTGGGATCTGCGGCGGGCGACACAGCCGGCGCCGCCGACCGCGCCGGTCTAAGCGGCTACGGCTTCTCCCATTTGCCGCTCTTGGCCGAGCGGAACACCGCATCGAGCACGCGGGCCTGCAGGATCGCGTCCTCGACCCCGTAGAGGTTTTTCTCCTTGCCGCGGACGACGCGGGAGAAGTACTCGCCCTGGAGCTGGTACTGGTCGGCCTTCTCGATCTTGACGACCTTGGCCGACGCGTCGCCGAGCTTCTTGCCGTCGTCGAGCCAGAGCCGCAGCGCCGCGCCCTGCGGCGCGTTGAAGGGGATCTCGACCTCGAGCCTGCCCTTGGTGCCGAAGATGTTGACCCGCTGGTAGGGCACGGTCTGCGTCGATACCGTGAAGGTGAGCTGCCGGCCCTGGCCGTAGTCGAGGATGGCGCTCGTGGTGCGATCCGTCCTGAACTCGGGATCGCGATCGATCACCGCCATGACGCGCTCCGGCTCGGCGCCGAAGATGAAGCGCGAGGTGACGATCGGATAGCAGCCGATATCGTAGATGGCGCCGCCGCCGATATCGGCGATGTTGCGGACGTTCTTCGGGTCGACATTGTGGTAGCTGAAGAAGCACTGGATGGCGCGGAGCGTGCCGAGCTTGCCGCTCTGGGCGATCTCCCGCGCCTTCAGCCACTGCGGGTGCTGGCGGACCATGAAGGCCTCGGCGATCATGACGCTGCCCGGCGCCGAGCGAAGCTTCTCCGCCTCCTTCGCCGTCAGCGCGATCGGCTTCTCGCAGAGCACGTGCTTGCCCTTCGCCGCGGCGGCGAGGGTCAGCGGCACGTGGAGATGATTGGGGAGCGGGTTATAGACGACCTCGATGTCGGGGTCGTCGAGCATATCCTCGTAGGAGCCGTAGGCGACGGGGATGCCGAGCTTCTTCGCCCATTTCTTTGCCGTGGGCAGGGTGCGCGACGAGATCGCGCGGATCTCGATGTCCTTGCTCTTCATCATGCCGGGAAGAACCTTCTCCCAGCCGATCCTCGCCGTCGAGATCACGCCCCAACGGACCGGATCACTCTTCACCGCGCGCTTTGCCATCGTCGTCGCCCTCCCTTGCAGCCGGGCTTCGCCGGCAAGATCGTAGAGGCGGCAAGGCAAGCCCAATTCCGCCACCGATTGCAAGCGCGAAGGACGGCGACGGCTCAGATTCCGGCGTACCAGTCGTAGCCGCGATCCGCCCAGAAGCTCCCTCGCCCCCGGCCGAGCGAGGCGAACTCCTCGATCGCGTCGATGCGCATCACATACTTAGCCATCTTATATCCGAGCTGGCGCTCGACCCGAACCCGGAGCGGAGCGCCGTGAGCGATCGGCAGGACCCCATCGTTCATGTCATAGGCGAGAATGGTCTGGGGGTGAAAGGCGTCCTCGAGGTCGATGGTCTCGTAGTAGCGGCCGCTGCCGTCGAGCGTCTTCTCCAGTTCGTCCGCGCAGGTGAAGAGAATGTAGCGAGCCTCGGGCTGAAGGCCCGCGGCCGAGAGCACGCTCGCGAGCTGGACGCCGGTCCACTTGCCGATGCAGCTCCAGCCTTCGACGCAGTCGTGGCGCGTGATCTGGCTTCGCGACGGCATCGCACGAAGCTCGGCGAGCGAATACGACGCCGGCCGTTCGACCAGCCCGCCGACCTCGAGCCGCCAGTCGGCGAAGCCGTTCGCGGCAAGTGTCCGGTACGTGGGGTCGTCGGGGTCGGTCGAGCCGTTGGCCTTGAAGTTCGCCGAGATCGCCGATGCGGGAAATTCCTTCGCCATCGACGTGGGCGAGAGCAGCGCGCGCTGCACCAGCATCGTCATGTCCTCGCCGGTGTAGAGCACCTTGCGGAACCCCGGCGATTGCGAGAGCGGGTCGCAGCCGGCGAGGACGAGGCCGCCGGCGGCGGTGGCGGCGCCGGTCAGGAAGAGCCGGCGGCTCGGGCGGCGTTCAATGCGCATGGGGTGCCTCCGTGGGGTCGACGCGGTAACGGCCGGTGATCATCGAGCGGAGGTTGTTGCCGAACCCCGAGATCAGGACCATCACCAGGTGGACCAGAATGAAGAGGACGATGAGCGTGGCGCAGATGAAGTGGATCGTCCGGGCCGTCTGCCGGCCGCCGAAGACATCAACGAGCCACGGGAAGGCGGCGTTCATTGCCGGCGACATGGTGAGGCCGGTGAGCACGACCAGCGGCAGCACGACGAAGATCAGGCCGAGATAGGTGACCTTCTGCAGCACGTTGTAGTTCCGCCCGTGGTGGAACCGGAGCCGGATGTGATCGAGGATCGACCGGCCGATGCCGCGGAGTTCGCCCGAGCTTGGGATGAGGTCGCGGGAGAGGTGGCGATTGAGGAGGCTGGCGGCGAGATAGACCAGCCCGTTGATGACGAAGACCCAGGCAAAGAAGAAATGCCAGCGCCTGCCGGTGGCGAGGTCGCGGTAGCTCGGCACGGTCAGCCAGGCCGGGAAGCCGCGCGCCTCGGGCCGGCCGGCCGTGGTCGAGACGCCGAGGATGCCGGTGGTGATAAAGGTCGCGCCGAGGATCGTCGTCTCGCCGACCGGCTGCCCGTCCTCGCCAAGGCGCGCGGTGATGGCGAGCACCGGCGCGTCGAAGTCCGAGGCCTGCCCTATATAGAGGGCCGGGTGGGCATTGAAGATCTGGAGGCCCGAGAGGATCAGGACGGTGATCGCGACGAGGTTGATCCAGTGCGTGATGCGGGTCGCCACCGCGTGCCGGTAGACCAGCGTCTTTTGCGGCCGCACCCCGGTTGTTGTGGTCTCAGCCATGTCGCAGCCCTCCGGTCGCAGGAGCACCCTGCTGCCCTGGAGTACGGATGAGCCGGCCTGGAGGTTTCACCCTCGCGGTGCAATTCGTTCGCAGGAAGCCGGTGGAGTGCCCCGCCGTTGGACAGGGTCGTGAGCTTTGCCCGTCTTGCTGCCGAATGACGAAACAGAAGGCGCCGGCCCGGACCCCTCCGAACCGACGCCCCCCTGTTCACTTGACGGGCCTGCCGCCGGCCACCGCGAAAAAACAGCGGTCCCGACCGGCAGGCTACGCCTTGTGGCCAGCGCCAGATCCAGGCCACCGGGAGCGGCTAGCACGTCCCCGGTATGGGCGAGGCTGAGGCAGCCAGCGGGACGATGCTAGCCAAGCCCGGCGGGCGGCGCAACAGAACTTGCCGTCCGTGGAGGCTCGATGCACATCAACGTCCGACGCGGTTAACCGGCCATGTTCGCCCGTTCCTTCCGCACGGCCCGCCGCGGGCCGTCTGGTGTCAGCCACGCCAGTCCCATCGGGGATCAAGATGCCCGGACCCGAGACGCCGACTGCCACCGACATCGCGGTCGCCGCGCGGCCATACTCAGTCGCGGATCCCCATGCCGAGCCGGTCGGACGCGTCCTCGACGCGCTCGGGACCACGGCGACCGGCCTTGACGCTGCGGAGGCAGCGGCGCGCCTCGCGTCGCACGGGCCGAATACCTTGCCCAGTGCATCGCGGCGCAGCGCGCTCCGGCGGTTCCTGGCGCAGTTCGAAACCTCCTGATCTACGTGCTCCTCGCCTCGGCGGCGGTCACTGCGCTCCTCGGTCACCCGGTCGACACCGTGGTGATCCTGGCCGTCGTTCTCGCCGATGCCGTCATCGGCTACGTTCAGGAAGGACGCGCCGAGGAGGCCATGGCGGCGATCCGGACGCTGCTGTCGCCCGTTGCCTCCGTGCTGCGGACCATCGCCGTCAACACGATCGTGGTGATGGAAGTGTTCCATTTGTTCTTTGTTCGCAACATCTACGGCACGTCGCTGAGTTTCCGGGCCGTCGCCGGCACGCCGGCGGTCTGGGCCGCGGTCGTCGCGGTGGCGATCGGCCAGTTTGCGATCACCTACGTGCCGTTCCTCCAGGGCGTGTTCGGGACTGCGGGGGTGTCGCTCGTCGATGGCCTCGCCATCGTCGGCGTGGGCATCGCCCTCTTCGCGATCCTCGAAGTCGAGAAGCAGATCAGGCTGCACCTGACCGGGCCGGTCCGGTCGGCAGCATCCTGACGCCACGAGCGGCGCACCGGTTCGGCCTCGGCTTCACCACACCCACTTGATCGCGGCGATCACCGCCACCACCGCGATCACCCACAGCGCGACCCGCCCCCAGCGCGCGGCATTGGCCTCGGAGCGGCCGATCTCCGCCACCGTTTCGGGATCGAGACGAAATCCCCGCTCGCCCATCCGGTCCATTTCGGCGGAAAGCCGCTCCGCCCGCTCGGCAAGCCGCGGCAACTCGCCCACCAGCCGGCCGAGTGCGCCCACACCTTCGGCGGCCAGTTCCAACTGGCCGGCGGGTCCGAGGAAGCGCTCGATCCAATCGGCCACCACCGGCTCCGACGCCGACCACATGTCGAAGTCGGGGTCGAGCGAACGCGAAACGCCCTCGACGACCACCATCGTCTTCTGGACGAGGAGCAGTTCGGGCCGCGTCTGCATGTCGAACAGTTCGGTCACCTCGAAGAGGAGCGACAGGAGCCGCGCCATGGAGATGTCGCGCGCCCGCTGGCCGTGAATCGGCTCGCCGATGGCGCGGAGCGCCTGGGCGAAGTCGTCGACCGAATGCCGCCGGGCCGGGACGTAGCCCGCCTCGAAATGAACCTCGGCGACCCGCCGGTAGTCGCGGCGGATGAAGCCGAACAGGATCTCGGCGAGGAAGCGCCGCTCCGCCCGCGTCAGCCGCCCCATGATGCCGAAGTCGACGGCGACGATATCGCCCGTGGCATCGACGAAGAGATTCCCCTGATGCATGTCGGCGTGGAAGAAGCCGTCGCGGAGCGCATGGCGGAGGAACGCCTGCATCAGTTTCTCCGCCAGCGCCGGCAGGTCGTGGCCGGCGGCGCGGAGCCCGTCGAGATCGGACAGTTTTATGCCATCGATCCATTCCAGCGTGAGCACGTCCCGCGCGGTCAACTCCCACTCGACCCGCGGTACGCGGAAGCCGGTGTCGGAGGCCGTCGCCTCGGCCATTTCCGAAAGCGCCGCGGCCTCGAGCCGGAGGTCCATTTCGATCGTCACCGAACGGGCAAGCGTATCGACCACCGCCACAGGCCGGAGCCGTCGCGACGCCGGATCGACCCGCTCGACGACGCGGGCGCCGGCATAGAAGGTGTCGAGATCGCGACGGAATCGCCGGCGGATGCCCGGCCTGAGCACCTTGACGGCGACCGCCTTCGGCCCGTCCTCGGTCGCGATCTCGGCCTTATGGACCTGAGCGATGGATGCGGCCGCGACCGGCGGGGAGAATGCCGCGAACAGCACCTCGACCGGCTTGCCGAGAGCCTTCTCGACCGTCGACCGGGCCTCGGCTTCGGGGAAGGGCTCGATCTCGTCGCGGAGCCGCCCGAGCGTCTCGGCCACATCGCTGCCGACGATATCGGGCCGGGTCGCCAGGAACTGGCCGAGCTTGACGTAGGACGGGCCGAGCCGGTTCACCGCGCGGGTCAGACGTTCGGCCTCGCCGTCGGTCTTCTTGCGTTCGACCAGTCGCGCCAGCCGAAGCGGCAGGCGCGCCCGACCCGGCAGGGTTTCCGGGTCGATGCCGGCGAAAGCGCCCTCGCGCGCGAGTACCAAGCCGGCGCCCGCAAGGCGAAAGAGCGCGGCGATCGTGCCCGCCATCGACCCTCAGAGCTTCCAGCCGGAGTGGATCGCGGCGATCCCGCCGGAAAGGTTGTCGACCTCCACACGCTCGAACCCGGCCGCCTCGATCATCGCCGCGAAACGGGCCTGGTTCGGGAATTTTCTGATCGACTCGACGAGATAGCGGTAGGAGTCGGCATCGCCGGCAACGATCTGGCCCAGCACAGGGATGACGTTGAAGGAGAAGAGGTCGTAGAGCCGGTCGAGCCCCGCCACGTCGACGGTCGAGAACTCGAGGCACAGGAAGCGGCCGCCGGGCTTTAGCACCCGGTAGGCCTCGGTTAGCGCTGCGGCGATCCGGGGCACGTTGCGGATGCCGAAGGCGATCGTCACGGCATCGAAACGACCTGCGGGAAACGGCAGATCCTCGGCATTCGCCTCGACAAAGGTGATGGCCTTGAGGCGGCGCGCTTGCGCGCGCTCGCGACCGACCGCCAGCATGTCCCCGTTGATGTCGGCGACGGTGACAGATGCGCCTTCGGAGCGGCTGGCGATCCGGAAGGCGATGTCCCCGGTCCCGCCCGCCACGTCGAGCGCATGGTAAGGCCGGCGGGGCTTGCGCGGCGGGGACAGACGGGAGACGAGGGCGTCCTTCCAGATCCGGTGCCAACCGCCGGACATCAGGTCGTTCATCAGGTCATAACTCGGTGCGACCCGCTCGAAGACGCGGTCCACGAGCCCCTGCTTCTCGTCGAGGGCGACCTCGCGGAAACCGAAGGAGGCGCTGTCGCCGTGCCCGGTCCCGCGCGCTTTCGCGACGCCTCCTGCCATTTCCGTTCTCCCGATCGGTGCGGACGATAGCCCAACCGCCGGGGAGAGGCTATCGTCGCCGGCCTGACAACCGGTTAGCGGGGACAGATGCCGGAACTGCCCGAAGTCGAAACCGTCCGTCTCGGGCTCGCCCCGGTGATGGAAGGGGCGGTGATAGACGAGGCCACGCTCCGCCGCCCCGACCTCCGGTGGCCCTTCCCGCAACGCTTCGCGAAACGGCTCACCGGGCGGCGGATCGTCGCGCTCGGCCGCCGGGCGAAGTACCTCCTCGCCGACCTCGACGACGGGGAGATCCTGGTGATGCATCTCGGCATGTCGGGATCGTTCCGGATCGAGGCGGACGGCGGGCAAAAGATCGCCGGTCGGTACTACCATCCGCGAAGCACGCTCGGCGCCCATGACCACGTGGTCTTCGATCTTTCCTCGGGTGTCCGCGTAATCTTCAACGATCCCCGCCGCTTCGGGATGATGGACCTCGTATCCCGGCGCGAGATGGAAGACTCCCGTCATTTCAAGGGCATGGGAATAGAGCCGCTCGGCAACGAACTGAGCGGGGAGACGATCGCGGCCCTCTTCAAGGGGCGGTCGGCGCCGCTCAAGGCGATGCTCCTCGACCAGAAGCGGATCGCCGGCATCGGCAACATCTATGCCTGCGAGGCGATGTGGCGGGCAAAACTCCGCCCGACCCTGCCCGCGGGACAGCTTGCGACGGGGCGGACGACGCCCGCCAGGGCGCAGCGACTTGCGGACGCCATCCGCGACGTGCTGAACGACGCCATCGCCGCCGGTGGCTCGTCTCTCCGCGACCATCGCCAGGCGACCGGCGAGCTCGGCATGTTCCAGCACAGTTTCGCAGTCTATGACCGCGAGGGCGAGCCCTGTCCGCGGCCGCACTGCAAAGGCGTCATCCGGCGCATGGTTCAATCCGGCCGGTCGACATTCTACTGTCCGGTCTGCCAGCGGTAGACCCGTCCCGCATCCAACCTCCCGGGGAAGCATTGCTATGGCCTTCGAAACCATCGTCACCGAAACCCGCGGGCGCGTGGCGCTCATCACGCTCAACCGGCCAAATGCGCTGAACGCCCTCAATGCGACGCTGATCGGCGAGCTCGGCAACGCCGTCGCCGCCTATGACGCCGACCAGCGGATCGGCTGCATGGTCATCACGGGCTCCGAGAAGGCCTTCGCCGCCGGCGCCGACATCAAGGAGATGCAGGGCCTCACCTTCGTCGAGGCCTTCAACCGCGACTATGGCGAGGCGCTGGCGCGCATCAGCGGAGCGCGGAAGCCGATCATCGCGGCGGTTGCGGGCTATTGCCTCGGCGGCGGGTCGGAACTGGCCATGATGTGCGACATCGTAATCGCTGCCGACAATGCCAAGTTCGGCCAGCCGGAGATCACGCTCGGCATCATGCCCGGGATGGGCGGGACCCAGCGGCTCCCCCGCGCGGTCGGCAAGGCCAAGGCCATGGACCTGATCCTCACCGGCCGGATGATGGACGCGGCGGAGGCGGAGCGCTCCGGCCTGGTCTCGCGCATCGTGCCGGCCAACGACCTCCTCGAGGAGGTGCTTCGGGTGGCGGAAAAGATCGCCGGCTATTCGCTGCCGAGCGTGATGATGGCCAAGGAAAGCATCAACCGGTCCTTCGAGACGCCGCTGGCCGACGGCGTCCGGTTCGAGCGGCGGCTGTTCCACGCCATGTTCGCCACCGATGACCAGAAGGAAGGCATGGCGGCCTTTGTCGAGAAGCGCTCGCCCCAGTTCCGCAATCGTTGACGCTGACGTGGGGACCGCGTGCGACCGGATTGCCTTGGATTGACCCCCGAGGGGGCCCTCACTATAAGCACCGTCAATCGCGGTGGCGGAAGGATTTCGCCGCCGTCTTTCTCATTGTGACGATGAAGGAACACCATGGCCAATACATCATCTGCCAAGAAGGCCGCGCGGAAGATCGAGGCGCGCTCGGAGGTCAACAAGAGCCGTGTGGCGCGGGTTCGCACCTACGTCCGCAAGGTCGAGGAAGCGATCGCCTCGGGCGACAAGGACAAGGCCGGCTCGGCGCTCAAGGCCGCCGAGCCCGAGATCATGCGCGCCGTGACCAAGGGCGTCATGCCCAAGAACACCGCCTCGCGGAAGGTCTCCCGCCTTTCCGCGCGGGTGAAGGCCGTCGGCGCCTGAAGTGCCGCCTCCCGGGGTCGCCGACCCCGGAATTCCTGTCGCGGCTAAGCCCCGGGCTGCCGCGACCTGGTCGGGAATCGGTTGTCGGCAGAATGCGCGGTTGGCAGCCAATTCCGTTGAGTTTCAAGGTTCTGGCCGCGGGTCGGCGGGAAGCCGGTTTCGGGCCGCCGACGCGCCGGGAGTCAAGGCCTTCGCCTTAAAATATTTTCGTTGGCTATGGGGAGCCGGCGTCGAATTGGCCCCGCGATTTGAACGCATGGAGTCGCAACGGCTTATCGTCCGATGCGCGCTCCGGGGATCGGGCCGCGGGGTAGGGTTCCGGACTGTCAAGGGGGCGAGGTCTTGAAAACGGCGTTGAAGTCCGGGGGTCGATGTGTATTCTTGGCTCATGGCTGCCGTGACAGTCTAGTCAGGCGTTCAATTCAAAATCAGTAGATCGGGAATGGCGGTCGGCGTGTATATGCTTGTCTGTTCACGTATATTGGCGTGACAATGACTGTTGTTTTGCAGGTCATGTAAGCGTTTCGAGTGCGCTCGTCCCCACGCACCCCGGGGGCGATCTCGTGAGTGACCACAAGAAAACTGGGCTGGGTTAGGATTGCGTTGGCTGCGAGGCCGGCGCGACTTGGAGTTGTCATGTCCGGAACTGGCGACGATGGGTATGCGGGCGATATCGGGGCGCGGACGGCGTTCGATGAGCTGGCGCGCGTTCCGGAGGCCACCCTGGTCGACGTCCGCACCCGGGCAGAGTGGACTTACATCGGGGTGCCGGACCTTGCCGGAATCGGCAAGCAGACGGTGCTGGTCGAATGGGATGAGTTTCCTTCCGGGCGGCTGGTCGCGGATTTTGCCGGCCGGCTGAAGGGTGAACTGGAGGCGCGCGGCATCGGTTCCGATGCGCCGCTCTACTTCATCTGCCGTTCGGGGGCGCGGAGCCGCCACGCTGCGATTGCGGCGACGGCGGCGGGATATGGGCGATGCTTCAACGTGGAATTCGGCTTCGAGGGGCGGCTTGGACCGGACCGGCATCGCGCGACCGTCGGCAGTTGGAAAGCGGAGGGTTTGCCATGGGCTCAATCCTAGGACGCGTGTCGGAGTCGGAAATCGGCGCCGTACGCGTGGTTCGCGTCCCTCGAGCCGATTTGTTGCCGGGCGTAGCGGACAATGAGATCAATGCCGGCGCGGCCGGGGGAAGACAGGAGGGCGGCTTCATGGCGGATCGGGCGGATCCCGGTGCGTGGCAGCGCGTGAAACAGAGGCTTCGGACCGAGCTGGGGGAAGATGTCTTCAGCAGCTGGTTCGGCCGGGCGGAGTTCGAGTCCGCCGACAAGAGCACGGTCTACCTGTCGGTGCCGACGCGGTTCCTCAAGTCCTGGATCGCCTCGCACTACAATGACCGCCTGCTGGCGCTGTGGACCGAGGAGCGGCCGAGCACCCTCCAGATCGAGATCATCGTGCGCGGCGCCGTGCGCGCCAGGAGCGCGCCGGCATCGGCCGAGGCCGCAACGGCTTCGCCCCCGCCTCCGCCGCCTCCTTCAACGGTTGCAGCAGCGTCGGAGCCGCGGCGCGGCCCTGAGCCCGACGGACATTTCAGCGGCTCGCCGGTCGACCCGCGCTACACGTTCGAGAGCTTCTGCGACGGCGTTGCCAACCGCATGGCCTTCGCTGCCGCCCAGGCGGTCGCCGACGGCGCGTCGCTCAACCGCTTCAACCCCCTCTACATCCACGCCGGAGTCGGCCGCGGCAAGACGCATCTCCTCCATGCGGTCACCCGCGCCGCGCGGCGGGCCGATCCGTCGCGGAAGGTCGTCTACCTCACCGCCGAGCACTTCATGTTCCGCATGGTCGCGGCGATCCGCAGCCAGACGGCGATCCAGTTCAAGGAGACGCTCCGCGACATCGATCTCCTGCTCATCGACGACATGCAGTTCCTGCAGGGCAAGTCGGTGCAGCAGGAGTTCTGCCACATGCTCAACGCGCTGATCGATGGCGCGCGGCAGGTGGTGGTGGCGGCCGACCGGCCGCCGGCGGAACTCGAGACGCTCGACGAGCGGGTGCGCTCGCGGCTCAAGGGCGGCGTCGCCTTCGAGATCGGCTCGCCCGACCTCGACCTCCGCCGCCGGATCATCGCCACCCGCTACCGGGCGGCGCAGGAGCAGAACCCCGGCCTCGACGTGCCCGAGCCGGTGCTCGAATACGTGGCGCAGTCGGTGGTCTCGAACGGCCGCGATCTCGAAGGCGCGCTGAACCGACTGGTCGCCCAGTGGCAGTTCACCAGCCAGACGGTGTCGCTTGCATCGGCCGAGATCACGCTCCGCGACCTGGTCGGCGCGCGGGAGCCGCGGCGGGTGCGGATCGAGGACATCCAGCGCGTGGTGGCGCGCCATTTCAATGTGTCCAAGGCGGACCTGCTGTCGAGCCGCCGCACACGGACAATCGTACGGCCTCGACAGATTGCGATGTATCTCGCCAAAGTGCTGACCCCGCGCTCTCTGCCTGAAATCGGAAGGCGGTTCGGGGGTCGCGACCACACCACAGTGTTGCATGCGGTGCGCAAGATAGAAGAGCTGATCGAAGGCGATAAGTCGCTCGCCGACGAGATCGAGCTGCTCAAGCGGATGATCGACGAATAGGCGGCCGCGGGCGTGCCCGCGGCCCCCTGTCGAAACCGCTCGCTGGTCCCGATCCCGAGCGGGCGGGGTTCGATCCCCGCCCCTATGCCCCGAGTGCGCCGCCTCCGTCGACGACGACGTCCTGCATGGTCAGGTAGCTCGCCTGGTCGGAGAGGAGGAACGCCACCACGTCGGCGATCTCCTCCGAGCGGGCGAGCCGGCCGAGCGGCACGCCGACGCGGAAGGTGTCGAGGTCGCCGCGGGTCACCACGTCGGTGTTCGCCATCGTCGCCATCAGTCTCTGCACCATGCCGGTCTCGGTGACGCCGGGGGAGACGCAGTTGACCCGGATGTCGTAAGGCGCGAGTTCCAGCCCGGCGACGCACATCAATTGCGCCACCGCCGCCTTCGAGGCGCAGTAGCCGCCCTGGCGGACGCGGGGCGTGCGCGCCGCGGTCGAGGCGATGGCGACGATCGAGCCGCGGCCCCGCGGGATCATCCGCTTCGCGACCGCCTGCACGGTGAGGAAGGCACCCTTGACGTTGACGGAAAACATCGCGTCGAAATCGGCCTCGGGCATCTCGGCGATCGACCCGAATTTCTGGATGCCGACGACGTGGGCGAGGCGGTCGACCGGTCCGAGCCGCGTCTCTGCGTCCGCCACGAACGCTTCGACCGCGGCGCCGTCGGTCACGTCGAGCCGCGCCGTCATCACGTCGCCGCCGAGGTCGGCGGCGAGCGCCTGCAACCCCGCCTCGTCGATGTCGGCGAGCGCGAGCTTCACCCCGAGGGCATGGAGCGTGCGCGCCACGCCCTCGCCGATGCCCTTGGCCGCCCCGGTGACGATCCCGACGCTTCCCGCAAGGCCCTTCAACGCTTCCGCCATGTCTCTCTCCTTTTTGAGGCGGCGGGACGCTACCCGACGATCGGCGACGGTGGAAGGGCATAGACGGTCGCCGGTGTCTTTCGCGGGCGCAGCACAGGCTCCTGTTGCCCGCCGCCCGGTCTCTCGACTAGGTTGCCGGCTGATCGAAGCCG
This sequence comes from Bauldia sp., assembly GCA_022841545.1. Taxonomy (GTDB): domain Bacteria; phylum Pseudomonadota; class Alphaproteobacteria; order Rhizobiales; family Kaistiaceae; genus Bauldia. The sequence goes on along the minus strand of JALHRF010000006.1, from coordinate 41,871 downwards.
GAGCGCCCTCTGATGCCGTCCAGCCTGAGCCTCATCGCGGCGCTCGCGATCGGCTATCTTCTCGGCTCGATCCCATTTGGCGTGCTGATCACGCGCTTTGCCGGGATCGGCGACCTCCGCGCCATCGGCTCCGGCAATATCGGGGCGACCAACGTGCTGCGCACCGGCCGCCGCGACCTGGCCGCGGCGACGCTTGTGGCCGATTGCCTCAAGGGCACGGTCGCGGTGCTGGTCGCCGCGGCCTTGTTCGGCCGGGACGGTGCGATGCTCGCCGGGCTCGGCGCGTTCCTTGGCCACGTTTTTCCGGTCTGGCTCAAGTTCAAGGGCGGCAAGGGCGTGGCGACCTATCTCGGGGTGCTGATCGGCCTCGCCGTCCCAAGTCCCGCCTGGCCGGCGGTTCTCGTCTTCTGCGTGGCGTGGCTCGCCACCGCGTATTTCACCCGCTACTCCTCGCTCGGCGCGCTGGTCGCGAGCGCGCTCACGCCGCTCGTCCTGATCTTCGGCTTTCATGACCGGATCGGCGGCCTGTTCGTGGTCCTCACCGTGATCCTGTGGTGGCGGCATGCCGACAATATCCGCCGGCTCCTCGCCGGGACCGAATCGCGGATCGGCGCGAAGAAATGACCTCCGGCCGGCCCGGGACCGGGATCCGTCTCAGCGACGACCAGCGCCTCGCCTGGGTCCGCCTGATCCGGAGCGAGAACATCGGGCCGGTCACGTTCCGCGAACTCGTCAATCACTTCGGCAGCGGGGTTGCGGCGCTCTCGGCCGCGCCCGAACTCGCCCGTCGCGGCGGCCGCACGATCCGCATCTGCTCCGAGGCCGAAGCGGCGCGCGAACTCGCGGCGCTCGACCGGCTCGGCGGGCAGATGGTGGCGATGGGCGAGCCGGATTATCCCGCGGCGCTCCGCCATGTCGCCGACGCGCCGCCGCTCGTTGCCGTCGTCGGCGACATCACCGTCCTGTCGCGGCCGATGGTCGCCATCGTCGGTTCGCGCAACGCCTCCGTCGCCGGCCGGAAGTTCGCGGCGATCGTCGCCCGCGGCCTCGGCGAAGCGGGCTATGTCGTCACCTCCGGCCTCGCCCGCGGGATCGACGGCGCCGCGCATGAAGCCGCACTCTCCACCGGCACGGTCGCGGTCCTTGCCGGCGGCCTCGACCACATCTATCCCCCCGAGCACGCCGATCTCGCCAGGCGCATCGCCGCGCAAGGCGGCGCGCTGATCACGGAAATGCCGGTCGGCCACGAACCCCGCGGCCGCGACTTTCCCCGCCGCAACCGGATCATCTCCGGCGTGTCGCTCGCCGTGGCCGTGGTCGAGGCGGCGGAGCGGTCCGGCTCCCTGATCACCGCCCGCTGCGCCGCCGAACAGGGCCGGCTCGTCTTCGCCGCCCCGGGTTCCCCGCTCGACCCGCGCGCCGCCGGATCGAACCGCCTGATCAAGGAGGGCGCGCATATCGCGACGAGCCCGGACGACGTCATCGCCGAGATCGACCCGATGCTCGGCAGGCAGCGCCGTGACGAGGCGGAGGAACCGGGAGCGGAGCCCGTGCCGCCCGACGACGTCAGCGACGACGAGCGGGAGCGGGTCATCGCCGCGCTCGGCCCGACGCCGGTGGAGATCGACGAGATCATCCGCTTCACCGGCGCGCGCCCGGCGGTGGTCCACCTCGTGCTTCTCGAACTGGCGCTGGCCGGCCGGCTGGAGCGCCACGGCGGTCAGCGGGTGTCGATGGTGTGAGCGCAAGCGCAATCCGCTGCTGACCTGGGTTTGGCGGCGTGCAAATGGTGTGGTCGAGGTTCTTCTTGGCGGCGTCCGTCAGCTCTTCCTGGCCGAAGGAGAAACAGAAATCGGACGGCGCAGCTTCTCCAAGTTCGTCCCTGAAACGGATCGCGCCGCAAACGTAGTACCGCCGACCGGCCAGTTCCATTTCCTTGACATCATCGTCGGTCAGCGCAGGCAAGTGGTGCTCGATCGTGGAACCGGGATGGAGGGTCAACGGATAGCCCGCCGGCCTGGCCGATTTGCAGAGATCGGCGAGTTCCTCCCTGGATGCGAGGACTCTGCGGCTTTCCGAAACGCTGACCTCCCGCGCCGGAATGCCTCCTGTGTTCTCCATGTTGAGGATGAGCTTCTTCTCGGTGCTTTCGCCACCGTACGATGGCGCTACGTTGGATCGAGTAGCCGCCGCCTGAATCTGCCGTTGCGATTCGAGTATTTCGGACTGCTGGCACGACACGCTGGTCAGGATGCCCGTGAAAAGCACCATTGCGATGCTGGTGACGCGATCGAGACCCGTAGACGCCCGGGCCGTCACTCAGCCCTCTTCCTTCCCCAATCGCCGGACCGTTGCCGCGGCGTCGTCCTCGACCATGGCCAGCAGGTAGGCAAGGAAGCCGAGATCGGCGGCGGCTGCGAGGCGGCGTAGGTCACGCGCGAGGCCTTCGATATACTCCGCGGTCTCACGCGCATCCCGGGACGGTTCGGTCAGCCTCGATTGGATTCTCATGCTGGGAAATGACCACGATTGAGACGGTGAATATGCAACCAAAGATTGTTGCAATTGTCCTTATGTAACCACAAGACGTGGAAGTCTGCAAGAGATTTCGTGGTGAATCCGCGGAATTCGGCCATTTTGAACCATCAATTGACACGCCCGGCCTATTTTCGGATTGTCGCGCCCCGATCCGGTCCGGCGGCGACACGCTTGGAAGACCGTCGGATCGCGCCCATCTAACCGACCCAACCCGTCATTTGAGGCCACGCTCAGGCGTCCATGAACATCGTCATCGTCGAATCGCCTGCCAAAGCGAAGACCATCAACAAGTACCTGGGCTCCGGCTATCAGGTGATCGCCTCCTATGGGCATGTGCGCGATCTGCCGTCGAAGAACGGCTCGGTCGATCCCGAGCACGACTTCGCCATGCACTGGGAGGTCGACGGCAAGTCCGGCAAGCGCTTGTCGGAGATCGCCGCCGCGGTGAAGGGCGCCGACCGCCTCATCCTCGCCACCGACCCCGATCGCGAGGGCGAGGCCATCTCGTGGCACGTGCTCGAGGTGCTCCGCAGCAAGCGCGTGATGAAGGACATGCCGGTCGAGCGCGTCGTCTTCAACGCCATCACCAAGGACGCCGTCCTCGACGCGATGCGCCACCCGCGCCAGATCGATGTCGACCTGGTCGACGCCTATCTCGCGCGCCGCGCGCTCGACTACCTGGTCGGCTTCACGCTGTCGCCGGTGCTGTGGCGGAAGCTCCCCGGCGCACGCTCGGCGGGGCGCGTGCAGTCGGTGGCGCTTCGGCTGGTCTGCGACCGCGAGCGCGAGATCGAGCTGTTCAAGCCGCAGGAATACTGGAGCGTGGAAGTCACGCTGGAGACGCCGCAGGGCGGCCGCTTCGTCGCCCGCGCCATCGGCTTCGACGGCAAGAAGCTCGGCCGGCTCGACATCCCGGACGAGGCGACCGCCCGCGCCATCGAGGCGGCGCTCCGTTCCGGCGCCTATCGCGTCGCCTCGGTCGAGGCGAAGCCTGTCCGCCGCAACCCGCCGCCGCCGTTCACCACTTCGACGCTGCAGCAGGAGGCCTCGCGGAAGCTCGGCTTCGCCGCGGCCCGCACCATGCAGGTTGCCCAGCGCCTCTACGAGGACGGCTACATCACCTATATGCGGACCGACGGCGTCGACATGGCGCCCGAGGCGCTGTCGGCCATCCGCGCCACGGTGGCCAAGACCTTTGGTGATCGCTACTTGCCGGAACGCCCGCGCCACTACCAGACCAAGGCCAAGAACGCCCAGGAGGCGCACGAGGCGATCCGCCCCACGGATGTCTCACGCCATCCTTCATCGGTCACGGGCAAGCTCGAGGGCGAGCAGGCCCGTCTCTACGAGCTGATCTGGCAGCGGACCATGGCCTGCCAGATGGCGGCCGCGGAGTTCGAACGCACGACGGTCGATATCGATTCCGGCAACGAGGCGCGGAAGGTCGGGCTCCGGGCGACGGGCCAGGTCGAGCGCTTCAACGGCTTCCTCGCCGTCTACCAGGAGGGCCGGGACGATGTGCCGGCCTCCCGTCGCAGCGAGGAAGACGAGGACGACGGGCGCCTGCCGCCGATGAATGCGGGCGATCCGCTCAGCGAGCACGGCATCGCGGTCGAGCAGCACTTCACCGAGCCGCCGCCGCGCTATACCGAGGCGACGCTGATCAAGAAGATGGAGGAGCTCGGCATCGGCCGTCCCTCCACCTATACGGCCACGCTTTCCGTGCTCCGCGACCGCGGCTATGTCCGGCTCGAGAAGAAGCAGCTCATTCCCGAGGACAAGGGCCGGCTCGTCACCGCCTTCCTCGAAAGCTTCTTCGAGCGCTATGTCGAATACGATTTCACCGCCGACCTCGAAGAGAAGCTCGACAAGATCTCGAACGGCGACATCTCGTGGAAGGAGGTGCTCCGCGAGTTCTGGCGCCAGTTCTCGGCCGATGTCGCCGAGACCGACGACCTCCGCGTCGCCGAAGTGCTGGAAGCGCTGAACGAGCTGCTCGGCCCGCACATCTTCCCGGCCCGCGCCGAGGGCGGCGACCCGCGCCAGTGCCCGTCCTGCGGCAATGGCCGCCTGTCGCTCAAGCTCGGCAAGTTCGGCGCCTTCGTCGGCTGCTCGAACTACCCCGAGTGCCGCTTCACCCGCCAGCTCGCCGCCTCCGGCGACAACGCGAACGGCGGCGAGCTCGGCGGCGACGGCACGCGAAGCCTCGGCCTCGATCCCGAGACCGGGCTCGAGGTCACGGTCCGCACCGGTCGCTTCGGGCCCTATATCCAGCTCGGCGAGGCGGCCGAAGGCGAGAAGCCGAAGCGGTCGAGCCTGCCCAAGGGCTGGGACGCGGCCACCATCGACCTCGCCGATGCGCTCGCCCTCCTCGGCCTGCCGCGCGAGGTCGGCATCCATCCCGAGACCAATACGCCGATCACCGCCGGCATCGGCCGCTACGGGCCCTTCATCCTCCACGACGGCACCTACGCCAATCTCGACTCGGCGGAGGAGGTGTTCTCCGTCGGCATCAACCGCGCCGTTTCGCTCCTCGCCGAGAAGCGGGCAGGGGGCGGCCGGCGTCCGGGCGGCCGGGGGACGCCGAAGGCGCTGAAGACGCTCGGCGACCACCCGACCGAGGGCGGTCCGGTCACCGTCCGCGACGGCCGCTATGGGCCATACGTGAATCATGGCAAGGTGAACGCGACGCTGCCCAAGGACATGGCGGCGGACAGCGTCACCATGGAGACGGCGGTGGAACTGCTATCGGCCAAGGCCGGCAAGGGGCCGTCGAAACGCCCGGCGAAGTCGACCGTGAAGAAGAAGCCGGCGGCGAAGAAGAGCACACCGAAGAAGGGCTGACCTTGGCGAAAAAGACCCGCGAGAGGACGACGAAGGAGAGGCCGTTTCCCTCGCGCGAAGAGGTTCTCGCCTTCGTCGCCGAGCATCCCGGCAAGGCGGGGAAGCGCGAGATCGCCCGCGCCTTCGGCATCAAGGGCGGCGACAAGATCGCCTTGAAGGCGATCCTCAAGGATCTCTCTGCCGAAGGCCAGGTCGAACAGCGCCGCGGCCGGCTCAAGCGGCCCGGCGACCTGCCGCCGGTCACCGTGCTCGAGATCAGGGCCCGCGACCGCGACGGCGAGCTCCTCGCCGAGCCGGCGGAGTGGCCCGTCGAGCAAGGCGAACCGCCGAGGATCATGATCGCCCGCGGCGGCGAAGGTCCGGCCCCGGGAGTCGGCGACCGCGTGCTCGCCCGGATCTCGCCCGGCGGGGAGGGGGCCGATTTCACCGCCCGCGTCATCAAACTCCTCGCCCGGAAGCCGACCGCCACCTATGGCGTCGTCCGCAAGACCGCGGCCGGCGCCCAGGTCGAGCCGGTCGATCGCAAGCAGCGGGTGCTCACCATCCCCCCCGACGCCCTCAAGGGCGCCAGGGAGGGCGACCTCGTCTCGGTGCGCGTCATGCGCTCCACCGGCCGTGGTCCCGACCGCGCCGTGATCGAGGAGGTCGTCGGCTCGATGAAGGACGAGAAGGCGGTGAGCCTCATCGCCATCCTCGCCCACGGCATCCCGCACGAGTTCCCGCCCGAGGTGCTGAAGGAAGCCGAGGCCGCGAAGCCGGCGCCGCTTCGGGGCCGCGAGGACTGGCGCGAGATGGCGCTCCTCACCATCGACCCCGCCGACGCCAAGGACCATGACGATGCGGTCCACGCCGAGCCCGATCCGGACAAGTCAAACCCCGGCGGCTTCATCGCCACCGTCGCCATCGCCGATGTCGGCTGGTACGTGCGTCCCGGCTCGGCCCTCGACCGCGAGGCGGTGAAGCGCGGCAACTCGGTCTATTTCCCCGACCGGGTCGTGCCGATGCTGCCCGAGCGCATCTCCAACGACCTCTGCTCGCTCCGCGAGGGCGAGGACCGCCCGGCGCTTGCCGTGCGCATGGTCTTCGGCGCCGACGGCCGGAAGCGAAGCCACCGCTTCCACCGTATCATGATGCGCTCGGCGGCGAAGCTCTCCTACCGGCAGGCGCAGGATGCCTTCGACGGCCGCGAAGTCGACGCACCGCCAGCGGTGAAGGATGCGCTCGCCGTGCTCTGGCGCGGCTACGAGGCGCTCCGCCGCGGCCGCGAGGACCGCGACCCGCTGGAACTCGACATCCCCGAGCGGAAGGTGCTCCTGAAGAAGGACGGCTCGATCGACCGGATCGTCAGTCCCGAGCGGCTCGATTCCCACCGCCTGATCGAGGAGTTCATGATCCAGGCGAACGTGGCGGCGGCGGAGACCCTCGAGGAGCGGAAGTCGCCGCTGGTCTATCGCATCCACGACACGCCCTCGATGGCCAAGCTCGAGGCGCTCCGGGACTTCCTCAAGTCGATCGACATGACGCTGCCCAAGGGCGGCAACCTCCGCCCCTCGCACTTCAACCGCATCCTCGACAAGGTGAAGGACAGCGAGCACGGCCGCCTGATCCACGAGGTGGTGCTCCGCACCCAGGCGCAGGCCGAGTACAACCCGGAGAACATCGGTCATTTCGGCCTGAACCTCCGCCGTTACGCCCACTTCACCTCGCCGATCCGCCGCTACGCCGACCTCATCGTCCATCGCGCCCTGATCCGCGCCCTCAAGCTCGGCGCCGGCGGCCTGCCGGAGGGCATCGAGACGTCGCTGGCCGAGATCGCCGCGCAGATCTCCGCCGCCGAGCGCCGCGCCATGGCGGCGGAGCGCGACACCATCGACCGGCTGGTGGCGCACTGGCTGATGGACCGCGTCGGCGCGACCTTCCCCGGCCGCATCGCCGGCGTCACCCGCGCCGGGCTGTTCGTGAAGCTCGACGAGACCGGCGCCGACGGCTTCGTGCCGATGTCGACGCTCGGCTCGGATTTCTTCGTCTATGACGAGGCCCGCCACGCCGTGATCGGCCGCCGCACCGGCGAGATGCATCGCCTCGGCGACCGGGTCGAGGTCAAGCTGGTCGAGGCCGCGCCGCTCGCCGGCGCGCTCCGCTTCGAACTCCTGTCCGAAGGGAAGGTGGTGGCGAAGAAGGACCGGCCGGCCGAGGATCGCTCGCGCGGGCAGAGGCCGGCGAACCGCGGGAAGCCCACGCAGCGGCGGCGGTAGCCTAGCGCCAGCGGAGCGTCCAAGCGTCTCCGCCTGGATGCCGAGCACGCAGCTGAGCGGGTTGACTTTTTTGTTTCACGACATAGGTTGCTTGAAACAGAAAGGAACGATCATGCCCGCGACCTTACAGGATCGTCACCGGCGATCCGCTCCGAAGCCAGCCGCGGCGGGAAGTCGGACGAGGCCGGTCGCCCAGTTCATGGAGCGCCTCCAGCGCGATGGCGGCCTGAAGGGCACCGACATTGCAAATTTCGCCGGCGTCTCGAAGGCCACGGTATCCCGCTGGGCGAGCGGACTGAAGGCGCCGCACCCCAAGACCCAGCTGGTCCTGTCGGACCTGGCTTATGTCGTGATGCGGCTCAATGAGTACTACTCGGAGGAGGAAGTGCGGACCTGGCTCTATGCCCGCCATCCCCAGCTAAACGGTGAACGGGCAATCGACCTGATCCATGATGGCCGGTCGGAGGCCGTGGTTGCAATACTCGACCGTCTGGATGCCGACGCGTATCTCTGATCATGGGCCCGCGCGGCGGACCGACGCACTCCGGTTCGATCCGCGACCAGCGGCTGCTCGATGCGCTTGAGAAGATCCACCAGCGTCCCTACCGGGGTACGGTCTGGCGTTCGGTGAGACAGGGAGCAGATCCCCTGGCGTGCTGGCGATCCGGCGGCCGTTGGGACGACGGCAGCTTCGACGTCCTCTACACGTCGGAGACTCGCGAAGCCGCGATCGCCGAACGGCGGTTTCACCTCTATCAGGGCCAGCCGATCCCGCCGTCGAAGGTGCGTTACGAACTGTTCGAGCTTCGCGTCGCGCTCGAGGCTGTCATGCTGTTCGACGGCCTCGATGCGCTCGGCGCTCTCGGCCTGGAGATCGCGCGATACGGACAACTGGCCTATGTCGAGCGCGTACAGGAATATCCCCGCTCGCAGCAGATCGCCGAGGCTTGCTCCTTTATCGGTGCCGACGGCATTCTGGCGCCAAGCGCGCGGGAGCTGCGATCGAACAACCTGATCGTCTTCTGCGAGCAGGACACCGCGATTGAAATGGCGATCGTCCGGGCACATGGCGCGATCGATTTCGGCCGGCCGTAGTAGCCCCGGATTGCGGGCGGGACTGGCCCGCCGGGTGATACCGACGGTGTACGCCATTGCCCCGCGACATCTTCGCTGCCGGGCGGCGCGGTGGCTTGTGCCGAGCCGATGTGGCACTTACGTTCCCCGATCATGAACGCTCCCCCGAACACCACCGTCTGGCAGCAGCCGAGCGCATTGAACCAGCTCGGCCTGCCGAAGCGCTCGTCATGGCAGGCGATGTGGCGCGGCTTCCGCTGCCGCTGCCCGAACTGCGGCGAGGGCAAGCTGTTCCGCGGCTACCTCAAGCCGGTCGAGACCTGCGCCGTCTGCGGCGAGGACCTCAGCCACCAGCGCGCCGACGATGCCCCGCCCTATTTCACCATCGTCGTCGTCGGCCACGTGATCGTGCCGCTGATGGCCGCGGTGTTCTTCGCCACAGAGCTTTCGGTGATGACCCATCTCGCGATCTGGCTGCCGCTGACGCTGGTCATGACGCTGGCGCTGCTCCGGCCGATCAAGGGCGCCCTCATCGGCCTCCAGTGGGCGCTCTACATGCATGGCTTCGACCCGCGGGTCGAAGACCCCGACGCCATGCCGGAAGGGTTCCTCACCCGCGAGCCGGGCTGATTCGGGAGCCTTGCGGGGGCGACTGATTCTGCTGTTGAATTGGATTGAGCGGGCTAAGCGGGAGCCGCGATCCCCGGACATTTCGCTCGCCACCCCTGATATTTCTGTCATTATCCGCGCCGCTGGGGACTGTGAAAATTCACCGAAAATGAGTTTGAGCCGCAGTCGCTGGCACGAGATGCGGCGTTGAAACGGCAAAGAAGCCGTCCATTTTCCGGAGGAATTCACTGTGGCACTTGCAACCGAACAGCTCAGCGGAGCTGAAGTCTACCTGTTCTATGATCCCGAGTACGTCAACATCGACGGCACGTTTGACGAGGAAGGATCGGAGGTCAAAGCCGCCCTCGAAGCCAAGGGCCATGACGTAACCACCTTTACCGGCACGGACGCGGATTCCTGGCTCGTGGCGTCGCTGGATGCGGACGTCATCCACATCCCGATGCTCATCGGGGAACTCGAGCTTTCCAAGGGCGCCATCGCGCTGCTCCGGCTGTTCGTCTCGAACGGCGGAACGCTCGTTTTCCACAGCACCTATAACGAGGGCTCCGACAAGATCCCCCACGGGGTCAACCTCATCAATGCAATCTTCAAGACGGAGCTCTCCGAAGTCCAGACCTTGGCGCAGACGACCGAGACCGGCGACGCCGAGGACACCACCTTCGAGGGGCACGGTCCGCTGCCCGACAACGACGGGACCAACGTGCTCGACCCGGACGACCTGCCGGACCACGCGGTGACCTTTTACGAAAACTCCGACGGCTCGTCGGTCGCCGGCTTCCAGTTCGGCCAGGGCCAGGTGATCTATCTCGGCTGGGACTGGTACAACGCCCTGCCGGAGCCGGGAACCCAGAACACCGCCTGGGCGGACGTCCTTCACGCCTCGAACAGCACGACCGACGAGGAACCGACCGGCAACATCATCAAGGGCACGAAGAAGAACGACGTGGTGGGCGTCGATCTGGTCGGCAAGAAATTCTCGTCGACCGACGATGACGACATCATCGACCTCGGCAAGGGCAACGACAAGGCCTATGGCGGCGACGGAAGCGACGTACTCATCGGCGGCGTCGGGAAGGACAAGCTCTACGGCGACGAGGGCATCGATTACATTGTCGGCGGCAAACAGCGCGACAAGCTGTGGGGCGGCGACGACACCGACTATTTCATCTTCGATATCGCCGGCAACAAGCACTGGGACAAGATCGGCGACTTCGACGACTCCGAGGACATGTTCATTCTCATCCAGAAATACTTCGATGAGCTGGAGGTCGGTGATCTGAGCGAAGACGACTGGGACGAGCATTTCGAGCAGGACGGCTCGTGGCTGCTCTACGAGGGGCAGAAGGTCGCGAAGGTAGGTTCCGGCGTCGAGCTCGACGAAAGCCATTTCCTGATCCTTGGGTAAGCGATCCCGAACAGCCCTGCGTACGGTCGGCGCCTTGGCGCCGGCCCTCTCCCGGCCATGGCCGCCAGCGCGTCTCGCGCTTCAGGCCCGTGTGACATCGGTCACAGGGGACGCCTCCGTTTAGCGCGATACCGGTGGGATCGTTCAGCGAGGCCCGCCATGTCCGAAGTGTCGAAGCGCATCCGCGAGACCGACGCAGACTTTGCGCCGGTCGCCGACTTCTACTTCCGCTCGCGCTATGCCGAGCGGCGGTTCGCGCCGGGGATCGCCGATTTCACCTTCGGCAACCCGCAGGAGATGCCGCTCCCCGGTTTCGTCACAGCCCTCCGCGAGGCGACCGAGCCGCACGACAAGAGCTGGTTCGCCTACAAGACCAGCGAGGACGAGCCCCGCGCGTTCCTTGCCGAGCGTGTCGGCCGCGAGCTCGGCCTCGCCTTCGAGCCGGAGGATTTCGCCCTCACCGCCGGCGCCTTCGCTGCCATCGCGCTCGCCTTCCGCCTGGTGCTCGACGCGGGCGACGAGGCGATCATCTGCGAGCCGGCCTGGTTCTCCTACGCGCCGATGCTCCATGCCGCCAATGCCGTGCCGCGGCGTGTACGGCTCGCCGCGCCGCGCTTCGATCTCGACATTGCCGCCATCGACGCGGCGATCGGGCCGCGGACGCGGATGGTGATCGTCAACACCCCGCACAACCCCACCGGCCGCATCTACGACCGGGCGAGCCTCGCCGCCCTGTCCGACCTGCTCGACCGCGCCTCGGCGCGGATCGGCCGCCGCATCTTCCTCCTCTCCGACGAGCCCTATCGCCGGCTCAGGTTCGATGGCCGGGATTTTGTCAGCCCCGCGGCGGTCTATCCGTGGACGCTGGTCACTTACAGCTACGGCAAGATCCTGCTCACCCCGGGCCAGCGGCTCGGCTACCTCGCCGTCTCGCCGCTGATGCCCCGGGATGCGCGGAACGCGCTCCGCGAGGCGACCTTCGTCGCGCAGATGGCGCTCGGCTGGAGCTTTGCGAGCGCGCTGATGCAGCACGCCATTCCCGCGCTCGAGGACCTGTCGATCGACCAGGCGGCGCTCACCCGCCGCCGCGACCGGCTGATGGCCGCGCTCGCCGCGGCGGGGTACGCGCCGCTCCTGCCGGAGGGGACCTTCTACCTGTTCAGCCGCTGGCCCGACGGCGACCCGGACGTCCACTGGAACCGGCTCGCCGCCCGCGACGTCTTCGTCATGCCGGGCTCGATCCTCTCGGCGCCCGACCACTTCCGCATCTCGCTCACCGCGTCCGACGCCATGGTCGACAAGGCGGTCGCCGTCCTCGCCGAGGCCGGTGCGGGAACGCTTCACATGGCCGTGGGGGAAGGAACTTGAAGATAGTCGGTACCTGGAAACTGATAACGCTCCAGTTTGTCCTCACCGACACCGGCGAATGCAGGGATATGTATGGGGCCGATCCGCTCGGCTACCTCTTCATAACCCCGGACAAGCGGATGATGACCGTCGTCACGTCCAAAGGCCGGGTATCGTCGGATGGCGAGTCCGGCGATGCCGCTCTTTTCAGGACCATGATGGCCTATGCTGGTCCGTTCCGACTTGAAGGCGAGGATCAGTTCATCACCGAGGTTGAAGTTTCCTGGCATCCCGGGTGGGTGGGCACCGAACAAGCGCGGACGTTCTCGGTGGACGGCGATGTTCTTTCGATCACATCTACAGAGACGCAGCACCCGATGTTTCCCGGCCGCAAGGGACGAGGCGTTCTGAAGTGGCAACGGACTTCGGCTTTCTGAGTAATTTCAATCCACTCCGCATGGCCTGAAGGCCGCAGCGCTCACCCCCCTGACAGCCGGCGCCGGTTGCGGGACACCGTGCGGCGATAGTGCTGCTCGGCGGCGGTCGCGGCGCCATGCAACCCGTGGCGCGGCATCGCGGCCACCGCCGCCATGTGCGCGCTGGCAAAGGTGTCCATCTTCTCGGTGACCATGCGGACTGCCTCGCGCATGGCGACGTCGCCGCCGCCGGCCATGCGCATCATGCGCAGCGTGATGACGGTGTGGCAGTCGATGGCGAAGCGGGTTTGAGCGAAAAGGGCCGTCCAGGCGTCGAACGGCCCGAGGCCGAGGCCCCTATTTGCCACGCAGCGTGTCCTTGATCCCGCCGACGGCGTTCTGGATCTTCCCCTCGGCCTTGTCGGCCTTGCCTTCCGATTGGAGCTTGGCGTCGCCGAGCACTTTGCCGGTCGCTTCCTTGACCGCGCCCTTCGCCTGCTTGGCGGAGCCTTCGATCCGGTCCTTGTCCATGTGGTGCACCCCTCTCTGTTCCGCCCGCATCGGCGGGCTGGCGATAACGACGCTGCGGCTCTTTTCGTTCCCGCTGCGGGCAAGCCGTCAATGGCGTGCGGCTTGCTGGAGCGCGCGGATGCGCTCGGCCAGCGAGCGTCCCTGATCGGGCTTCGGCGCCTCGGACGCCAGAGGCGGGGCGGCCGCGGGCGTGATCGCGTGGAGGTGGGGTCCGCCATTACCCTTGTCGGCGCGTCGCGGCGGGGGCGCGTCGGCGGCGGGCGCCGCGCTCTGCTGCTGCGTGAGACGCAGCACCTGCGCCGCGATCTCGGCGAGGCGCTCGCGGAGCTGTGCGTCGGCCGCATGGGCCTCGCTGTCGTTCGATACGGTGCGCCGGAGGTCGGCATTCTCGCTCAGCACCACCGCGTGGTCGGCCTCGAGCGCGGCGAGACGCGCCTCGATCGACGCCTTCTCGGCTTCGATCGATTCGATCGCCTTCTGCATGTTGTCACCGGCGTCGTTCGCGGCTACCGGCGTTCCACCGTCCGCAGTCAACGCCCCGGCGCGGAGGGCGGCGATCTCGTCGGTGCGCCTGGCGATCTCGGCCAGCCGTTCGGCGCGTTCGGCCTCCAGCGCGGCGACGGTGGCGGACAGCGCCTCGCGCTCGGTCCGCGCCGCGGCGAGTTCCGCCTCCATGGCGCCGATCTCGGCGGAGCGGCGCTCCAGCGCGGCCATGCGGTCGGTGCGCTCGATGCCGAAGGCGGCGATCCGGGCCTCCAGGCCCTCGGTTCGGACCCGCTCGGCTGCAAGCGCCGCCTTTTCCGCTTCGAGCGCCGCGGCGACCTCGTCGCGGGCCGCGGCGACCTGCGCCTCGCCAGCCCGCGACGCCGCCAGCTGATCGTGGAGATTGCCGATCGTGGTGTCGCGCGCCACCAGCTCGAGCCGCTGCTCTTCGGTGAGGAGATTGGCTGCGGCGAGCCCGGCTTCGAGGCCCATGATCCGGTGCGCGCGTTCGGCCAGCGCGGCATCGCGGGAGGCGACCTCGGCGCGCACGGCTTCGATCCGCGCCTCGGCTGCCTTGAGGGCGTCTCCAGCCGCGGCAAGGCGCGCCTCAAGGGCGGCAATTCCGGCCTTGCCGGCCTCGATCGCGCTCGTCAGCGTCGCCATCTCGGCTTTGTAGCGACCGGCGGCAAGCGTCTGTTCGCTCGCGGCCTTCCTGAGGTCCGCCACCTGCAATTCGAGCCGTCGCGCGGACATGGCGAAGGACGCGCGAAGTTGGTCCTTCTCCGCCTGGACCTCCCCCAGCGACATCGGCAGGCTGCCCTCGACGCGGGCCTTGGCAAGCCGGTGCGCGCGGCGCCATACGGCCGGCGACAGCGCCAACGCCACAAGGCCCGCCGTGAGCAGGCCGAGCACGAAATACATGACCGCTTGGATCAACGATCTCTGCTCCACTCTCGCCGGTTTCCCGGCGGTCGCCCCATCTTCTGCGCCGGGGCCGGCGCGGGCCGCGCTACCCCTATATTAACCCGAAAGCCGACGCCACCGGCAACGTTTCGGCAAGCGCCGCGGGGTTGTAATGACGTGCGGTCAGAACGGATTCCAGGTCGGCTGCGGGGTGAACTTGATGTAGCCGAAATTGACGCCGAGCCGGGCGCCGACCCCGGAAACCACGGGCACGACATAGATTCCGCTCCGCGACAGCACCGTCATGCCGAGCCCGGCAACCACATAGGCCGACCCGTTCACTCCGGCATAGCGGTTGTAGATCGCCTCCACCGACGGGAGATTGTACACCATCATCATGACCCGGTTGCCGCTGGCGCCGATGTCGAAGCCGAGCGACGGCCCCTGCCAGTAGACGCGATGCTGGCCGGCATTGCGGGTATAGAGGACGCCCTCGCCGTACCGGGCGCCGCCGATAAGCGCGCCCCCGGCCTCCTCCCCGACGATGTAGCCATTGGGCAGGCCGTAGCTGCTGACGGCCCGCTCGACGATCGCCGCAAACCCTTGCGTGAAGCCGCCAAAAACGCGCTGCCCGTTTGCCACGACTTCATCGATCGTGAAGGTCGAGGGCGGCGTGCCCGGTGCGGCCGCGGGCTCGTCATAGGTCGGGGCGACGACCTCAAGTTCCTGGGCGCCTGCGGCGGTTACGCCGGCAAGCCCGCAGAGGGCGAGCGCCAGAACTGCAAAAATCGAACGGAGAACCATGGCTTTACCCGCATTTGGCCGGTGCGGCCGGCGAATCGGTCATTTGGCAAGTGTAGGCGAAAACCGGGCAGGACCGCGGCAGGCCGACACCTCCGGTCGCTTGCGGCCCGAGCCGGCGACGCGGGCCCGGAGGTTGGCAGGTCGGACGGGGCCGTGTATCCCGCGAAGCGACAGGCCCGAGCCGATTCGGGCCATGAGACCGCCGGAGGATCAACGATGACCGACCGGGTCGAACTCGGAGCACTCGATCTCGCAGCGCTCCTCTGCAGTCGCGTCTGCCACGACATCATCTCGCCGGTGGGCGCGATCATCAACGGCCTCGAGGTGCTCGACGAGGAGAAGGACGAGGAGATGAAGGTTTTTGCCTTCGACCTCATCCGGAAGAGCGCAACGCAGGCCTCGGCCAAGCTCCAGTTCGCCCGGCTCGCCTTCGGCGCCGCCGGATCGGCCGGCGCCGAGATCGACCTTGGCGACGCCGACAAGGTGGCGACCGGCTACATGAAGGGCGAGAAGGCGGAGTTCAGCTTCACCGCGCCACGGGCGCTGATGGCCAAGAACCGGGTCAAGCTCCTCCTCAACCTGATCCTCCTCGCCAATGCGGCGGTGCCGCGCGGCGGCAGGATCGGCGTTTCGGTCGAAGGGGACGTCGCCGCCCCGCGCTTCGTGATCCGTTGCGTCGGCCCGAGTGCGCGGGTGCCGGCGGCCTTCGAGAAGCTGGTTCCGGGCGATGTGGAGCCGAGCGCCGTCGACGCCCATGCGGTGCAGGGCTACTACGCCGGCGCGCTGGCGCGCGCGGTAGGAATGGCGGTGTCGGCAAAACTCGACGGTGATGATGTGGTGATCGAGGCCTCACCAGCGGTGGCGCCGGGAACCGGCGCGGCGAGCCACGCGTAGGCGCAACGCGGGATCAGCGAAGGCGAGGCTGGCCCTCGCGTTCGCAATTTTCAGGCGCTTTCGCGGATTTCCTGCTCTTCGGGCTCGCGGAGCACATAACCCCGGCCCCACACCGTCTCGATGTAGTTCTGCCCGCTGGTGGCGGTGGCGAGCTTCTTCCGGAGCTTGCAGATGAAGACGTCGATGATCTTCAGTTCCGGCTCGTCCATGCCGCCGTAGAGATGGTTGAGGAACATTTCCTTGGTGAGCGTCGTCCCCTTCCGGAGCGAGAGGAGTTCCAGCATCTGGTACTCCTTGCCGGTGAGATGGACGCGCTGGCCGTGAACCTCGACCGTCTTGGTGTCGAGGTTGACGGTAAGCTCCCCGGTGGTGATGACGGATTGGGCGTGGCCCTTGGACCGACGGACGATCGCGTGGATGCGCGCGACCAACTCGTCCTTGTGGAACGGCTTGGTCATGTAGTCGTCGGCGCCGAATCCAAGGCCACGGACTTTGTCCTCGATCCCGGCAAGGCCGGAGAGGATCAGAATCGGGGTCTTGACCTTCGAGACGCGAAGCGTCCGCAGCACCTCATAGCCCGACATGTCGGGGAGGTTCAGGTCGAGAAGTATGATGTCATAGTCGTAGAGTTTGCCGAGGTCGACACCCTCTTCGCCAAGATCGGTCGTGTAGACGTTGAAGCTCTCCGACTTGAGCATCAGTTCGATGCTCTGCGCGGTAGCGCTGTCGTCTTCGATCAGAAGCACTCGCATGCCAATCCCCCTGGCCTGCCCTTCGGGCTTGGCGTACTGGCCGCCCCGGCCGTTATCACCAAGAAAGGGTTAACCCCGATTCGCAACGCTACCACCCGATGGTTAACAAAGACTGATTCACGCACACAAGCGAATTAACGGGAAATCTAGGTTACTCATTCCACTTGTCTGAGATCGTGGACAATTCTAGCCGTTAACAAGCTCTTAACCAGGTTGAAGGAACGGCCCCAAGGGATTCCAAGGACTCGCGGAGATAGGCCAATTCCGACATTTCTGATTTACGCCGAATTAAGCGATGCCCGCACATGATTAACGCGAGACGTAAACGAAAGGTTACCGCCGGGAAGGAAATCATCCGGCAGGGAAGGCGTTTAGGCGTCGTCCTTCAAGAGGGGCATGAAGGGAGTGCGTGAGTCATGAAGTCGCGGGATGGGCTGATCCGCCTGAAACGCTTCCAGGTCCGGGAGAAGCGACGGCAAGTCGCGCAGATCGAGGCGATGATCGCCGAGTTCGAACGCATGGCGAAGGACCTCAACGACCAGGTGGTCGCCGAGCAGGAACGGAGCGGAATCCGCGACATTGCCCACTTCGCCTACCCGACCTTCGCCAAGGCGGCGATCCAGCGCCGCGACAACCTCCTTGCCTCCGTCGAGGAACTGAGGGGACAGCTCGCGGCGGCCGTGCTCGAATGCACGGAGGCCGAGGAGGAACTCGACAAGATCGAAGCGATCGCCGAGCGCGACCAGGAGCGGGCGGCAGGCGAGATCGCCGAGGCGCGGAGCGTCGGCGCCCACTGAACGGCCCGGTCGGCTAGGGTCGGCGGCCGGGGTTCTGGCCGGGACGGATCAGGGCGACGTGCGCCCCCGCCGTCTCGGGCAACTGCCCGCTCAGCCGCGGGTCGTCGGTCACCTCGATCGCGAACTTGAAGGGCTTGAAGCCGGATTTCAGGTAGAACGGCACCGCGGCCGGATGGTCGAAGGTGCAGGTGTGGACCCATACCCTTCGGGTCCCGTCGCGAAAGGCCCGCTCCAGGGTCCGGTTCATCAGGTGCCGTGCCGCGCCCGTGCCGAACTCCGACGCCGCCACGCCGAAGAACGAGATCTCCGCCTCGCCCTCGACCCGGCGGTCGAGTTCGCCGATGCCGACCACATCGCCGTCGCGCTCGAGCGCATGGACCTCGCGCAGGGGGTCGCGGATAAGCGCTGCGAGCTCCGCCTTCGGCATCACCAGCGGCGAATACCATAGCCAGTCCTCGCCGATCAGCCCGATCGTGGCCCGATACCAGTCCACGTCCGGCTCCGGGATGCGCCGAAAGACCAGATCCGGCCGGTCCGGCGCCGGGCGGGGCGGGGACGGCGCCAGCATCTCCAGATAAGTGACGACATTGGCGATCTTGCCCGGCGGCAAATCGGTATAGCCGTCGAGGCTGATCTCAAGGGTTTCCATGGCTGCGGCCTGGCCTCGGGGTTGTCGGGCGGATGCCTGTCATATCAGATGGTTGCGGTTCGCGACGAGATGCGCGAGTTGCCTTTCACCCACGAATCGCTCCTACTGCTCCCGCTCGGGCCGCGAGCACGTCCGATGGAATGGAACGGCCGGGCCGGAATCGAGATCATGCCCAAGACCGTGCTGGTCGTGGAAGACAACGAGCTCAACATGAAGCTCTTCCACGATCTTCTCGAAGGGATCGGATACAATATCGTCGAGACCCGCAACGGGCTCGAGGCGATCGATCTCGCCCGCAAGCACAGGCCCGACCTGATCCTGATGGACATCCAGCTTCCGGAGGTTTCCGGGCTCGAGGTCACCAAGTGGATCAAGGAGGATGACGAGCTCCGGTCGATCCCGGTGATCGCGGTCACCGCCTTTGCGATGAAGGGCGACGAGGAGCGTATCCGCCAGGGCGGCTGCGAAGCCTACATGTCCAAGCCGATCTCGGTCGCCAAGTTCATCGAGACGGTGAAGGCCTATCTCGGCGACGCCTGAGTTCCGTCAACGCGGCCGCGGCGTGGAGACCAAGCCCGACATCGACCTTCGCGCCGCAGTGGACCTGCTCGGCGCGGCCTATGGCGTCCGCGTCGAGGACATCGCCTTCCTGCCGCTCGGCGCCGATCCCGATGCGGCCGCGTGGAGGGTTGCGATTGCCGGCGGCCCGCCGCTGTTTCTCAAGACCAAGCACGCCGCCTTCGATGCGGGCGTGCTCGCCGTGCCCCGATTCCTTCGCGATTCGGGAATAGAGGCCGTGGTGGCCCCGCTTCGGACGCGGGAAGGCGCCCTGTCTGTCGCCTCCGGCGGGCTGACGCTCATCCTCTACCCCTTCATCAAGGGGACGAGCGGGTTCGACCGCGCGCTCGACCCGGAGCAATTGACCGTCCTCGGGGAGTCGCTTCGTCGCGTCCACGACGCGACCCTTCCCGCCCCGATTGCCGTCGCGGTGGAAACGGAGCGATTCGGGTCGCACTGGCGCGACCGGCTCCGGGGCGTCCTTGCGGCGTCGCCCGCGGAGGGTGAGTGCGACGCCGTCGGGGACGCGCTCGACGCGCTGCTCGATCGCGAGCGCGACACTGTCGCGCGCATCGTCACCCGTGCCGCCGAACTCGCCGACATCCTTCGCGCCCGCGACAACCAGTTCGTGCCCTGCCACACCGACATCCACGCCGGGAACATCCTCGTCGGAGATGACGGCGCGGTGCATATCGTCGACTGGGATGCCCCGCGTCTCGCCCCGCGGGAGCGCGACCTGATGTTCATCGGCGCCGGCGTGGCGGGGACGTGGAACGAGGAGGCGGAGGTGGATGCCTTCGACCGCGGCTATGGCGGCGTCGAGGTCGACCCTGTGGCGCTTTGCTACTACCGCTATGAACGGATCGTCGAGGACATCGCGGTCGGCTGCGAGCAGGTCCGCCGGGGCGAGCCACGCCACCGCGCCGAAGCGCTCGCGCAGCTTGCCGCGCAGTGGCGACCCCGCGACGTGATCGAGATCGCCGACGCGACCTATGGCCGGCTCATGCGCGGCGCGCGGCCCTGACCGGACAACGGCCCCGTCAGTTCAGTACATTCCAGGGCTTGGGCATGAACACCCAACGGCCGTTGACATGGATGAGACCGTCGAACGCCATGCCCAGGGTTTCGCCCGGCTCCACGAACTTGAAGCGCGCGATCGGCACGTCCCCGACAATGAACTGAAGGATATCCTCGTAGCCGCCGGGGAAGTCACCGAGCACCGGGTCGCCCCGCTTCAGCGCGGCGGTGGTCGTGAAGGTCGACAGGAGCTGCGTCTGCCCAGGCTTGGGGCGGATCGCCGCCCCCTCGACGAACAACCCGTCATAGGCTTCGACCAGCTTGCCAGCGAGCGGCTCGGCATAGACGGCGCGTATATCCTCGGGCGACGGCTTGAGGGCGAGCGTCATTGCCTCGTGGTTCGCCGAAGGACTGAAGAATTTCTCGAGGAACGCGCGGCCGTCGACGGCAATGGCCGGCTCGGCGCCCGCTTCCGCGGCGGCGATCGCCCTGGCGATGTCGATCAGCCGCGCATCCGGCGCCGCGGCGCACCGCCCACGCAGCACCTCGCGCATCTTCTCCATGTTCTCCGGGGTGATGCGATGCGCTTCGCCGGTCGCGGCGTCGAGGTAGCCGAAGGCCCAGAATCCCACCGCGACCTCGGGGATGCCGCTTTCCGCCGACAGCACGCGCCCGCAGGGGGCAAGCGGGTCGAGCGGCTCGTCGGCGAGCGTAGAACTGATCGATCCGGCGATGAACAAGGCTGCGAGAACAAACCGCGTTGACATGACGCCTCCCGAGGGTTGACCCGGACGGTACCAACGGTTCTTGTTCGCAGTCAAAAGGACTCCCACCGCGCGAGCTGGTGAACGCGCCCTGGATCGGAGGTCGGATGCCGGGAACACTCTCCGTCGCCATTGCCCTGGTGATAGCGATGATTGCCGGCGGCGCGCTGTCCGCGGCCTCGGCGGCGACCGATTCGATCCACGCCTGCGACCGGCTCGCAGCCGCGCCGCTCGACCGCAACCGCGTGACCGACGGGATTGACCAGTCGGACATGGACAGCGCCGCCGCGATCGCGGCCTGCATGGCCGCGGTCGAGGCGGAGCCCGGCAATGCGCGGTTCCTGTTCCAGCTCGGCCGCGCCTTTGATGCCGGCGGCGAGGATGCGACCGCAATCCTCTGGTATCGGGAGGCCGCGGCGGCGGGCTACCCGGCGGCCCATACCAATCTCGGCTACCTCCACGAACACGGTCTCGGGGTCGCCGCCGATCCGGTCGAAGCCGCCCGCTGGTACGCGCGCGCCACCGAACTCGGCGACCCCACAGGCACGGGCAATCTCGGCTTTGCCTACGAGTCCGGTATCGGCGTCGCGGTGGACCTCGACGAGGCGGCGCGCCTCTACGCCATCGCCGCGGCGGCCGGCGACGGGCTCGCCCTCCACAATCTGGGCAGCTTCTACCTCAACGGCATCGTCCATCCGCAGGACTACGCCGAGGCGCTCCGCCTGTTCGAGGCCGCGGCGGCGCTCGGCCGGGCGGATGCGCTCAACAAGCTCGGACTGATGCATGACGAGGGCCTTGGCGTCGCCGAGGACGATGCGAAGGCCGCTGGCTTCTACAGGGCTGCGGCCGACATGGGGCTCGGGGTCGCGATGTACAATCTCGGGCTCCTGCGCGAAGGAGAGGGCAATCTCGTCGAGGCGCTGGACTGGTTCAGAAAGGCCGCGGACGCCGGCTATTACGAGGCCTACAACGCCGTCGGCCTCTACCATGCCGAGGGCGACGCGGTGGCGGAGGACGACGCCGAGGCGGCACGCTGGTTCCTCGCGGGCGCGGAGGCCGGCGATCCCTGGGGCATGAAGAATCTCGGCGATGCGCTCACGCTCGGAACCGGGGTTCCGGTCGATCTCCCTGCCGGTTTCGCGTGGACGCTGAAGAGTGCCGAGGCGGGGCTCACCGAGGGCAAGACCAGGGTCGGCTACCTCTATCTCGAAGGCATCGGCACGGCGCAGGACGATGCGATCGCCTTCCGCTGGTTCCGCGAGGCGGCGCTCGAAGGCCACGCGGTGGCGATGAACAATTACGGGCTGATGATGCAGCTCGGGCGTGGCACGGAGAAGGACCTCGCCGAAGGCTTCCGCTGGATCATCCAGGCTGCCGAGGCCGGCGATCCTGAGGGGATGCTCAATGCCGGCGAGGCCTATGAGCGGGGCCTCGGCGTCGAGGCCGATGCAGCGCTGGCGCGAAGCTGGATGGAGAAGGCGGCGGCAGCGGGCGTCGATGACGCAATCGTGTGGCTGGCGGCGCAGCCTTAGTTTGACCTTCCGGGTCGACGCGCTACGATCGTTCATCCGGGGGGAACGGTTCTGGCGGGTGCGGAGGTCGTCGCATGCACCGCAAAACGTTCGTCCCAATGTGCCTCGCGCTCGGCGCGATGTTGTCGCTCGCTTCGCCGGCAACGGCGGATGTCGAGGTCGATCTCGAACTCGTTCTCGCCGTCGATATCTCCCGCTCGATGGACTATGACGAGCAGCAGCTCCAGCGCGACGGCTATGTCGAGGCGTTGCGCCATCCGGAGGTGATCGCCGCAATCCAGTCCGGGCCGATCGGGCGGATCGCCGTGACCTATGTCGAGTGGGCGGGTCCTTTCCACCAGGCCATGGTCGTGCCATGGACGTTCGTGTCAGGCGCCGCCGAGGCGGAGGCGTTTGCCATCCGTGTCGCCGAAGCCCCGCTGGTCCGCGAGCGCGGCACCTCGATCTCGCAAGGGCTGGATTTCGCCTCGGCGCAGTTCGCCACGAGCGGCGCCCGCGGGGCGCGGCGGGCCATCGACGTCTCGGGTGATGGCCCCAACAACATGGGACTGCCGGTGGTGCCGGTCCGCGACCGCATCATCGCCGAAGGCATCACCATCAACGGCCTGCCGATCATGCTGAAGACCAGCTATGCCTTCGGCCCTTACAGCATCCCCAATCTCGACATCTATTACGAGGACTGCGTCATCGGCGGCCCCGGCGCATTCATGATCACGGTCGACGATCCGGCCCGGTTCGCCGTCGCCATCCGGCGAAAGCTGGTGCTCGAGATCGCCGGCAGGCTGCCGGAACCGAGGCTGATGAAGGCCGCCGCGTTCACGCCGGAGCCTCGGGTCGATTGCATGATCGGCGAGAAGCAGCGCGGCCGCTGGATCTACGAAGATCCCTCGATGAAGTGAGCGGCCTGCGCCGCTACGGCCCCGCGCCGGCGAGCGGCCAGGGCGTCTCGTAGACCGCGCCGCGGCTCGGATCCATCAGCGAAGCCGGTGCCGTGATGAAGAGGCGGGTCTCCTCCGCATCGAAGGCGGACGCGGTGACGTAGCGCTCCGGCACGGCGATGGTCGCGACAAGCGTCCCGTTGCGGTCGACGATGAGGAGACGTCCGGCCCCGTACTCCGCGATGATCAGGTTGCCGTCGCGGTCGATATTGAGCCCGTCGGGGCCGACCTCCCAGCTCCGCGCGGGATCGGCGCCGACGAGATCGTCGAGCGCGACGAAGGTGCGCCGGCCGGACAACGTGCCGTCGGCGGCGATGTCGAAGGCGAGGACGCGGCGCCCCAGATGCTCCGAGGCGAACAGCGTGCCGCCGTCGGGAGAGACCGCGACGCCGTTGGCGTAGTGGATGCCCTCCGCGGCGCGGGTGAGCGTGCCGGCTGCGTCGAGATGGAGGATCGCGCCGGTCGCCCGGTCGCTCGGCGAGAATGAGCCGGACGAGGAGAAGTAGACGCCGCCTTTCCGGTCGCTCGTGCCGGCATTGGGATTGGCAAAGTGCCTTCCGTCCCGGTCGCGGTCGATAATGCCGATCTCACTGCCATCGGCGCCGATCACCGCGACAATCTCCTCGCGATGGCAAAGCACCGCGAGGCCACCGTCGAACGGCGCCACTGTGGTCGGCCCGCAACGCTTGCGCTTCCACACCGGCGCATTGATCTCGCCGTCGAAGCGCATCACGCGGTCGTTCCCCATCTCGGCGTAGTAGAGAACCCCGTCGACGACCGTCGGCCCCTCCGGATAGGCGGAGTCCGGGTTGATCGTGGTCAGGGCTGGGCCGTCCGCGGACGCTGTGGAGGCTGCCGCAAGCAGAAACGCCGCCGCGAGCAGCGAAATCCGGATGCCGGCGTGCGCGGGGGTGAGCGGACGTTGGCCGAATCGAGCTCTCGGGTTCGGCGCGCGCGGCATTCCCGATTCCGTCAGAGGCCTCAATGCGGGCCTACCGCGGGCCGCCGGGCGGGACCACATCCCTGACCGAGGCGGCGATCGCCCGCATGTCGGCCGCAGCCGACGGATACTTGGCCGCGAGCGCGTCGAGATCGCCAATCTCGACATCCTCGGCCGGCACCACGCCGGGCCATTCGGTGCTGCCGCCAAGGAACCAGTGTCCCACGCCGAGGAGCCGTGCGGTGTGGAAGGTATCGCCGGGGATATGAAGCTGCACCCGCTGCCCGGCCCGAAGGTCGGGGCCGACGACGATGTGTTCGACCGTCCCGTCATTGTGGAGCATGAACACCTCGAGCGGATCGCCGAGATAGTAGTGGTAGAGCTGGCCGTTCCGGATGCGATGAAGGCGGACTGGCGCGGTCGGCGTCACCAGGAAGTAGAGGGCCGAGCCCAGCGGCCGTCCATTGGCGAAGGGGGCCGGCAGCCCGCCCGGTACGATCGACAGCGGGCTGGTGAAGGTCACCCGCACGAAGCCGCAGGTGGCGTTGGGCTCGAGGTCGAGGAGCTTGACGACGTCCTCCGCGCTCATCCCGGACGCCATTGCCGGGTCGGTCGTTTCCGCAGCCATCGCCAACCCCCCGCCGCCAAGAAGTGCCGCGCCGGTGACAGCACCCGCACGCACGAACTGCCGGCGTCCGATCCCCGCCGGGTGCTTCTCGGTCATCCCTGCCTCCTCGCTTCTGTGCCTGCGTTCCGTCGATCAGGCAAGTCTACCGTCCCGGCGCGCGGGGGAAAGGTGTTTCGTAGTCGGGAGGTCCCGCGCAAATGATGCGCCGTTCGTTCAAAGACTTGCGGCCGGGGCCACGGGTCCGTTCCTCCGCCGGAAGCGACACGCTCTTGTTTGTGGCGGCACTTCGGGCCATTGAAGCGCGCGGCAATCGGATGAAACGAATGCTCAAATGCTGCGATGGCCGAAGCAAGGCCATGCGGTCCGTCTCCGGCAGGAAACAGAAAAGGCAGGCAATGCATATTCTCATCATCGGCGCCGCGGGCATGATCGGCGTCAAGCTCACCAACCGGCTGGTCAAGGACAAGGCGCTCGCCGGCACGGCCATCGACAAGGCGACGCTGGTCGACGTGGTCGCTCCGACCGCGCCCGAAGGCGCGCCGTTCGCCGTCGCCACCGAGGCCATCGACCTGTCGACCCCCGGCGTGGCGGAGCGCATCGTCGCCAGCCGGCCGGACCTGATCTTCCATCTCGCGGCGATCGTCTCGGGCGAGGCGGAGGCCGATTTCGACAAGGGCTACCGCATCAACCTCGACGGCACGCGCTACCTGTTCGACGCGATCCGCAAGATCGGCGACGGCTACAAGCCTCGGGTCGTGTTCACCTCGTCGATCGCGGTGTTCGGCGCGCCGTTCCCGGATGCGATCCCGGACGAGTTCCACCACACGCCGCTCACCTCCTACGGCACGCAGAAGGCGATCGACGAACTGCTCCTCGCCGACTACACGCGTCGCGGCTTCATGGACGGAATCGGCATCCGCCTCCCGACCATCTGCGTCCGTCCCGGCAAGCCGAACAAGGCGGCGTCCGGCTTCTTCTCCGGCATCATCCGCGAGCCGCTGGCCGGGCAGGAGGCGATTCTTCCCGTCTCGGAAGACGTCCGCCACTGGCATGCGAGCCCGCGCTCGGCGGTCAACTTCCTCGTCCACGCAGCGGGGCTCGACGGCGCCGAGGTCGGCACACGGCGGAACCTGACCATGCCGGGCGTCTCGGTGACGGTCGGCGAGCAGATCGCCGCGCTCCGCAAGGTCGCGGGCGACGATGTCGCCAAGCGCATCCGCCACGAGCCCGACCCGGTCGTCGTCAAGATCGTCGCCGGCTGGCCGCGCAACTTTGCGCCCACCCGCGCCCCGGCGCTCGGCTTCAAGGCGGAGCAGAGCTTCGAGGAGATCATCCGCATCCACATCGAGGACGAGCTCGGCGGCACCTGGGTGAAGTGAGGTCCGCCTAGCGCCTCGGCGGCCAGGGCGTCTCCGGCACCGGCGTGAGCGGCTTCCCCGTTTCGAACCAGCTCGACAGGTTGTCGACCACGAGTTGGCCCATGGCGTCGCGGGTGTGGACCGAGGCGGAGCCGACGTGGGGGAGGAGGACGACATTGTCGAGCGCGAGTAGCGCCTCCGGCACATGCGGCTCGTCGGTGAAGACGTCGAGGCCGGCGGCGCGGATAGTGCGGGTGGCGAGCGCCTCAATCAGCGCGGCGTCGTCGACCACCGAGCCGCGGCCGATATTGATGACGATGCCGTTTGGCCCGAGTGCCTTGAGTACGCGGGCGTCGACCGCGCCTTTCGTGGCCGGCGTACCGGGGAGGACGATGACGAGCGTGTCGACCGCCTCGGCCATGGCGTGAAGGTCGGCGAAGTAGCGGTAGGGCACGCCGGTCCGCTCATGCCGGGCGTGGTAGGCGACGGGCACCTTCATCGCGTCGAGGCGGCGGGCGATGGCGAGGCCGATGCGCCCGAGGCCGGCGATGCCGACGGTACGGTCGCGCAGCGTCGAAGGCGTCAGGCGGTAGTTGCCCTCGCGCGCCCACTTGCCGGCGCGGAGGTGGCGCTCGGCAGCGGACAGTTCGCGCACCGTCATCAGGAGGAGGCCGAGGGCGGTGTCGGCCACTTCCTCGGTCAGGACGTCCGGCGTATTGGTGACGACGATGCCGCGCTCGGCGCAGCGCTTGAGGTCGATGCCGTCATAGCCGACGCCGAAATTGGCGATGATCTCGAGTTTCGGCATGCGGTCGATCAGCGTCCGGTCGACGTTGAAATGGCCGCCGCGGGCCATGCCGCGGATACGGCCGGCCGCCTCGGCGAGGATCGCGTCGACCTTGTCGCTGCCAACGGCGCGATGACAGGCGAAGCGCTCCCGAAGCGTCTCCACCGACGCCTCGGGCAGCGCCCCCGGCGCAAGGATGTCGATCTTGGTCATTCGCGGTCCCTTCGTCTGGCCACTCGGCTCGTCACCGGTCGTGGTGCACGCGCTCGCGATAAAGGATGTAGAGCCCGCTCGCCACGATGATCGCCGCCCCGATCAGCGTATTCCACGACGGGACGTCGCTGAACACCAGATAGCCGGCCATCGGCATCCAGAGGATCTGGGTATACTGGAACGGGGCGAGGAGCGAGGCCGGGGCCTTGCGGTGGGCGACGATGAGGCACCAGTGGCCGAGGCCGCCGGCCGCGCCGGTGAGCAGCATCAGCGCGGCGATCAGCCAGTCGGGCGGGATGGTGCCGACCAGCGGCAGCGGCGGGGTCAGGATCAGCGTTGCGAGCAGCGCCGGGTAGATCAGCATGCCGGCCGGCGACTCGGTGTGGCTGAGGAGGCGGGTGGTGAGGTTGTAGCCGGCGTAGCAGCAGGCAGCGGCGAGCGAGAGCAGCGCCGCCGGCTGGAACGTGTCGGGCCCGGGCTCCACGACGACGATCACGCCGATGAAACCGATCACCGCCGCCACCCAGCGTCGCGGTCCCGCCCATTCGCCCAGCACCGGGCCGGCGAGGCCGACGATGAAGAACGGCGCGGCGAAGGCGATCGCCGCGGTTTCGGCGAGCTGCAGGTAGCGGAGCGCTATGAAGTTGAAGACGGTCGAGCCGAGCAGGAACAGGCCACGGAGCACCTGGATGTAGGGGCGCTTCATCACGTATTGGCCGAGATTCGCCCATGGCCTGAGGATGATGACCGCGAAGACCAGGCTGACGGTGTAGCGCGCCCACACCACCTCGAGCGCCGGCATGGAGCGGCTCACATATTTCGCCGCCGCATCGAGGATCGAGAACAGGAGCATCGCGACGCACATCAGCGCGATGCCGCGGAGCCGGGCCGCCGATTCCGCCGGTGACCGCGTTGACGTGGTCAACGGCCGGCAGCCTCAGTACGTCGCCCGGCCGCCGGAAATGTCGAAGGTGAATCCGGTGGTGAAGGAGCACTCCTCCGAGACCATGAAGGCGATGGTGTTGGCGATCTCCTCGACCAGCACCAGACGGCCGCGCGGGATCTTCGACAGCATGTAGTCGATGTGCTGCTGCGTCACCTGGTCGAGAATCGCCGTCTTGGCGACTGCCGGGGTGATGGCGTTGACGGCGATGTCGTAGGTGGCGAGTTCCTTGCCGAGCGACTTGGTGAGGCCGATGACGCCGGCCTTCGAGGCCGAGTAGGCCGAGGCGTTGGGGTTGCCCTCCTTGCCGGCGATCGAGGCGATGTTGGCGATGCGGCCGTAGTTCCGCTCGATCATCCCCGGCACCAGCGCCTTGCAGCAGTGGTATGGCCCGGTGAGGTTGACGCGGATCACCTGGTCCCACTGGTCCGGGCTGTGCTCCCAGGTCTTGGCGATCGGACCGGCGATGCCGGCGCTGTTGACGAGGAGATCGACCTTGCCGAGGGCGGCCACCGTCTCGTCCCGCGCTCGCTCGACGCTGGCATAGTCGCCGACATCGACGCCGATCGCGACCACCTTGCCGCGCTCGGCCAGCTCGCTTGCCGTGCGCTCGGCCAGCGCCTTGTCGCGGTCCCAGATGGCGACGCTCGCGCCGCCGCCGATCAGTTTCTCGACCACGGCCCGGCCAATGCCCTGCGCCCCTCCGGTCACGACCGCAGCGCGGCCGACGAAATTGTACGTGATTGACATGCACCTCTCCTCGCCCAGCACGGGCGGCCTTGTTCTTCCCGACGGGGCACGGCTTATAGGAGGCGCGCGGCGGCGTCGAGACGGAACCTCGCGGGGAGGACGACGGCTCGGCTATTCGGCCGGCTGTGCGGTGTCCTCGTCGAGGGCAAGCTCGTGGTCGTCGCCATTCTCCCGGGCGCCGAGGTTGCGCTCGATCTGGCGGAGCAGCTTGCGGAGGCGTTTCCGGTCCTTGTCGTCGATGCCGGAGACGGCGTCCTTCTCGATCCGCTTCCAGACCTTGTCGATGCCGTCGATGGTGCGCTTGCCGCGCTCGGTGAGGAAAACCATCGCCTGGCGGCCGTCGCCCTTCGAGGCGCGGCGCTCGACATAGTCCTGCGCGGCGAGCCGGCCGATCATCTTGGTGACCGTCGGCGGCTGGACGCCGAGGGTGGCCGCAAGGTCGCTCATCGACTGGCCGTCGGTCTCGCCGAGCGCCTTGAGGAGAGATTCCTGTCCGGAGTGCAGTTCGATCCGCGCCAGTCGACTTCCGGACCGCACGCGGTAGGCGTGCGCGGCCTGGGCGAGACGGAAGGTCACGGTGCGGCGATGGTCGAACCCCATAACTTATGCGTCTAAGCAGGAATCATGTCGGGCAAATGACAGTTGAGCGCCGTCAGAAGGACCGCATGGCGGCGCGGACTCGGGCCATGAAGCGCTCCCGGCTTTCCGGCGTCGAGCGGTTCATGTCGTAGCAGGCGTAGAAGCCGAGCGGTGCGCCCGGCTTGATGGTGATCCGCATGTGGCGCTTGGCCATCTTCCGCGGCGGGTCGCCCATCAGCCAGGCGCGGAAGCGGGTGCCGCCATAGGTGCAGACGAAGGCGCATTTCCTGATGTTGTGGAGCGACGGCCGCGCCTTGCGGTTGACCAGCTTGAAGGAGACGCCGGGCAGGAAGACGCGATCGAGGAAGCCCTTGAGGATGGCGGGGTAGCCGAAGTTCCAGACCGGGTGGACCACCACCAGCGCCTCGGCGGCAAGGAGCCGCTGGACATAGGGCTCGACATGAGTGCGGTTCGGCCCGACCTCCTGGTAGTCGAGCCGTTCCTGGCGGGTCATCGCCGCGGTGAAGTTCTCGGCATAGAGGTCGCAATCGTCGACCTCGTGGCCGGCGGCCTTCAGTTCCTCGACCACCGCCTTGTGGAGCGCGGCGCCGTAGCTGGTCTCGACCGGGTGGGCGAAGAGGACGAGGACGCGCATGAGGCGCCTACTCCGCGGCCGGCTGGAGGCCGGGGAAGAGGTAGGTCTTGCTGGTCTTCCAGTCGAAGTCGGGATTCTCCCAGGCGATCATCTTGCCGGGATTGAGGAGACCCTTGGGGTCGGCCTCGCGCTTGAAGGCGAGCTGGACCTCGTCGGTCTGCTTCATCCCGCCCTCCTCCAGCGTGTAGCGATGCGGGTTGAAGACCGGGACGCCGTTGTCCTCGTGGATGCGGATGATCTCGTTGAGCCTCTCGTCGCCGGTGTAGCGGACGATCGGCAGGCCGGCGGCGCAGACATTGCCGTCGAAGCGGATGAACTCGAGGTGTCCCGGCACCTCGTCGCCGAACATCTCCGTCATCCTGCGCACGCTGTCGCGGTGGCCCGGCGAGCGATGGAGCGTCTGGAGATAGGTGATGGTCGGATCGACCCTTAGCCCGCGAAGCGTCGTGTGGTTCCAGGCGAGCTCATAGACCGGAGGCAGGCCTTTCTTCTCCTCGGCGCTCGCGGTGTCGGAGCGGTAGAGCACCTCCCCTTTCTCGCGGCCGAGCAGCGCCATGAGCGGGTCCATGGCATGCGGCGCCACCATGAGCAGGATCACCGACTGGTCGCGGCGGATGAATTTCTGGTGGCGCAGGAAATAGTCGTGCGGCACCGGCGCGGCGACCGTGGCGATCTCCTTGAACAACAGGCCGTCGCGGTTGGCGAGATGGTCGGCGATCGCGACAGCGCGCATGTAGTCGTCGGCGCCGACGATGACGTCGACCCAGTCGTAGGCGGCATCGAGCGGGATCTCGACCTCGGTGATGATGCCGTTGGTGCCGTAGGCGTGCATCACCTTGTGGAGTTCCCAGCCGGTCAGTTCCAGGACCCGCGGGTTCTCCTCCATGGTGACGACGCGGAGGCGCAGCACGTTGCCGATGTCGCGGAGGCCGCCCCAGTTGATCGAACCGATGCCGCCCGAGCCGCCGGCGATGAACCCCGCGATCGAGGCGGTCGCCCAGGTCGAGGGGTGGAGGCGGAGCTCCTGCTCGCCCTTTCGCGTCTCGCGGTCGATGTTCGCGAGGACGGCGCCCGGCTCGGCGACGGCCCGGCCGCGGGAGACAGACTTCAGCCCGTTGAAGTCGGCGAGGCTGAGCACGACGCCGCCGGCAAGCGGCATCGCCTGCCCGTAATTGCCGGTGCCCGTGCCACGGGGCGTGACCGGCACCTCCATCTCGTAGCAGGTGCGAAGGACGCGGATCACCTCCGCCTCGTCCTTCGGCGAGAGGACGAGGTCGGCGGTGACGTGGTCGAGTTCGCGCTTGAGGATCGGCGAGTACCAGAAGAAGTCGCGGCTCTTCTGTTTCACGATCGCCGGGTTGTCCTCGATCCGGATGCCGTCGAGGGCGGACTTCAGGCGGGCGATGTCGGTCATGCGATACGCCTCGGCAGGGACATGCGTTCTTCTTGCCGCGCCCGCTTAACGGGCTGGAGGATGAGGCCGTCTTTCGTCTCGTCTCCCCTCAGAAATCGAGGGGGTTGGCGGGCGCTCGCGTCACGCCAGTCCGGGTAGTCCGGTGTTTGGGCGCTCAGCGAGCGCCCGCCGCGGCGATTTGAGTCGGTCTCCGGCCAGGCGTCTTCGGCGGTTTCCCGCCTTAAGCCTTCGGGCGGCAGGGTCGTAGTGCCCCACGGTCCCGGCCGGAGCCCCCCGGTGGACAGCTTGCGAGGCCGCCAGCAGGGTACGCCGCATCCCGCCCCGCCGAATGTTCGCCTCCGGACGGCGACCCCTCGCGGGCAGGACACGCGCAGTATCAGCCAGGATTCCCAAACGGGGATAAGATTCCTTTCCCTGGGGCAATGCATAGCCGACACCCCGGCCGTGGGACGAGCCCGGCCATGACGGCGGTGGGGGCGGGCGAAGAAAGGGTCCGGGGACGGAGATGACAGCGGTGGGTGTGGGCGCGTCGGCGACGGCACGCTGCCTGAGAGCGCACCACCCGCCGGATGCCATGCGGACCGGCGTGCGTCCCCTCCGCTGCCCCGCCGTGACCGAAGGCTCATCATCCCGCCCCCACGACGTCGTCCAGCTCGCGATAATCCGGCAGCGTCCTGTCGATCGCCTTGCCGCCGCGGATGACCGTGCGGTCCGATTGCGGGCGGGACAGGAGCTCGGTCCAGCTCCGGGCTCGGAAGAGGACGAGATCGGCGGTGCGGCCCTCGCCGATCACGCCGTGGTCGCCGTCCCGCCCGACGATGGCGGCGGGCGCCCGGGCGACGAGGCTCGCCCAGGACGAGACCGGATGGTCGAGGTGGATGATGCGGACCGCCTCGCGGAAAACCTCCAGCATGTCGAGGTCGCCATAGGCGTAGAACGGGTCGCGGGTGTTGTCGGAGGCGACGGCGACGGGCACGTCATGCGCCATCAGCTCGTGGATCAGGGTGACGCCGCGCCAGCGCGGGGTGCGGCCGGCGTGGCGGTCCTGAAGATACATGTTGCACATCGGCAGCGAGACGACGGCGATCTCGGCCTCGGCGACGCGCTCCATCGTCGCCTCCGCTTCCGCCGCCGGCTGCATGGCGAGTGAGCAGCAGTGGCCGGCGACGATCCGGCCGGGAAAGCCTGTGCGGAGCGCGGTGTCGGCGATGACGCGGAGCGAATGCGCCGCCGGGTCGCCCGTCTCGTCGACGTGGAAGTCGAGATCGAGGCCGCGGTTCGCCGCCCGGTGCATCATCGTCTCGACCAGGTGCTCGAGATCCGGAACCGCGTAGGTGACGGCGCCGAGGACGCCGCCGTGCTCGGTCACGGTCGTGATGAGGTCGTCGAGATAGGCCTCGTTGCGGATTTCCTCGATGCCGACGATCGACACGGCCTGCAGTTCGATCCGCCCGGCCCAGCGCTCGCGCATTTCGGCGAAGACCGGCCAGGAGATGCGGTGCTGCGGCGCGGCCGAGTCGAGGTGGGTGCGGATCAGCCCGGTGCCATGGGCGTAGGCCGCGCGGAGGCCGAACTCCATGCGCCGGCGGACGTCCGCGGCCGACCAGTTGGCCGCCCGGTCGGCGCCGACGGCCGCGAGCGCACCCATGAAGGTGCCGTCGGGATTGGGCCGGCGCGGCCAGATATGGCCCTTGTCGAGATGGGTGTGCATGTCGACGAAGGCCGGCCAGGCCATGCCGCGATCGAGGTCGAGGCGCGGTCCCTCGGTCAGCGCTCCGGCCGGGGCTATCACCGCGACGCGGCCATCCATGATGCCGAGATCGACGGTGCAGAGCCCCTCGGCATCCGGCTCGGCCTCGGGGTCGCCGAGGAGCACGCCGGGAACCGTGGCGTTGGCGATGACGTAGCGCGGGGCGTCGGGGATGGTGGCGAAGCCGGTGTCGGCCATGTCAATTCTCCCGGCGCACGGCGCTCTCGTGCCACTTGCGTAACAGGAGATGCGAGACGAGGCTGGTCGCGGCGTAGATGACGACCCCGGTCAGCGACAGAAGCACCAGCGCCGCGAAGAGGCGCGGGATGTTGAGCCGGAACTGCGACTCGAGCAGGCGGAAGGCGAGGCCGGCATTGCCGCCCGCGGTGCCTGCGGCGAACTCGGCGACCACGGCCGCGATCAGCGCGAGGCCGCCGGCGATCCGGAGCCCGGCGAGGAAGAAGGGCAGCGCGTTCGGGACCTTGAGATAGAGAAGCGTCTGCCAGCGGTTGGCGCCGTAGAGCTCGAACAGGTTGAGGAGATTGTGGTCGGTCGATTTCAGGCCCTGCGTGGTGTTGGCCAGCACGGGGAAGAAGGCGACGAGGAAGGCGCAGATCAGGAGCGCCTGCTGGGTGGTCTCGGTGTAGATCAGGATCAGCGGCGCGATCGCCACGATCGGCGTCACCTGCAGGATCACCGCATAGGGGAAGAAGGCGAGCTCGACCCAGCGCGACTGGACCAGGATGATCGAGAGGAGGACGCCGCCGACCAGTGCCAGGATGAGCGCGAGGATCGTGGTGCGGAGTGTGATGAGCAGCGCCCGGCCGAGGATCTCCCAGTCGGTGGCGAGCGCCTCTGCGATGCGAAGCGGGCTCGGCAGGATGTAGTGCGGCACCTCGGCGAGGGTGACATAGACCTGCCAGCCGACGACGACGATGGCGAGCATGGCGAAGGGGACGAGAATGCGGAGCGCGCGCTCGCCGAGGCTCGCCTGCGGCGGCCGTGCGGGGGCCTCGTCCTCCGACTCATGCCGGGCGTGGCGTTCCGCCTCTACCGCGGTCATTGCTCGGTCATCGTCGAAAGAATCGCCCGGTGGAGGGCATCGGAGGTTTGCCGGCAGTATTCGTTGTAGGCCGCCGAGGTTCGGAAGTCCTCGTTGCGCGGGTAGGGCGCGTCGACTGCGATGTCGGTGAAGATGCGGCCGGGACGCGCCGCCATCACCACGATGCGGTTCGAGAGATAGACCGACTCGAAGACCGAATGGGTGACGAAGACCACGGTCCAGCCGAAAGTCTCCCAAAGGTGGAGGAGATCGTCGTTGAGCTTGAAGCGGGTGATCTCGTCGAGCGCGGCGAAGGGCTCGTCCATGAGGAGGAGCTTCGGCCGGGTGATCAGGGCGCGGGCGATCGACACCCGCATCTTCATGCCGCCGGACAGTTCGCGCGGATAGGAGCCGGCGAACTTCTCGAGCCCGACCATCTGGAGGGCTTCCATCACCTTGTCGCGGGCGGCGTGTTTCGACACGCCGCGCAGCCGAAGCGGCAGCCAGACATTGCCGAAGGCCGTCGCCCAGGGCATCAGCGTCGGCTCCTGGAAGACGAAGCCGATCTCGCGCTCCGGCCGGCCGGAACTGTCGTAACCGGCGGTCGGCCAGTCGACGCTGCCGGCGGTCGGTTCGCCGAGGCCGGCGATGATCCTGAGCACCGTCGACTTGCCGCAGCCCGATGGCCCGAGCAGGCTCACGAACTGCCGCTCGCCGATGTCGAGATCGACGCCGCGGAGCGCGACCGTGCCATTGGAGAAGGTCTTGGAGATGCCCTTCAGCGAAACGAGCGGCCGGCCGTTGACCGCGGCCGGCCTAGCCGGCCCGGGGCCGGTCACGGTCGTTGGTGCGGTGGCCGCGGTCACGCTCGTCTTCGGGTCCCTGTCGCAAGCCTGACGGCGGGCGGTGGTCCGCCCGCCCGGCGCCGCTCAGCCCTTCTTGAGGTCCATGCCGACGCCCTTGCAGACGTACTCGGTGGTGTAGGCGTTGGAAAGGTCGAGGCCGTCCTTGACCACCCCGGCCTCCACCATTTTCTTGTAGAACTCGGCGACGCGCTCGTCGGTCATGCAGCCGATGCCCTTCTCCAGCGCCGCATCGGATTCGAGCAGGCCGTATTCCTTCATCTTGGCGATCGTGAATTCGATCTGGCCGTCGGTCATGTCGGGGTTCTGCGACTTGATCAGGTCGTTCGCCACGGTGTTGTCGCCGTAGAGATAGTTGTACCAGCCGATGAGCGAGGCCTCTACGAAACGCTTGGTGATGTCGGGGTTCGCGGTGACGTAGTCGGTCATGCCGGCGATCATCGTCGAATAGGTCGTGTAGCCGGCATCCGCCATCAGGAAGACGTCGGGCGTGAACCCGCCCTCCTTCTCGACGGCGTAGGGCTCGGAGGTGGCGTAGCCCTGGTTGGCGCTCATCTTGTCGGCGAGGAAGCCGGCGAGATTGTAGGGATAGGGCTTCCTCTGCTCGTCCTTGAACTCGGGATAGGCCGCCTTCATCCATTGCCAGCCGGTGGCATAGAGATCGTCGCCGATGAAGATGACCGGCACCTTGGCAAGGTCGGCAAAGGTCTTAACGCCGGCCTCCGGGTGGGTCATGAACACCTGCGGATCCTTCTGGAAGATCGCCGCCACCGTGGTGATCGGAATCTCGTTCTGCACCGCATCGAAGGTGCCGAGGAGGTTGCCCTCCATGTAGTAGGTGATCTTGCCGCCGAGCAGCATGGCGCGGTCGGCCTTGGGGATGAGGGTGACCTTGAGACCGTACTTCTCGTAGGTGCCGTCGGCGACCGCCTGGTAAAAGCCGCCATGCTCGGCCTCCGGCACCCAGTTGGTGCCGAAGACGACCTCGTCGAGCGCCAGCGCCTCTCCGGCGAAGGCGAACGCCATGCCGGCGGCCATGGCCGCCGCAATCCTGCTCCGAGTGCTCATTCGTTGTTCTCCGCCTCTCTGTTTGCGGCCGCCCGCGGCAGCCCCCAGCCCGAATTGCTCGCCCGGCGCAATGAAGGCCGAGACTTGGCCACCCGCATGCAACGGCGGGCGACGCGACGCAAACCGCCGTTTTCGCAAGAGACATGCCAGCGAAACGGGCACCGATTCCGCTGATAGACGCGAGCGGCGTCGCCACTCGGCTCCGGCATCGGAAGTCTAGGGCAAGCCGAGTGCGCAAGAAAGCGGCAGCCCGGGCATTTCTCAATCTGCGGGCAGACTGTTTTTGGCCCGCTTCGCCTTGAAGTGCGAGGCGGCGATGGCTATAGAAAGGCAGCCAACGGCCCAGCTCCCTTCGTCTAGCGGCC
Organism: Bauldia sp.; assembly: GCA_022841545.1. GTDB lineage: Bacteria > Pseudomonadota > Alphaproteobacteria > Rhizobiales > Kaistiaceae > Bauldia. The sequence goes on along the minus strand of JALHRF010000006.1, from coordinate 5,385 downwards.
CAGGACGTCGCCCTCTCACGGCGAAAACACGGGTTCGATTCCCGTAGGGAGCGCCAATCTTTTCCAGCGCCGCGAGGGCAAGATGAAGCGCCGCGGTTCCGTTCGACCCGGCGATGCCGTGGCGACGTCCGCAGAACGCCGCGAACTCCTCCTCGAAACGGTCGACATACTTGCCCATGGACGACACCCATCCCGACGTGACCGCGTCGTCTACCTATTCCCGCTCAAGTCCGGTTATGGACGGCATTGAAACCGGAAAGCGCCGCACCTTCATGCAATACTCCCCCGCGATGACGGACTGTCGATCACTTTTCCCCGATCCGTTCGGCCGATGCAGAAGCCATCCATGACGTGAGGCGGGCCAACAGGATGTCGCGGTCGAACTCGCGTTCAAAGTAGCGTCGGCCAGCACGTCCCATAGCGGCCCGTTGGCTGGGTGCCATAGCGCGCAATTCAAGGACCCGAGCCGCCAGTGCCGCGGGATCGCCCGGCGCTACGCCAAATCCCGCGCCAGCGTCCTCAATCAGTCGAGCTGCTTCACCTTCGATGGCAACGAGAATGGGCTTTCCGCAAGCGAGATAGGCCTGTACCTTCTGGGGTACGGTGAGGGCAAAGATATCCGATGGCCGGAGCGAGGCGAACAACACGTCAGCTAGGGCCAGAAACGTCGGAATCCTTTCGGGCGGATACGGGCCGAGCAACTGCACCACTCGGCCAATACCTCGCTCTTCTACTTGCGATTCAAGGGACCTTCGTGCAACGCCGTCCCCCAATAGGACCCACCTTACGTCAGAGCAATCCTTCAGGAGTTCGGCGGCGGCCAACACAGTCTCAAGATCCTGAGCGACGCCAATATTGCCCGCATACATGACGCGGAAGCCCGGTTCCATCAGGCTTCGCTCCGATGCATCTACCGGGGGACTCAACGGTACGAAAGCTCGATCGGCCGGATTGGGAAGATAGCGGATGTCAGACGCTTGGGGATAGATTGCTTTGACGCGCGGAATAAAGGCGCGCGATTGGACCAGGATCACGTCGGAGTGTCGATAGAGGAACCTGACTACGGCCCGAACCATGGCCAAGGCTGGCCTGCTCTTTATTGCGTTGACGGCGACAAGACTTTCCGGCCAAAGATCCTGTATCCAGAAAAATACCGGAGCGCGTCTTAATCTTTTAGCCAGGAGCGCTGGAATTCCTATGAATACTGGTGACATTTGATATACTAGGATCGCATCAATTTGCTTTGGCAACAAGAATGGAGCCAGAAGGGTGGCGACAAAGGCGAATGAAAGGTAATTGAGGATGAGTTTTATCTTAGAATTTCTGCCTCGCGGAATGATAGGCACACGAATTACTTCGACTCCGCGGTAATTTTCGCGCTTTATCCGCATCGAGCGGTAACTCGGATGAAGCGTTCCCGACGGATAATTCGGCATCCCGGTAAGGACAGTGACCTGGTGGCCGAGCGCGACGAGATCAGCAGCCATGTCGTTGATAACGAATCGCTCCGGATAGAAATACTGGCTGACGATCAGAACCTTCACGCCATGCGCCCGCTAAAGCGGCCCGGAAGCTATGGCACACCGGAGGCCTTCGCTGAGGATGTAGGGTGTCACCCAACCGGACGCGCGGGTTCGAATCGGATCGACCTCAAGCGAGCGGATGAACCCGGCCCAGTCCAGTGAATCGCTTCCCATCGGGCGCAAGTCGGCCGTCCTTCGAACACCCTCGCGACAGGCCGATCCTCAGACTGGAGAGAAACCACCAAATCAACCTGCCACCACCGCGAGGTCGAGAACAGGCTTCGCGAACATCGGCACGGCCCAGGGCGCTTTGTCTTGTTGTAGATTGCAGTTGCGAATAACACACAGTGCAACGCTATCAGACTCGCGGCGCAGATAACCGATGGCGCAGACTTCAGTGGCCGGAAGCTAGAAGGATTGTCAAGAATCCGATACCGCGCTGTCCCGGCGAGGAGGTGCCGCGCCGAATGAAGATACGCCTGACAATCCGCAGCCTTCAAGTGCGTGATGTGGCCCTCCGCTGACGGTACCGGGCTTGCAGCCGCGCTCGCTCACGCGGGGGCCGACGTCGGATTGCTTGCGGCCGATCAGACTGGGACTACATCGCCGGTCGCGCAGCCGGTCCATGCCATGTCGGGCAGGATCATGGATGCAGTCACGGAGTTTCGGAAGGGCCGTCGCCGATGCGCTGGCCTACGGTCTTCCGGTCCTTGCCACGACGGGGACTCCGTGGACGGATCTCGGCTCCCTCGGCTGCGGTTGGACGGTGTCGCGGAATGTCCCTGCGCTTGTGCGCGGCCTCGAAACGGCGACGGCGCTCAGCGTCGAAAAGCTTCGTAGCATGGGGGCCAATGGGCACGACTGGATGGCGGCGGAATTCGGATGGAGCGGGGTGGCGCGGCGCTATTTGGCCGCCTATGCCGGTCTTGCGTCTCAGGTTCACGACCGCGTGGTGAACCGGCGACCGCATCTGATACCAGAACGGGGACCATCCCAGCCCTTGGTCGAGGCAGCCTGAACGAGACGGACTTTTCCGTTGGCGAGCACGCATGAAAATCTAGGCCGACGCCTCTGGCTTGTTCGACTTGTTTCGACGAGGTACTCGAACGTGGCGTCATCTCGCCTCTGCGATGGACGATCTTGGGCGGGACCGTGACAGAGTCCTCGCACCCAACCCCAGACACGCACGCTCGTCGGCGGAATCGAAGGCTGGCAATCGGGATTTTCGGCGGAACGGCGGTGCGAGGGGTGGCCCTGATCGCGCCGTTCTTCGTGATGCCCGCGATGCTCCGGTATCTTGGGGATGAAAGCTTCGGCGTCTGGGTTACGGCAGTCGCCGTTATGGCTGTCGCGGCAATCGGTGATCTCGGCATCGGGAGCAGTCTGGTCACCCGCCTTGCGCAGGGATTCGGTCGGGACGACGACGAGGCGATGCGCATCGACATCGCAGCCGCTTACGTGACGCTGACGATGGTCGCAGCTTCACTCGGTTTGGCGTTCGCGTTCGCGTTCATCGCAGTGCGGTTCGACTGGATCACCCTTGGCGAATGGCAGCTCTCGCCGGATGCGCTGGCCATTGTCGGGGTGGTGACCGGCACATTCCTGCTCGGCATGCCAGCATCCGTAATCCTGCGGGTGATGCAGGGACGGCAGGAAACGCTTCTGGCCAGCGGGTTCCAGGTTGCGATCGCGGCGGCTTCTATCGTCGCCTGTTTCGCAGCCATCGGTCTCAACGGACCAGTCTGGCTGGTGGTATTCGCCTATGCCTCTCCGCAGGCCCTGGTCCCGGCAGTCTTCGCTCTGTGGTACTTCAGGCGAAATCGGACCCTCGCACCGCGGTTCGGGGATGTCACGATCGCCTCGATCCGTGCCCTTCTCGGTGTCGGTTCACGATTCTTCGTTCTTGCAATAATCACCGCTGCCGCCCTTAACCTGGACAGTCCCATAGTCGCCGTAGCAGCCGGCGCCGAGGCTGTGACCAACTATGCAATTCCGGCGCGGCTCGGCACTCTGGCCGGTTTCCTGGTGACGTCGATCTACTTGCCGTTTTGGGCGAGCAGTGGCGAGGCTTTGGCGCGAGGTGACGTCGAGTGGGTCAGAAGAAACAGCCGTCGCATGTGTTTGTTGGGCGGCATGGCGGTCGCCGTGTTCGGACTCTCCGTGACGGTCTTCGCCGACGCCCTGATTGATGTTTGGATGGGCCGACGCTTTCCGGATCAACAGCTGATCGTCGGCCTGGTCGTCGGGACTTTTGCGATCAGTGCGTTCGTGGCGCCATACAATCTTATCCTCAACAGTCTGGGCGAGACGAATGTGCAGATCATGGCCTGGAGCGTTTCCTTCTATCCACCGTCCCAACCAAATTCTTGCTCGTTGAGGCCTCGTCCCTCTGGATCATTCCCCTCGTATCACTTTGCGGCTACGGACTTATCGTGGCGCCTGTGACTATTGCCGGGGCAGTGCGGCGGCTCGCAGGGATTGAGCATGGAAGACGGAAGATGGAAGATCGGCCATTCGTCCTCCAAAGAGATGACTCCTGACCGTTGGCCCGTCGGGGGCTCGGTCGAGGGAGGGAAGGGAAGCGAGAACATGCAAGCATGCGGGTTCGCAAGCGCGGTCCGCCATTCGTGCAGGCTGCTCGCGGTGCAGTCTGGCGTTCTTGGGCATCCTCGCCGCGGCGACGATGTCCGGCCCATAAAGGGCACAGCAAAGGTTGCCACGACAAACCCCGTCGCTGCCGTAACCAGGACGCGTCCGCGTATCCCCCTCGCCGACAGGCCATTGACTGCCTCGCCAGTTACCCTGTGTTAGGTGTCGAGGACTCGATCTCCCGGACTTCGACCGAGCAGCGTCCGGAAAAGAATGCGGAGGTCAGTGCGAAGGGAAGCCTTTCGCAGATACTCGGCCTCGATGCCGGCGAGGACTTCGGGAGTGGACATGTCTGCTCCCATCACTTGGGCTGCACCGCAGCCGCGCACGCGGCGGCTTCGTTCGGCGCGAGGCGCCTCAGACCGGGGATGCCGCGGCGAGGATCGTCCTGAGCACCGGGAACAGGCGGTCCATTTCGCTCTCGCGGACGCCGGCATAGCCCATCATCAGGCCGGCCTGCCGCGGTTCGTGGTGGAAGTAGAGCGACAGCGGCGCGAGGTTGACGCCGGAGGCGGCCGCCGCGGCGACGATCTCCCGGTCGTCGATCGGCACCCGGAACGGGGCGGCGATCTGGATGCCGGTGCGGCCGTCGATCGGATCGAGCCAGGCGCCGAGCATGCCGTTCATCAGGCCAAGGAAATGATCGCGGCGGCGCCCGTAGAGACGGCGCATGCGATTGAGGTGCAGGAAGAACGAGCCCTCCTCGATGAAGTCGGCAAGCGTCGCCTGCAGCACCATCGGGGCGAACTGGCCGGTCAGGCTGAGCGCCGGCTTGATCCGCTCGGCAAGGTCGTCCGGGAGCACGATGAAGCCGAGCCGCATCGCCGGAAACAGCGTCTTCGAGAAGGTGCCGACATAGATCACGCGCGATTCGTCGTCGAGGCCCTGCATCGCCGGCAGCGGCTGGCCGCGGAATGTGTACTCGCCGTCGAAGTCGTCCTCGATCACCCAGGCGTTGGCTGCCCGTGCGGTGTCGAGGATCGCCAGGCGCTGCTCGAGCGGCATGGTCACGCCGAGCGGGTGCTGGCATGACGGCGTGAGGTAGATGAGCCGCGGCGGCGGATCGGAGATCGGCGGGACCTGCCACCCGCCGCGGCCGACCGGGAGCGGCAGAAGGCGGGCGCCGGCGCCGAGCAGGGCGCCGCGGGCGCCCGGGTAGCCCGGCTCCTCCATCCACACCGTATCGCCGTCGGCGAGGAGCACGCGGGCGAGG
>JALHRF010000005.1 GCA_022841545.1 Bauldia sp. | reverse complement strand
GCGAGAGCCACGCCGCTTATTTCCTGCAGGAGCAGGACATGACCCGCTACGACGCGGTCAACTACATCAGCCACGGCATCGCCAAGCGGGCGGGGATGTCGGAGGCGCGGCCGGTGCGGGGCGTCGACGAGGATGCGGCGACCAACGAGGGCCGGGACGATTCGAAGAAGAAGGCCGACGCGCTCGACGCCTATTGCGTCAACCTCAACGAGAAGGCGAAGAAGGGCCGGATCGATCCGCTGATCGGCCGCGACGCCGAGATCAGCCGCACCATCCAGGTGCTCTGCCGCCGGCAGAAGAACAACCCGCTCTTCGTCGGCGATCCCGGCGTCGGCAAGACGGCAATCGCCGAGGGCCTCGCCAAGCGCATCGTCGACGGCGACGTGCCGGAGGTGCTCAGGGATTCCACGGTGTTCTCGCTCGACATGGGCACGCTGCTCGCCGGCACCCGCTATCGTGGCGACTTCGAGGAGCGCCTCAAGCAGGTGATCAAGGAGATCGAGGAGTTCCCCGGTGCGATCATGTTCATCGACGAGATCCACACCGTGATCGGCGCGGGCGCCACCTCGGGCGGGGCGATGGACGCCTCGAACCTGCTCAAGCCGGCGCTGGCGTCGGGCACGATCCGCTGCATCGGCTCGACCACCTACAAGGAGTACCGGCAGTTCTTCGAGAAGGACCGGGCGCTCGTCCGCCGATTCCAGAAGATCGACGTCAACGAGCCGACGATCCCGGATGCGATCGAGATCCTCAAGGGCCTCAAGCCCTATTTCGAGGAGTACCACCGCGTCCGCTACACCAACGATGCGATCCGGAGTGCCGTGGAGCTCTCGGCGCGGCACATCCATGACCGCAAGCTCCCCGACAAGGCGATCGACGTGATCGACGAGACCGGCGCCTCGCAGATGCTCCTGCCGGAATCGAAGCGGAAGAAGACGATCGGGGTGAAGGAGATCGAGGGCACCATCGCGACCATGGCCCGCATCCCGCCGAAGTCGGTGTCGAAGGACGATGCCGAGGTGCTGAAGCATCTCGACACGACGCTCCGCCGCGTCGTCTACGGCCAGGAGAAGGCGATCGAGCGGGTCGCATCGGCGATCAAGCTCGCCCGCGCCGGGCTCCGCGAGCCGGAGAAGCCGATCGGCTCCTACCTGTTCTCGGGCCCGACCGGCGTCGGCAAGACCGAGGTGGCCCGCCAGCTCGCGGCTTCGCTCGGCGTCGAGCTGATCCGCTTCGACATGTCGGAATACATGGAGCGCCACACCGTATCGCGGCTGATCGGCGCCCCTCCCGGCTATGTCGGCTTCGACCAGGGCGGCCTCCTCACCGACGGCGTCGACCAGCATCCGCATTGCGTCCTCCTCCTCGACGAAATCGAGAAGGCGCATCCGGACCTCTTCAACATCCTTCTCCAGGTGATGGACCACGGCAAGCTCACCGACCACAACGGCAAGCAGGTCGATTTCAGGAACGTCATCCTGATCATGACCACCAATGCCGGCGCGGCGGACCTGGCGCGGCCGGCGATCGGCTTCGGCAAGTCGGAGCGCGACAGCGACGACCAGGAGGCGATCAACCGCCTGTTCACGCCCGAGTTCCGGAACCGGCTCGACGCGATCGTGCCGTTCGGCAACCTGCCGCCGGAAGTCGTGCACCAGGTGGTGCAGAAGTTCGTGCTCCAGCTCGAGGCGCAGCTCGCCGATCGCGGCGTCACCTTCGATCTCTCGGAGGAGGCGATCACCTGGCTGGCCGAGAAGGGCTACGACAGCCGGATGGGCGCCCGTCCGCTCGGCCGCGTCATCCAGGAGCACATCAAGCAGCCGCTCGCTGACGAGGTGCTGTTCGGCAAGCTCCAGAAGGGCGGCACGGTCCGGATCACCGTCAAGGAAGGCGGCGACGGCCTCAATCTCGAGGCGCTCGAAGACGGCCCGGTGAAGCCGAAGCCCGAGCCGCTGCCGAAGCCCAAACGGCCGCGTCGCCGGCGTCCGGTGCAGGCGGCGAAGAAGCCGGCGCCCCCCGCCGGCAAGCCGCCGGGCGGCGTCACGCGCGGGCTGGTGCCCAAGGTGCCGCTCAAGACGAACTGAGGTTCAAGGCGGCCCTTCGGGGCCGCCTTTTTGTTGGCAGGTGCTCCATCATAGCTGCGGCTAGCGCTCGCACAGCGGCGCTGCCCTCGCTACCGTGCTTAACGCTGCGGGCGCTCACGCCAATCGTCCGCACGTCGGCGGCGTTGCGGTGTGGGAGGATATTCAATGCGCATTCTCGGGCTTGCCGTGCTTGCCGCGGCCCTTCAGGTAACCTGCAGCCAACTTGCGTCCGCCCAGGATGCGCCGGCCAAGAATGTTCCGGCGGACCTTCGCGGCACGCGCTATTGCGAGATCATCCCGGTCTACCGCGACGGCATCTCGTTCAATCTCGAGGTCTACAACACCCTTGGGCAGAACGATTGTCCCCCGGAGGTCTGGGACGCTATCGATCCGAAGGCGCTCGCCAAGGAGCTCGGCGCCGAGGAAGTGGTGATGAACGGGCCGCGCTTCTGGGTGATGGACCGGATCATCGGTTCCGGGGAGACGAAGGACGGCGAGACGAAGGTGTTCGACGGGCTCGCGGCGACGCAGCGCGCGACGCTGTCCCTTCCGTTCCGCGACATCCTCTTCGGCAGCCGGCCCTATTCCGAGAAGACGATCAACCGCGACACCACCTACATCTACGATGCCGGCAAGCCGGTCTACGAGATCACCGACGACAACGGGAACGTCTACGTGATGCAGACCTTCGCCGAGATCGTCGACAAGGATCTGGCGATGGACGACCTGGCCGGGCTGGGCGAGCGGCTGAAGCTGCCGCGCGGCTGGAGCTATGCGGCCCGCGTCCTCGACACCGAGATGCAGCTCACGGCGAGCGGCGAGGCCTATCTGATCCAGGACGAATTGCAGAACTCGTACCAGCGCCGAAACTGAGCGGCCGGTTGTACGGGGCAAGCTGCCGCCTGGTCGACCGTGGCCCCCCCCGAGGGGCTCGCTCCCGGGTCCTAGCTCGGCGCGTGCGCCGCGATCGCCTTGCGGAGCTTTTCGGCGTTTTCCGCAAGCACCGCCTGATCCTCCATCTTGCCCGTATGCGGCTTGAGCGGGACGCCGTCGAAGCGCGGGATCACGTGGACGTGGAGGTGGTAGACGGACTGTCCGGCAGGCGCCTCGTTGAACTGGGTGATGGTGACGCCGTCGGCGGCGAAGGCGCGCATCGCCGCCTGCGACACGAGCTGCACGGCGCGCACGAGCGGGCCGAGCGTCGCCGGGTCGGCGTCGAGGAGATTGCGGGAAGGCTGGCGCGGGACGACGAGGGTGTGGCCCTTCCCCTGGGGCATTACGTCCATGAAGGCGACAACGTGGTCGTCTTCATAGACCCGCTGCGACGGAATTTCGCCGCGGAGGATCTTCGCGAAGATGTTCTGGTCGTCGTAGGTCTGCACCATGGCCCTGGTCCCGCTGCTCGATCACGCAGAAGATGCCGGTTCGGGGCCGCCGTGTCACGCGGGGAGTCGGGCGGCGCGGCCGGTGCGGACCCCGCCCCGGACTCACGCGATGCAGGTCCGGGACGGTCGGCTTTGTGGGGTCAGTCGGTCAGTTCATCGCCGCCGACGGGTTCGGTGCCCGGCACGCTGCTGGTCTCGGGAAGGCCGTGGTGGAATCCCTGCGAGCCATAGTCCCCGCCGACCAGCGCGAAAGGCTCGTCGGATGTTCCGGCGGGGGAGGCGCCGGGCTGGATCGTTGTGATCTCGCCCTGGCCGGCGAAGGCGGGCGCGGCCACTGCCGCCGCAAGGACAATCCCGGCAATCCGGGTCAGCCTGGATCTGGTCATTGTCAGTCTCCTGATATCTTCGATGGGGCTTAGGGGGAGCGGGCGATCGCCCGTCCGGTTCGACGCGGAGACTGTCGGTTTCGGGGAGCCGGGACTAGCGAGGGCGTGGTACGGCGCGGCGCCGGCAATTGCGGCCTTCGGAATCAACGCATTGGGCCGGAGTCAACCCGTGGCGGTGACGCCCGTCACAGGCGATTTCCGTACTTGCGGTGCGGGTGGAAGCACCGGAAACGGCCCTTACTCCGCCTCCGGCGCCTCGCCCTTCCGGAACGGCGTGTACTCGCCGAGGACCTCGACGTCGCGCGTGACCTGGGCGCGTTCCTGCTCGAGGTAGCTGGCGACCGCCCGGCGGAACGACGGATCCGCGATCCAGTGGGCGGAATAGGTCTTCACCGGCTCGTAACCGCGGGCGAGCTTGTGCTCGCCCTGGGCGCCCGCCTCGACGCGGGCAAGGCCGTGGGCGATGCCCCATTCGATCGCCTGGTAGTAGCAGAGCTCGAAATGGAGGAAGGGGTGTTCCTCGATCGCGCCCCAGTAGCGACCGTAAAGGGCGTGCGACCCGATCAGATTGAGCGCGCCCGCGACTGGCCGGCCGCCGCGCATGGCGAGCATCAGAAGCACGCGATCGCCCATCCGCTCGCCGAGGAGCGAGAAGAAGGTCCGGTTGAGGTAGGGCCGTCCCCACTTCCGCGACCCCGTGTCCATGTAGAAGGCGAAGAAGGCGTCCCACGCGGCCTCGGTCAGGTCGCCGCCGGTGAGGCGGACGATTTCGATGCCGGGCGCGACCGCGTCGCGGCGCTCGCGGCGGATCGCCTTCCGTTTCCGCGAGGCGAGGGCGGCAAGGAAATCCTCGAAGTCGCGGTAGCCGCGGTTGACGAAATGGAACTGCTGGTCGTTGCGCTTGAGAAACCCTGCCTCGGCGAGGAAGGCCCATTCCTCCTCCGGGAGGAACGTGGCATGGACCGAGGAGACGCCATGGCGGCGGGCGAGCGTGGTGATGCCCTGCGCAAGGAGCAGGCGGTGTCGCTCGGCGTCGGGGCCGGGCCTGACGAGGAGCTTCCGTCCGGTGACCGGGGTGAACGGCACCGCGACCTGGAGCTTGGGGTAGTAGCGGCCGCCGGCCCGTTCATAGGCCTCCGACCAGGCGTGGTCGAAGACGTATTCGCCCATCGAATGCGACTTGAGATAGGCAGGCAGAATGGCGGCGGCCCGTCCGTCGGGGCCGTCGAGAACGAGATGTTGGCCGAGCCAGCCGGTCTTGCGCGTCGCCGAGCCCGACTCCTCCAGCGCCGAGAGAAAGTCGTGGGAGAGGAACGGGTTGTATTCGACCGCGATCTCCGCCCCGCGGGCGATGGTTCCATCCTCACAGCCCGGTTCCGGGCTCGCGACCAAACGACTGCTGGCAATGCCATTGCCAGGGCCGTCATACGCCGCCGGATTGGCGCAGGCCTCCCAGTCCGCGCGCGCGATGTCGCGGAGCGAAGCCACCACCCGAAGCGTTGCATCACCGGATTCGGACACCGATCCCACGCCTTCTTTCTTGCGCCACTATCGCAGGCCCTACATAGGAGGCGAGCGGGGAATTTGTGCAGGGGTGTGACCGACGCAATTGGCCGCGGCTGCCCGCTCCAGTAGACCCGGTGCAGACGCAGAATCAGGAATGGACGCGATGATACGGGTTTCGCTTGCGGTTCTTGCTGCCGGAGGTGTTTTCTCGGTGCCGGCTGCCGCCCAGGCGCCGCTGGTGACCGGGCTTGCGGTCTACGAGGTCGGGCTGGATCCGTCGAAGTCGGACGGCCTCGGGGCGATCGCCGGGACGATGACCGCGACGCTCGAGCGCGATTGCGACACCTGGATAACCGAGGCCGAACTCGATGCGGAGATCGCCGGTCCTGACGGCATGAGCCTCCCGCTCCGGGTGGTGTCGAGCCACCGCGAGACCAGCGAGAGCCTCACGTTCGACGTCACCACGACGCTTGCTGACACGGTGGTCGAACGCGCCAGCGGCGCCGCCACCCTGGCCGCGGACAGCGTTTCGGTCGCGCTGACCGAACCCGAGAAGCGCGACCTGATCCTGCCGGGCAAAGTCCTGTTCCCGGTTGCGATGCTTGAGGCCGCGATAGCCGCTGCCAAGGCGGGCGAGACCTTCCGCGAGTTCCGCACCTACGACGGCAGCGACGGGGGCGAGGAAGCCTGGACTGTCTCGGCGCTGATCACGTCGGTCCGGGCCGGCTCCGAGAACGAAGACGATGCGCTCTTTGCCGCCGGCCTGGGCTTCGAGGACATGGCGCGCTGGCGGATGGGTCTGAGCTATTTTGCGCCCCGCTCGGGTGGAGAGCAGACCCCGGCCTTCTCGACCTCGATGGTGGTCTACGAGAACGGTTTCGCCCAGGCCGCGGTCTACGATCTCGGCGACTTGGCCATGAGCCTCACGCTCAGCGAGTTCAGTCCAATTCCGCCCAGGCCGTGCCCGTAGCGTCCGGGTCGAACCCCTCGAAGATGATCTGATCGGCATAGCGGCGGGCCGTCGCCCGATCGGCTGCAGTCCGCACCGTCCAGGCAAGGAGCGGGGTGCCGAGGTGGCGAAGGAGAAGTGCTGCATCCGCGGGAAGGTCGTGGACGCCATAGGCGATGAAGCTCGGCCTCACCGTCGCTGCTGCGGCGAGGTGCCGGAGCGCCAGCCTGCGGAGCGGCGGGATCGGACCCCACTCCGCGTCGGTGAAGCAGTCGGCGACCATGCCTCGGGGCAGCGCGGGGGCGAGCTTCTTCAGGGCAAGCACCGAGTCCGGATCGAAGGACATGACCGCAAGCGGGCCCTGATAGGCGTTGAGGCGCGGCGCCGCGGCCTGCTCCAGGCGGCGGTTGTGGTCGAAGCGGCTCTTGAGTTCGGCGAAGATCGGGACCCGGCCGCCGACGGCGGCGAGGAACTCGTCGAGCGTCGGGATGCGCGCCTCGGTGCCGCGGAGCGGGATCGCCTTGAGCTCGGCCAGCGTTCGCGCCTGGACCGGCCCCGTCGCCTCGGTCAGCCGGTCGAGGGTGTCGTCGTGGAAGACGATCGCGACGTCGTCCCGGGTGAGCTGGAGGTCGCATTCGATGGCGAAGCCGCGGGCGATCGCCGCTTCGGCCGCGGGGATCGTGTTCTCGATCCGGCCGGCGTCGCGTTCATGGTAGCCCCGATGGGCCACCGGCCGCGCCGTCAGCCAGGCCGGCCCGGACATGGCGCTAGTGATCCGATTCTGACATTTGCATCCCCCTGATACCGGCCTCTTGGGCAAGTGTCGGAATCAGAAGGATCACTAACAAGTATTTGATCCTAGTGAAGTTCCGAATTTGACACTCGCAGGTGCCGCGTGATGCCATGCGGGAGGCGAATGTCAAATTCACGTCACTAGCCTCAGGCGATCTCCGCGATCGCCTCGACCTCGACCGCCACGCCGAGCGGCAGCGTCCCCATGCCGATCGCCGAGCGGGCGTGCTTGCCCCTCTGCTCGCCCAGCACCTCGGTGATCAGGTCGGAGGCGCCGTTGACGACTTTGTGGACGTCGGGGAAATCCGGGGTGGCGTTGACGAAGCCAACCACCTTCACGATGCGCTGGATGCGTTCGAGATCGCCGACCGCGGCCTGCGCCACGCCGAGCAGGTTGATGGCGCACAGGCGCGCCGCTTCCTGGCCTTCCTCGATCGAATATTCGCGCCCGACCTTGCCGACGAACTTTACACCGTCGGGTGTCATCGGCACCTGGCCGGAAAGGAAAAGCAGCTTGCCGCTGACGACGTAGGGCACGTAGTTTGCCGCGGGCTTTCCGGGGACCGGCAGGACGATGCCAAGCGCCTTCAGTCGGGCTTCGATTTCGCTGGCCATCTCGTCACTCCTTGCTCGGGCGGATCAAGCCCGGCTGTGTGGCGCAAAATCCGGAGAGCCGCAAGGGGAAGATGCCGCGTTTCCGCCATGGTCGGGGCGCAGTGGCGGAGCATGATGAGGGGAGCGAGGCCGAGCGTGCGCACCATTTCCGTGGCCCTTGGCGGGGTATTCTCGTGCGGTCTGGCGGTCGCTGCGGCGGCGGCGCCGCCGGTGCTGGCCTCGCACCGCGCCGTCTATGACATTTCGCTGCTCGAGGCCGGCGATGGCGCCGACGTGACCGGGGTGACCGGACGGCTGGTGCTCGAGTTCACCGGATCGGAGTGCGCCGGCTACAGTTCGAAACTCCGCTTTGTCACCGAGACCGAGGACGCTCAGGGCAGCCTGCAGAGGACTGATTCGCGGTCTTCGACCTTCGAGGCCGCCGACGGGCGGAGCCTCGATTTCAACAACGAGACCTATTCCGGCAACGTGCTCGCGGAGCAGTCGGTGGGGAAGGCGCGCCGCGAGGGCGATGACATATCGGTGGCGCTGACCCGGCCGGGGACGAAGCGCCTGGTGCTCAAGGACACCGTGGTCTTCCCGACCCAGCAGATGGAGCGGATCATCACTGCGGCAATGGCGGGCGACCAGTTCGTCTCGTTCGAGGTCTATGACGGATCGGAGAGCGGCGAGACGGTGTTCGACACTGCCGGGGTGATAGGAAAGGTCTCGACCGCCGCCAACGACGCCGGCGACGAGCCGATGGTCGCCAAGGCGGGTATTGCCGGGATGCGGCACTGGCCGGTGACGATCAGCTATTTCGACAAGCGCGGGGGCGGGGAGGAAACGCCGTACTACGTCCTCTCCTTCGTCGTCTACGAGAACGGCATTGGCCGCACGATGCGCATCGACTACGGCGCATTCTCGCTTTCAGGCAAGCTCACAGGCCTGGAGATGCTGCCGCCAGCACCGTGTCCGGCACCGGGCGCCGAACCATAAATCGCCGAAAAAACGCGCGAGTCCCTACCCAAGATAAAGGTGCTCGGCTAGGCTCTCAGTGCGCTCCTGCCCGCCACAACCAGGATCGATTGCCCATGCGCGCGCTCACGATGCTGATCTTAGTGCTCGTCGCCTTGACCGGGACGCCCGCGTTCGCCGGCCCGTTCGACGGCTCCGATGACTACAAGGCCCACCTTGAATTTCTGGGTTACGCGGTTGAGGACGGCGAGACATCCCTCATAGCCAAGCACGACAAGTTCTATAACGTGTCGGTGAAGGGCTACAATGGCGGCGTGCTCGTGGTGACCTTCTTCGGAACCACGGACAAGGCCAAGAGCGACCGGCTCGGCTTTTTCGAATTCCTGAACGGGATGAACGAGAATGCCATCGCCGCGCGCTACTACGAGGATGACGACGGCGATGTCATCGTCGAGGGATGGTATCCCGGCAATTACGACCGGACGCGCTTCGGCGTCTTCGTCGACAAATTCAACGCGGTCAGCGATCAACTCGGCGATTCCAATGTCGCCGCGGATTATCTGGAATAGGGCGACGGCATCGGCATACGCTGGGCCTCCGCTGTCCGGGGAGCTTGCCACGGCTTGGCGCTACCGATCCGCGTCGCGGGGCGATTTCGACCTTTGATCGGCAGCTCCAGCGTCGGTGATGGAGGGCGGCTTCCTGATGGGCGGACGCAGACGGCGGACGTGCCGCCATGCCGCTCACGCCGGCACTTCCTTCACTGCATCCACCCGTCTATGACAGCGCCCACACGTCCGTCACCGGCGAAAGCCGGCGTCCATCGCGAACCTCCAGGTCTGCACGGGGAAGCAGGCTGCACCGGCCGTGATGGAGTCCGGCTTTCGCCGGAATGACGGAGAACGAGAGTCTCCGAGAAGGCGCCCATGCTCGACATCAAATGGATCCGCGACAATCCCGAAGCGCTGGCGGAGGCGTTGACGAAGCGCGGCTCGGCGTCGGAGGCGGCGCGCGTCACCGTCGACGGCCTGATCGCCATGGACGAGGCGCGCCGCGCCCAGATCGTCAAGGTCGAGGAGGCGCAGGCCCGCCGCAACGCCGCCTCCAAGGAGATCGGCAAGGCCAAGGCCGCGAAGGACGAGGCGACCGCCGCCGCCCTGATGGCTGAAGTCGCGGAACTGAAGACATTCCTCGGCACCGCCGAGGACGAGGGCAAGCGGCTCGACAAGGCGCTGGAGGACGCGCTCGCCGTCATCCCCAACGTGCCGCTCGACGACGTGCCGGTCGGCCCGGACGAGCACGCCAATGTCGAGAAAAGCCGCTGGGGCAAGCCGCCGACGCTGAACAGCTCGAGGGAGCACTACGAGCTCGGCGAGGCGCTCGGCATGATGGACTTCGAGACCGCGGCGAAGCTGTCCGGCTCGCGCTTCGTCGTGCTCCGGAAGGGCCTCGCCCGCATGGAGCGCGCCCTCGGCCAGTTCATGCTCGACCTTCACACCACCGAGCATGGCTACGAGGAGATCCAGCCGCCGCTCTTGGTGCGGGATGACACGATGTTCGGCACCGCGCAGTTGCCGAAGTTCGTCGACGATCAGTTCCTCGCGACCCGAACCGTCAACCGCGCCGAGCTCTTGTCGGATGCGCTTCGTTTCGCGATGGCAGACGACAGACAGGAGTACGCTAACGGTTCGATCGATCTCTCAATGCTTGTGACACGCACTCTCGATCGCGCCCCGCTCAAGGAAGATTTCTGGCTCATCCCCACCGCTGAAGTCCCGCTGACGAATCTTGTCCGTGAATCGATCATCGAGGAGGAGGCGCTGCCGCTCCGCTTCACGGCGCTCACGCCCTGCTTCCGCGCCGAGGCCGGCGCCGCCGGCCGCGACACCCGCGGCATGCTCCGCCAGCATCAGTTCGACAAGGTCGAGCTGGTCTCGATCACCACGCCCGAGGAGAGCCGCAACGAGCACGAGCGCATGCTTGCCTGCGCCGAGGAGGTGCTCCGCCGCCTCGACCTCCACTACCGCGTCATGACGCTCTCGACCGGCGACATGGGCTTCGGCGCGCAGAAGACCTACGACATCGAGGTCTGGCTGCCGGGGCAGGGGACGTTCCGCGAAATCTCGTCCTGCTCGGTCTGCGGCGATTTCCAGGCCCGCCGCATGAAGGCCCGCTATCGCCCGAAGGAGGGGAAAGGCAACCGCCTCGTGCACACGCTCAACGGCTCCGGCACCGCCGTCGGCCGCGCGCTGATCGCGGTCATGGAGAATTACCAGAACGCCGACGGCTCGATCGCCGTCCCCGAAGTGCTCCGCCCCTACATGGGCGGGCTGGAGAAGGTGGGATTGTAGGGTGGGTTAGGCGCTCCGCGCCGTAACCCACCGCGTCCCGCTTCGGACAGACCGGCGGGTTACGCGTCCCTGACGCTAACCCACCCTAGCTACCGCCAACGCGGTCTTTGCGAAGTCATCGCCCTTGTAAAGGAGCGGCACGCCGAGCGTCATCGCGGCGCCGTAGGCAAAGCAGTCGCCCATGTGGAGCTGCGCCGGGTGACCGCGCCCCTTGCCGTAGCGGTCGAACGCATCGAGCGCCGCCCGGCCGATCTCGTCCGTGATCGGAATCACCTCGATCCCGGTCACCGTGAAAAATGTGCGCACCTTCTGTTCCGCGACGACGCGTGACAATGCGCGTTCGCGCATCAGCGCCAGCACTGTCTCATATACTGCGACGGGGGACGTGATTGCCGAGCCGGATGCCTCGATTCGCGAAAGCAACCAATCTGCATCGGCCTCGCTCATGAGGATCGCAACCAGCGCCGAGGCGTCGATGAACATCTTTCGTCCGACAGGTCGTCAAAGAACGCCTTGTCCGCCTTCAGGCCCGTCGCCGGGTAACGGGCGATCTCGGCTTGTATCTTGCGGACCCGCTCGCGGATCGGTTCTTCTCTCTCGTGCGCATGGAGCTTGGCGGCGACTGCTCTCTTGACCGCCTCGGTCAGCCCGACTCCCTCTTGCGCCGCCAGTCGCCGCACCAGCGCGTCAGTCTCAGGGTCCCGCACATGAAAGGCCACGCTCGTCTATCCCTCTAGCTGATACGGCTAGATATCTAGCCGTCGGACCAGACAAAGCCCATTGCTGTCGAAATTGCGACCCACCGGATGAATCTTATCCCCGCTTTGGATTCCTCGCTTATCCTGCCTTCATTCCCGCTCATGAGGGGCGCCGTCCGGAGGCGGTCCATCGGTGGAGCGGGAAGCGGCGCTTCACGGCGGCTCGCAGCCGTCGTGGGGAAGTCCGGGTGAGGACCGACGTCACTACGGACGTCCGCCTTGAAGGCTTAAAGCGGCCTCTGCGGAGACCGTGGAAGAGCGCCGAGCCCGGAAGCTAAAAACCGCCGCGGCGGGCGCTTGCCCAAGCGCCAGACTGCAATACCCCCGCCGGGTGGCTTAACCCCGGCACGGCCGGGTGGCTCAATCCCGGCCGGCGCTTCGGAAGCGCCCGCCACCCCCTTGGTCCGCCGAGGGAAGGACTGACGGCATCCCCCGGCCCGTATACGGGCGCGGCAGGGAAGAGTCGTGCGCGGACACGGCCGATTGACTCTGCCTTGCCCCCGCCTGACTCTGCGGGTCGGAGAGTCCCATGAACAAACCGCTGTCGACGACGATCGGCCATTCCGCCTGTCCCCACGACTGCCCGTCGACCTGCGCGCTGGAGGTCGAGGTCGTCGACGGCGTCACCGTCGGGCGGGTGTATGGCGCGAAGTCGAACGATTACACGGCCGGCGTCATCTGCGCCAAGGTCGCGCGCTACGCCGAACGCATCCACAATCCCAACCGCCTCCTCCATCCCCTTCGCCGCAAGGGCGAAAAGGGCGCCGGCGACTGGGTGCCGATCGGCTGGGACGATGCCCTCGACCTCGTCGCCGAGGCCTTCGTCCAGGCGACGACGCGTCATGGCCCCGAGGCCGTCTGGCCCTATTTCTACGCCGGCACGATGGGGCTGGTGCAGCGCGACGGCATCAACCGCCTCCGTCACGCCGGCCGTTATTCCGGTCAGTTCGACACCATCTGCACCAACCCGGCCTGGACCGGGTGGAGCGCCGGCGTCGGGCGCATCGCCGGCGTCGACCCGCGCGAGATGGCGAAGTCCGACCTCGTGGTGATCTGGGGCACCAACGCCGTCGCCACCCAGGTCAACGTCATGACCCATGCGATCAAGGCGCGGAAGGAGCGCGGGGCGCGGATCGCGGTGATCGACGTCTACCGCAACGAGACCATGAAGCAGGCGGACATCGGCCTTTGCCTCAAGCCGGGGACCGACGCGGCGCTCGCCTGCGCGGTCATGCACGTCCTCTTCCGTGACGGCCATGCCGACCGCGATTACCTCGAGAAGTACACCGACGTCCCGGCGGAGCTCGAAGCGCATGTCCGCTCGCGGACGCCGGAATGGGCGTCCGCGATCACCGGGCTCCCGGTCGCGGAGATCGAGGACTTCGCCAAGGCGGTTGGCACCACGAAGCGCACCTTTTTCCGCCTTGGCTACGGCTTCAGCCGCTCGCGGAACGGCGCGGTCTCGATGCATGCCGCCTCCTGCATCGCCGCTGTCACCGGCGCCTGGCAGCACGAGGGGGGAGGGGCCTTCCATTCCAACAGCGCCATCTTCGCCCTCGACAAAGCGATGATCGAGGGACACGACCTGGTCGATCCACGAATCCGCCGGCTTGACCAGTCGCGGATCGGCGCGGTCCTCTGCGGCGAAGCCGAGCCGCTCTTCGGCGGGCCGAAGGTCGCGGCGATGCTGATCCAGAATACCAACCCCATGTCGGTCGCGCCGGAACAGGCGAAGGTGAAGCGCGGCTTCGCGCGAGACGATCTCTTCGTCGCCGTCCACGAGCAGGTGATGACCGAGACCGCGACGATGGCGGACCTCGTCCTCCCGGCGACGATGTTCCTCGAGCATGACGACATCTATCGCGGCGGCGGACACCAGTACATCATTCTCGGGCCGAAGCTCGTCGCCCCGCCGGGCGAGTGCCGTACCAACCACCAGGTCATCGCCGGCTTGGCGGAGCGCCTCGGCTTCGATCATCCCGGCTTCGGGATGAGCGAGCGCGAGCACATCGACTGGATGCTCCGGAAGTCGCACCGCGGCACGCTGGCCGAACTCGAGGCGGCGAAGTGGATCGACTGCCAGCCCGAATTCCGCGCCGCTCACTACCTCGACGGCTTCCCGCGTCCGGGCGGCAAGTTCCGCTTCAAGCCCGACTGGCCGAAGGTCGTCGCCCCCAATAACGGGCCGATGGGACCTTGGGCGACGATGCCCTCGCTTCCCGACTACTGGCCGGCGATCGAGGAAGCGGACGAGCGCCACCCGTTCCGCCTGGCGACGTCCCCTGCGCGGTCCTTCCTCAACTCGTCCTTCAACGAGACGCCATCGTCGCGGAAGAAGGAAGGGGGCCGGCCGGAGGTGCTCATCCATCCCGAGGACGGTGCGGTCCACGGCATCGCCGACGGGGCGAGAGTCCGTCTCGGCAACGCGCGCGGCGCCGTCACCCTCCATGCCCGCCACTTCGACGGGCTGCGTCGGGGCGTCCTCGTCTCGGAAGGGATCTGGCCCAATGCCGCCTTCGCCGACGGCAACGGCATCAACACGCTGACCGGCGCCGATCCCGTCGCGCCCTTCGGCGGCGCCGCCTTCCACGACAACCGGGTCTGGATCGAGGCGGGTTAGGGGCTGGGTGCTCGGGTCAGATGCCCGGCGGCGAGACGAGCACGCCGGGCCCGTCGCCCGGGGGCGGCCGGTTGGAGAACACGCAGAGCTCGTTGACGACGCGGATACGTTCGGCGGCGACCAGAGCCAGCACCTTCGGGTAGAGGATGTGTTCCGCCGAGAGCACCCGAGCCCCGAGCGTCGCCGGCGTGTCTCCGTCAAGAACCGGCACCGCCGCCTGGGCGATGATCGGTCCGTTGTCCATGGCGGCGCGGACGAAGTGCACCGTGCAGCCGTGGAGTTTCACGCCGGCGTCGAGGGCACGGTGATGGGTGTTGAGGCCGGCGAAGGCGGGTAGGAGGGACGGGTGGATGTTGATCATCCGGTCGCCCCAGCGCTGGACGAATTCCGGCGACAGCAGGCGCATGAATCCGGCGAGGCAGACGAGGTCGATGCCATGCTCGGCAAGCCGTGCCTCGATCTCCGCTTCGGCCGCCATTGCCCCGGCAGCGTAATCGGCAACGGCCGTCTCGATCCCCGCAGCGCCAGCTTTGTCGAGCCCGGCCGCCTTCGGCCGGCTCGACACGACCAGGGCGATCTCGGCGGGGAAGGGGGGATCGGCGGCGGCCGCGATCAGCGCCGCCATGTTGCTGCCGCGGCCGGAAATGAGGATCGCGGTGCGGCGGCGGATCGGGCCGGAACCACTTGTCTTCGCCATTCAGACCTCGGGTTTGCTCTTGCGTTTCGCACACGCCCCGGCGTTGCGCCCCAACGCGATC
Source organism: Bauldia sp. (assembly GCA_022841545.1). Classification (GTDB taxonomy): domain Bacteria; phylum Pseudomonadota; class Alphaproteobacteria; order Rhizobiales; family Kaistiaceae; genus Bauldia. The sequence goes on along the minus strand of JALHRF010000005.1, from coordinate 46,375 downwards.
TCAGAGGGGATGCCTCACCCCGTCCTGAGGTCGAGCGCCCGGTCAAAAACCACCGGCGCGCCATGCCGCGGCTCCACCCGGCCCAGGCGGAACACCGTCTCGCCATCGGTCGCGAGCGACTCGGCGACGGCGTCGGCCGCCTCGGGGGCGACGATCGCCACCATGCCGACGCCGCAGTTGAACGTGCGGAGCATCTCGGCTTCTGCGATGGGCCCGGCCTCGGCCAGCCAACGGAAGACCGGCGGCACGTCGATCGCCCCAAGGTCGATCCGTGCGGCGAGCCGTCCAGGGAGCACCCGCGGGATATTGTCGACGAAGCCGCCGCCGGTGATGTGGGCAAGGGCCTTGATCCGCCCCGGCTCCTTCATCGCGGCGAGGAGCGGTTTCACGTAGATGCGCGTCGGCGTCAAGAGGTCCCGACCGAGCGTGCTGTCGCCGAACGGGGAGGGGAAGTCGTACCGGGCCTCGGAGCGGGCGACGACGAGCCGGACGAGCGAATATCCGTTGGAGTGGACGCCCGACGAACCGAGGCCGAGGATGACGTCTCCTGCCGCCACGTCCTTCCGCGGCAGGACACGATCGCGCTCGACGGCGCCGACGGAGAATCCGGCAAGGTCGAATTCCGAAGGCTCGTAGAAGCCGGGCATCTCGGCCGTCTCGCCGCCGATGAGCGCACAGCCGGCCATGCGGCAGCCCCGCGCGATTCCGGCGACGATGGCGATGGCCGAAGCCAGCTCGATCTTTCCAGTCGCGAAATAGTCGAGGAAGAAGAGCGGCTCGGCGCCCTGGGCGACGATGTCGTTGACGTTCATCGCGACCAGGTCGATGCCGACCGTGTCGAGAATCCCCGTCTCGATCGCGATCCTGAGCTTGGTGCCAACGCCGTCGGTGGCGCTGACGAGGAGAGGGTCCTTGTAGCCGGTGCGCTTGAGGTCGAAGAGGCCGCCGAACCCGCCGATCTCGGCGTCCGCACCCGCTCGGCGCGTCGTTCGAATGATCGGCTTGAGCGCCTCGACGAAGTCGTTGCCGGCGTCGATGTCGACGCCCGCGTCGGCATAGCCCAGCGGCGAGGCTCCGCGCGCCTCAGCGTTGCTCATCGATATGGTCTCCCCTGGCGGCGGCATACTCCCCGGCCCGACGGTCGAATGCAAGCCAAAGCCGCCGCATGCCACAAGATTGCGTGGCTGCGCCCGTCATGCCATTCCTAACCCGCATTTCCGCCGTTCCGGACAGGGCGGCGCAAGGTTTGGACCATGCCCGTAACCATTCCGAATCTCATCACTATCGGCAGGCTGTTTCTTGTTCCGTTCACGGTCTGGCTGATCGTCAAGGGGGACGCGGTCACGGCCTTCTGGATATTCATCCTCGCCGGGGTGAGCGACGCGGTCGACGGGTTTCTGGCTCGCCAGTTCAACCTTCGGTCGGAACTGGGATCGTATCTGGATCCCCTGGCCGACAAGGTGCTGCTCGTTTCCATCTACGTGACCTTCGCGATTCTCAACGAGATCCCGCTCTGGGTGACGATCCTCATCGTCAGTCGCGACATCCTGATCATCGGGGCGGTGATGCTCGCCGGCATGCTCGGCCAGCCCGTCGAGATGCGGCCCCGGATCATCAGCAAGGCGAACACGGCGGCCCAGATCGTGCTTGCCGGGTTGGTGCTGGGCGACCTTGCGTTCCCGCTGGATCTGGCAATGGTGCGAAATGTCATGGCGGTCCTGGTGGGGTTCCTGACGATCGCGTCGACGGCCGTCTACGCGGTCGATTGGGTGAGACATATGGGCAGCGACGGGACGGGCGCGGCGGGAGGGCAGCCCTAGATGCGGATCGACCGCAAGGTAGTCTTCTGGGTCGCGGCGCTGGTGACGCTGCTCATCCTGCTCTTCCTCTTCAGCTCGATCCTGCTCCCCTTCGTTGCCGGGGCAGCGCTCGCCTATCTGCTCGACCCGCTCGCCGACTGGTTCGAGCGGCAGGGCTTCAGCCGTCTCGCCGCGACCATGACCATCCTGGTGCTGTTCATCGTGGTGCTCATCGCGCTGATGCTTCTGGTGCTGCCGATCCTCATCAACCAGCTCATCCTGCTCGCCCAGAACCTTCCCGACTATCTCGCGCGCCTGGACGTGCTGATCAATTCGATCCTGCAGAGCAGCTGGGCGGAGAGCCTCGGCGTCGACCCCGCCGCGGTGCGTTCGTCGCTGGCGAGCCTGCTCAGCCAGGGCGCCAACTGGTTGACGACGTTGGTGACCGGCCTGTGGAGCGGCGGTCTCGCGATCATCAACATCCTCGCGCTTCTTGTGGTGACGCCCGTCGTCGCCTTCTACCTCCTCTATGACTGGGACAGGATGATTGACCTGGTCGATAGCTGGATACCACGGGACAGTGTCGGCGAGGTCCGTCTCCTCGCCAGCGAGATCGACCGGGTGCTCGCCGGCTTCGTTCGCGGGCAGGCGATGGTCAGCCTCACTCTCGGCACGTTCTACGCGGCGGGGCTGGTGCTTCTCGGCGTCAATTTCGGCTTCCTGATCGGGCTCGTCGCCGGGGTTGTCTCGTTCATCCCCTATCTCGGCTCGACGCTGGGGTTCGTCGTATCGGTCGGCATCGCGCTTCTCCAGTTCTGGCCGGATTGGGTGATGCCGGTTGCGGCCGCGACGCTGTTCATCTCCGGCCAGCTCATAGAGGGCTACGTCCTTCAACCCTACCTGATCGGCACCAATGTCGGCCTTCACCCGGTCTGGCTGATGTTCTCGCTCTTCGCCTTCGGCCTTCTCTTCGGCTTTGTCGGGCTGCTGATTGCGATCCCGATAGCGGCGGCGATAGGCGTGCTCGTCCGCTACGCCCTTGCGCGCTATCTCGCGAGCCCGATCTACCGCGGCCAGGACGGTCCGTGAGCGGGCATCGCGAGCCGCCGGGGACGCAGCTTACGCTTGGCTTTCCGCACGAGCCGACAACCGGTCGGGCCGACTTCGTTGCCGGTCGCGCCAACCTCGAAGCCATCACGCTGATCGAAGCGTTGCCGGACTGGCCATCCCGAGGCGTTCTTCTCGTCGGGCCTGAAGGCAGCGGCAAGTCCCACCTGGCGTCGATCTTCTGCGAGTTTCCGGGCGCAGCGCGGATCGAGGCGAGGGACCTTGTCCGCGAGGATGCCGACCGGCTCACCGCCGGCGGCGTCGTGGCGATGGAGGATCTTCACGCGGGGCCGATCGACGAGCCCGCGGTCTTCCATCTCCTCAATCTCGCTGTCGAGCGGGACGCAAAGGTGCTGATCACCAGTCGGTCCGGCCCCGCCGAACTGCGCCTGACCTTGCCCGACCTCGTTTCGCGGCTCCGCGCGATGCGGCTGGTGATGCTGGGCGCACCGGATGACGATCTGCTCCGCCGCGTCCTGACCAAGCTCTTCGCCGATCGCCAGCTCAACGTCGATCCTGGAGTCGTCACCTACATTGCGACGCGGATGGAGCGCTCCCTTGCTGCCGCCAATCGGATCGTGGCCGCGCTCGACAAGGCCGCGCTCGCCGGTGGCCGTGGCGTGAGCCGGAAACTCGCCGCGGAGGTGCTGGGCGATGTTGTGGAGGACACCCAGGGCGACCTATGGGACGAAGGGACCCGGCCCTGACTGTAAAGCCTCAACGCATCAATCAACCGCGGGCAGGGGGCGCCGAAAGCGACTGCCTGGAACGATCCGTCAGGGCGCTCTGTCGGTTCGCGTCTTGGCCGCCTGCCAAAGCGCTTCCATCTCGTCCAAAGTTGCACCGGCTGGTGTCCGTCCCGTTTTCGCCAGCGCCGATTCGATTGCGGCGAAACGGGTCTCGAATTTCAGGTTCGCGCCACGCAGCGCCTGCTCGGGATCGACTCGGAGATGGCGTGCGAGGTTGACCACGGCGAACAGGAGGTCCCCGACCTCATCCGCGACCCGGGTCGGCTCGCGGTCTGCGAGTTCGGCCTCGATCTCGTCGATCTCCTCGCGAAGCTTCACCAGGACGGCACGGGGATCGTTCCAGTCAAAGCCCACTGTCGACGCCTTCTCCTGCAGCTTGAGTGCGCGAGCCAACGCCGGCTGGCCACGCCCGACACCGGACAAGAGTCCAGGGGCCTCTTCAGCCTCGCCGCGCTCGGCCCGCCGGGACGTCATTTCCTCGGCCTTGATCTTCTCCCAGATGCCTTTGGCCGCGCCGGCCGCCCGGGCGTCGGCGTCGCCGAAGACGTGGGGATGTCGCCGGATGAGTTTGGTTGTGATCGCCTCGACCACGTCGGCAAAGGAGAACGCACCGGCTTCCTCGGCAAGCCGCGCATGATAGACGGCCTGGAGCAGCAGATCGCCAAGCTCGTCTCGGAGATCGAGCATGTCGTTCCGGGCGATCGCCTCGGCAACCTCATGCGCTTCCTCGATCGTGTAGGGCGCGATGGTCGCGAAGGTCTGCTCGATGTCCCAGGGACAGCCGGTGTCGGGATCGCGCAGCGCGGCCATGATCTCGATCAGCCTTGAGATGTCTCGGGAGGGCGTCATCGGTGGAGTTCCTGGCGCGAGAGTTACGACAGCCACGTGAGTCGCATAAGATATATTATGGAACTTGACCGCATTCGCGGGTCGGACCGTAACCCGCGGTCAAAGCGCGATCACCATGCCATCGTATGCGGGCTCGACGTTCGACGGCAGTTCAGATCTGAGCGTCGCATAATCGAGGCTGTAGTCCATATGTGTGAGGATCGCACGCCGAGGTTTGAGCCTGTCGATCCACGCGAGCGACTCACGAACGCTGAAGTGACTCGAATGCGGGTCGCGCCGGAGCGCATCGACGATCCACACGTCCAATCCCTCGAGCATGGATGCAGCATTGTCGTCCAAATCGCTGACATCGCAGGAATATGCCAGCGTGCCAAACCGGAAGCCCAGCGTCGCGCCGCCGGGACCGTGGGCCTGGGTGAATGGCGTGACGTCGATCGGACCGCTGGCGCCGTTGATTGCGAGCCGCGCATTGGATTCGATGCGGTTCATCGTGAGGATCGGCGGATATGTGCCCCCCGGCGGGGTCCGGAAGCAGTACTCGAAGGCTTCGAGGATACGATCCGAAGTCGCACCATCGGCGTAAACGTCGAGTCGGCGCTTCGTTTTCATCCAGAAGGCACGAAGGTCGTCGATGCCGTGGAGATGGTCGGCATGGGCGTGGGTGTAGAGAACGCCGTCCAGATGATCGACACCGGCACTGAGGAGCTGGGTGCGGATGTCCGGGCTGGTGTCGACCAGTACGCGGGTCGCCGGCGTTCCAGCCTCTTTGCGCTCGACGAGCAACCCGCACCGCGAACGACGGTTTCGTGGCTCGGCGGGATCGCAGGCGCCCCAGTCATCGCCGATCCGCGGCACACCCGGCGACGGTCCACAGCCGAGAATCGTTGCACCCAGACCTGTCATTCCGGCCGTACGATTCTATTGAAGATTCGATGGAAATTGTCCGTCGTGGCCTCGGCGAGCGCGTCCACCGATAGACCCTTGACCTCAGCAAGAACCCGAGCAGTCTCAGTGACATAGGCGGGTTCGTTGCGACGGCCGCGATAGGGAGGCGGCGCCAGATACGGTGCATCGGTCTCGACCAGAAGCCGGTCGAGCGGGACATCGCGAGCAATCGCGCGGAGTTCGTCGGAGCGCCTGAAGGTCAGAATCCCCGAGAACGACACATAGAGCCCAAGATCGAGGCCGCGCCGCGCGAGCTCGCGGCCCGAGGAGAAGCAGTGGAGGATGGCGGGGAAGGCGCCCTGCCCGCTTTCGGCCTCGAGGATATCGCCCATGTCGGCGTCCGCGTCGCGAGCGTGGATCACCAGCGGGAGCTGCGTTTCACGCGCTGCCGCAATGTGCCGGAGGAAAGAGATCCGCTGCGCTTCTCTGGGCGAGTTGTCGTAATGGTAGTCGAGACCGGCCTCCCCGATCGCCACCACTTTGGGATCTGCGGCGAACCGGACGAGGTCTTCCGCCGTCACGTCGGGCTCTTCGGCCGCGTTGTGCGGATGGGTGCCGACCGAGCAGTAAACCTGCGGGTAGCGCCCCACCAGGTCCCGGAGTTGCGGAAAGCGCGCAACCTTCGTCGAGATGCTGACAATGGTCTCGACGCCGGCCGCGCGCGCCCGTTCCACGACGGCATCGCGGTCCTCGTCGAAATCGGGAAAATCGAGGTGGCAGTGGCTGTCGACGAGCATCGGATCCCGGTTCAGCCTGTTACCGCCGCATCCTTGTCGGCATCCTCGACGTACCGTGGAAAGACCGCTGCCGGGGGCGGAAGCAGTGTTCCCGCCTGCAAGCGTCCCGTTACCCCGAGGCTCGCGAAGCTCCGCGCATCGGGAGCGACGGCGAGGAGATCGAGAAGCTTTGCCGCAGACCCGGGCATCACCGGCTGGACAAGAGTGCCGACCTGCCGGATCACCTCCGCCGTGACATGGAGAACGGTGCCCATGCGGGCCGGATCGGTCTTGCGGAGCGCCCAGGGTGCGGCGCCGGCGAAGTAGCGGTTCGCCTCGGCGACGACGGACCAGATCGCGTTCAGCGCCTGATGGATCTGTTGGGTCCCGAAGGCCGCGCGGCACAGCGCGAGCAACCCGTCGGCCTGGCTGAGCATCTGGTGGTCTTCCGCGGCAAGTTCACCAAGCGTCGGCAGCACGCCGTCACAGTTCTTGGCGATCATCGACAGAGAGCGCTGGGCGAGATTGCCGAGATCGTTGGCGAGATCGGCATTGATGCGCTGGACGATGGCCTCATGGCTGTAGTTGCCGTCCTGGCCGAACGGCACTTCGCGCAGGAAAAAATAGCGGAACGCATCTACGCCATAGGCGGCGACGAGCGCGAAGGGATCGACGACGTTGCCGACCGACTTCGACATCTTCTCTCCGCGGTTGAAGAGGAAGCCGTGAGCGAAGACGCGCTTCGGCAGCGGTAGCCCGGCCGACATCAGGAAGGCCGGCCAGTAGACGGCGTGAAAGCGTACGATGTCCTTGCCGATGACATGGACATCGGCCGGCCAGTAACGGTCGAACTTCGCCGTATCATCCGGGAAGCCGACGCCGGTGATGTAGTTGGTGAGCGCGTCGACCCAGACATACATGACGTGGCTGGGGTCCTCCGGCACCGGGATGCCCCAGTCGAAGGTCGTCCGGGAGATCGAGAGATCCCGCAGTCCGCCCTTGACGAAGCTCACCACCTCGTTGCGGCGCTCGTCCGGGCCGATGAAATCGGGATTCGACTCGTAATGTGCGAGCAGGCGTTCCTGGTAGGCCGAGAGCCGAAAGAAGTAGCTCGCCTCCTCTACCCACTCCACGGGTGTGCCCTGGGGGCCATAGCGGACGTTGTCCGCCCTCACCTCCGTCTCCGACTCGGCGTAGTACGCCTCGTCGCGGACCGAGTACCAGCCGGCATAGGAATCCTTGTAGAGGTCGCCGGCCGCCTGCATCCGGCGCCAGATCTCCTCGCAGGAGCGGTAGTGGCGCGGCTCGGTGGTGCGGATGAAGTCGTCGTTCGAGCAGCCGAGCGTCTGCACCATCTTCTGGAACAATGGCGCGTTCCGGTCGGCAAATTCGCGCGGCGTGACGCCGGCGCGGCCCGCCATCTGCTTCATCTTGATCCCGTGCTCGTCGGTGCCCGTCAGGAAATAGACGTCGTCGCCGTCGAGCCGGCGGAATCGGGCCAGCGCGTCGGTCGCCAGCGCCTCGTAGGCATGGCCGATATGCGGCGGACCGTTGGGATAGGAAATCGCGGTGGTGATGTAGAATTTCTGGGCGCTCATCGTCATCTCGCCAGGCAGTCAGCAACCGGGACGCAAAGGATCGCGGCCGCGATGCGGCCGGGAGGCATGATCACATTCGTGCGGCGCGGGCGAGCGACATGAGGATCGAAAGTACGACCTGTTTGCGGTCAAGGTTGAGATCATCGGCTTCGGTCGATGATTGCGCGATCTTCTCCCACACCTCCGCCCATCTGGCAAGCGGAACGGCCCGCACCGCCTCACCCGGATTGGTTTCCGCGACCGGCTCAGGCTCGCCGCGGACACGTCGGGCAAGCCACGCGCGGACGGTTTCGATGAAGCCCTCATAGGCGTCATTGGCGCCGCGGCCGGAGACGCTGTCGGCCAAGGCGTGCATCGCCGTAATGTCCGGGTGGCCGACATCTGCTGCGAAGCGGGCAAAGGCGCGGTACGTGGAGATGCCGTCGTCCTGGAGAAGCAGGATCGCACGCCGCAGACTTCCTCCCGCCAACGCGGCTGCCAGGCTGATGTCTTCGTCATCGACATCAATGGTACCGCTGTCGCGCATCGCCGTGGCGATTGTCTCTGCCGACAACGGCGCCAGGTCGAGCCGACGGCAGCGAGACCGGATGGTGGGGAGGAGCCGCCCAGGGGTGTGGGAAACAATGAAGAACAGCGAGCGCGATGGCGGTTCTTCGAGAATCTTGAGCAACGCGTTGGCCGCGCTAGGGTTCATGTCGTCGGCCGGATCGACGACAGCGATCCGCCACCCCCCTTCCCCGCTTGTCGAGCCGAAGAAGCCGACCGTCCTCCGTATCTCATCGACGGCGAGATCGGTCTTGTAGCGCTTGTTCTTGTCATCCCAGGGCCGCTCCATTGTGAGCAGGTTCGGATGGGCGCGACCGGCCACCTTGCGGAACGCGGGTGACGCTTCCGGAACGGCAAGATCGATCGCACCGGCGACGGCGGGGGACTCTGGATCGGGATTGGCCAAGGCAAAGCGCGCGAAACGAAAGGCGAGCGTCGCCTTGCCGATGCCCTTCGGTCCACCGAGCAGCCAGGCGTGATGCATGCGTCCGCCTCGAAAGGCGTCGAGCAGCGTCGCTTCGGAGGCGGGCGACCCATACCAGAGCGCTTGCGCCTCCGGCGGAGGCCAGTCGTCAAGGGCGTCGAGACGCGGAATCTCGTCGGCCATCAATTGGTCTCCATCAGGAGACGCGCCGAAACGGCCCTCCAGATGTCGTCGGCGACGTCGCCTTCCCAATGGACCGCATCAATGACCGCGTAGCGGTTCGGGTCACTCGCGGCCAGCGCAAGATAGGCCTGCCGCCGTCGCTCGTGCGGCGCGACCTGTTCGCTGTCGAACCGATCCGGTCCATCGCCGGTCGCCGCCTGGCGGGCCCTGACTCGGCGAAGGCCGATCGCCGCGGGGATGTCCAGGATCAGCGTGAGGTCCGGTCGAGTGCCGCCCACCGCCATGTGCTCCAATGCGTCGAGCATCTTCGGCGCAACGCCGCCTTCGGCGCCCTGGTAGACGCGCGTCGAGTCGCTGAATCGGTCACAGAGCACCCAGTCTCCCCGGAGAAGCGCCGGGCGAATGACGTTCTGGACATGATCGGCCCGGGCGGCAGCAAACAACATTGCCTCGCCTTCGGCCCCCATCGCCGCGGCCCGGCCGGTCAGGATGAACTGGCGGATCGCCTCGGCGGCCGGCGTGCCGCCGGGCTCGCGCGTGATCACCACCGTCAGCCCTGCATCCTTGAGACGGGCTGCGAGACGGCGGATCTGCGTCGATTTCCCAGCCCCCTCCCCGCCCTCGAACGTCACGAATTTTCCCGCCATGGTCCCGGATATAGACGCGGGAGACCGCTACCACCAGCCGAGAAGCAACTCCTCGAAGCCGTCGAGTGCGCGCCGTTGCAAACCGCCGAGAGCCACGTCCGACGCCGTGTAGACGGGTGCCTGCATCGTCATGCCTTCACTGGTGGTCACCTTGATGACACCGACCTCGCGACCGGCCTCGACCGGTGCCGGAAGCGGACCCTGGTACACGACCTCGGCCCTCAACACCTCGCGCGCGCCGATCGGCAGGAGCAGTTCGAGCGGACGCTTGCTCACCAACCCGACGCGTGTGTCAGCACCGCCGAAGACACGCGCCTCGGCAACGACCTCGCCCTCGTCGAAAAGCCGGACACGTTCGAACTCGTCGAAGCCCCACTGGATCAGCTTCCGCGCCTCTTCGTTGCGCAGCTTGTCCGTCTCCACGCCGTTGATCACCAGAATGAGCCGCTGGCCGTTCCTGACCGCGGACCCCGCGAGGCCAAATCCGGACTCATCGGTCGATCCGGTAGTGAGGCCATCCGCGCCGACATTCATCGACAGGAGCGGGTTGCGGTTGAGCTGGCGGATCTTGTTCCAGGTGAACTCGGGTTCGGCGTAGATCTTGTAGAACTCCGGGAACTCCCGGATCAGGTAGGCGGTCAGCGTCGCGAGATCGCGGGCCGACGAGTACTGGGCCGGATCGACATAGCCGGTCGGATTGGTGAAATGCGAGTTGCCGAGGCCGAGGCGTTTCGCCTCCGCGTTCATCAGTCCGGCGAACGCTTCCTGGGTGCCGGCCATTCCCTCGGCAAGGATGATGCAGCCGTCATTGGCGGACTGGACGATGACGCCGCGGATGAGATCCTCGACGCGAATGCTCGATTTCAGCTCGGCGAACATCGTGGTGCCGCGCGATGGCGCGCCTCCCTGACGCCACGCATCCTCGCTGACGACGAACTCCTGGTCTAGCGTGAGCCGGCCGTCGCGGACTGCGGCGAAGACCACCGCCATCGTCATCAGCTTCGCCATGCTTGCCGGTGGCACGCGGGCATCGGCGTCCTTCTCGAAGAGGACGGTGCCCGTCTCGACATCGACGAGAATGGCCTGTGCCGCTCGGGTCTCGTAGCCTTGGGCGCTGGCGTCGGACGGGGGCAGCGCGGCAAGCAGAAGCAAGGCGAAGGCGAGCACCGCGTGAGCGAGCCGGGGGCACGCCGGCATGCCGGATCTCGATGCAGTCATCGCGGTTCCTTCTCGCGCCCTCGACCCACGGCTCTGGCCGGATGGAGTCTACCGACCTCCGTCACCCGGGATGCAATGAAAGCCCGACTCAGTCGGCGGGAGATACGACGAACGCCCCGGAAAGCCCGAGCCTGCCAGCGGCTGCAAGCACCGACTCGGCGTTCACGGTCCTGACCCGGACGATGCGGAGCGCCTTGCCATGGCGAGTATCCTCGGCGACGGCCACCTCGCCGAACTCCGACAGGCTGGCGGCAACGCGCTTGGCATTGGCAGGGTCGGAGAACGTTCCCACCTGGATCGTCTTCGGTGCTGGAACAGGCCGCGCGGCATCGAACGGCACATCGCCATCGCCCATGGCGATCGCGGTGGCTGCGGCCTGCGCCGGCGTGAAGCGATAGGGCTCCGGCTCCGCGTAGGACGACGCAAATCCCGCCTGGAGGATCAGCGGCGCAATCGGATCGGAAAGACCGGCGGGAATGGGTTCGGTCCCGAAGGCCATGCCTTCATCGGCGACACCAAAATCGATCGTCGACCGAGTTTTCGTTCCGGGGTTGAATACGCCCGGCTTCGGAAGTCGCGCGTCATTGGATGCGACCATCGTCCGCGGCGGCGTGCTGCCGGGTCCGCGGTACGAGGCCATCAGCATATCGTCGTCTTTGCCGTCCAGGCGGGCTCGGCCGATGTACTCGACCTGCACCTTCGCAGTCCCCGCCCGCTTGAAGTCGAGCATCGAGGCAGCCTGCGACGAAACGTCAATGACGCGGTTGTGCGTGAAAGGGCCGCGATCGTTGACCCGGAGCATCACCGATCGACCGTTGGAAAGGTTGGTCACGCGCACATAGCTGGGCAGCGGCAAGGTCGGGTGCGCCGCCGACAACTCGTGCATGTCGTAGATTTCGCCGTTGGCGGTCTTGCGGCCGTGGAAATTGTTGCCGTACCAGGACGCGCTGCCGGTGGTGGTGTACCCTTCCGGGTTGTCCTTGGGAATATAGGTCTTGCCGGCGATCCGATAGGGCTCGCCCACCATGTATCGGCCGCCGCCGTCCGGAACCTTGCGATTGCTGGCTACGACGCGCGGACTTGCCTTGCCATACTCGGATTCGCTGAACTTCGGCGATTCCGGCCCGCTGGCGGAACACGAGGCGAGAAGCCCGACAACGCCGACGAGGCAAGCGGCACGGAATGTCCGGCTCGCAAGGAGCGACCCTGACCGGTTCCGGCTTACCATGGGCTGGCCAATAGCATCGCACGCATCCATGCTTCCTGCATGCCGCGCGCACCATTGCCAGCGTTCGTCGCCCTAAAAGTCGCCAAGGCCCCTCGGTTCCTGTTCCCACCAACAGGGTAGTGTCCGGCCGAGGACTCTAACGAACGCTAAACGGCCGACATCCTTAGTGAACCAAAGCGCACAGTGATTTGCAAGCGTCGATTCCCGGCCGCTCTTGCCGTTGGTGCGACGGCACCCCTTGTTTGAAGCGGCTCCTGCGGCAATAACCGCCCTCATGCTCCATCTCAATGACATCACCTACCGCATCGGGCCGCGAGTCCTGCTCGACCACGCTACGGTGGCGCTGCAGGACGGCTCGAAGACGGGCCTTGTCGGTCGCAACGGCAGCGGCAAGACGACGCTTTTCCGACTCATCACCGGGGAGATCACGCCGGAAACCGGCTCGATCAGCCTGCCGAAGAATGCTCGCATCGGGCAGGTGGCACAGGAGGCGCCGTCGAGCGAGGAGACCCTGATCAACGTGGTGCTTGCCGCGGACACCGAACGGAACAACCTGTTCGCCGAGGCTGAAACCGCCACCGACCCCTACCGAATCGCAGAAATTCAGATGCGGCTCGCCGACATCGATGCCCATTCCGCCGAGGCGCGTGCCGCTGCGATCCTCGCCGGTCTCGGATTCGACGAGAAGACGCAGCGCGGACCCTGCTCGGCGCTTTCCGGCGGCTGGCGGATGCGTGTTGCTCTGGCTGCGGTCCTGTTCGCCGAGCCGGATCTTCTTCTCCTGGACGAGCCGACCAACTATCTCGACCTCGAAGGGACGATGTGGCTCGAAAGCTATCTGACCCGTTATCCGAGGAGCGTGCTGCTCATCAGCCACGACCGTGATCTGCTCAACACCGCGGTCGACGGCATCGTTCACCTGGACCAGGGCAAGCTCGTCTACTACCGCGGAACCTACGATTCCTTCGACCGCCAGCGCCGCGAGCGGCAGTCGCTCCAGCTCAAGCTGAAGAAGAAGCAGGAGGAACAGCGCCGGCACATGGAAGCCTTCGTCGAGCGCTTCCGGTACAAGGCGTCGAAGGCCACCCAGGCACAATCGCGGCTGAAGGCGCTGGCCCGGCTCGAGCCGATCGCCGCCATCACCGACGAGTCGGTGACGCCATTCTCCTTCCCCGACCCGCAAAAGAAGATTGCGCCCCCAATCGTGGACATGGAGGGCGCATCGGTAGGCTATCAGCCCGGCCAGCCGATCCTCGATCGGCTCAGCCTGCGGATCGACGATGACGACCGCATCGCGCTGCTCGGGTCCAACGGCAACGGCAAGTCCACCTTCGCCAAGCTCATCGCCGGACGGCTTGAGGCCGACAGCGGGCGGTTCAAGCGCGCCCACAATCTCGATATCGCCTATTTCGCGCAGCACCAGCTCGACGAACTCAACCCGGCGCACTCGCCCTATGACCATGTCCGGGCGTTGATGCAGGGTGCAACGGAGGCGCAGGTGCGCGCGCGCACCGGCGCGATGGGCTTCGCCAGGGGCAAGATGGACACGCCCGCTCGGGACCTGTCCGGCGGCGAGAAGGCTCGCCTCCTGCTCGGCCTCGCGACCTTTGCCGGCGCGCACCTCCTCATCCTCGACGAGCCGACCAACCACCTCGACATCGACAGCCGCGAGGCGCTGGTCCATGCGCTCGCCGACTACTCCGGAGCGGTGATCCTGATCAGCCACGACCGCCACCTGATCGAGGCCTCGGCCGACCGGCTCTGGCTGGTGGCCGATGGCACGGTGACCCCCTACCCAAACGACATCGACGACTACCGGCGCCTGGTGCTCGATGGCCCTTCGCCACGAGCAAACCGTCGGAACGCACGCAACGATGCGCAGGACCGGCGAAAGGCCGGCGCCGAGAAGCGATCGCAGTCGGCGCCGCTTCGCAAAGAGATCAGGGATACCGAGGCCTTGATCGCCAAACTTCAGAAAGAGCTGGAAGCATTGGACCGCAAACTGGGCGAGCCGGCGGTCTATGACGATCCGGGGAAGTCGACGACCCTCGCCAAAACGCGGGCCGATACGGTGAAATCAATCGCGGCGGCCGAGCAGCGATGGCTGGCGCTTTCGGACGAGCATGAGCGCGCCGTCGCGGCCTCGGGTTAGGACTGGGACCGTTTCGCCTCAGGCCTTCCGCTCCCAGCGGCCACGGTCCGACTGCTGCCAGTAGGTCGCCTCATGGCCGGCAGCCTTGACCGTGGTCCACGCCGCGCGCGCGCGGTCGACGGCGTCATTGTCGTTGCCGTCGAACAGCATGACAATACGAGCATAGCCGGAGGCATCGGGCAGTTCGGCCCCATCGGCCAGGAAGCGGACGGTCGCGCCGTTGGGATTGTCGTCGCCGGTGGTCAGCCAGACCGGCTGCGATTCGGCGTGCCCGTCCTTGGCAGTGCCGTGGGGCAGGAAGCCCTCGTCGCGATAGGTCCAAAGATGCGCGTCGATGGCCTCGCAACGCTCCTCCGAGCCGAGTTGCACGATGCTCCGCCAGCCGCGCTCGAGGCACTTCTCGAGCAGTTCCGGCAGGACCCGTTCGAGGGGCTGGCGATCGAGATGGTAGAAGAGGACTTCGGGCATCGACCAGTGCGTGTCTCTATGTTAATCTACCCAGTCCACAATACGCGGTATGGCAACATGAACAAGCCACCGACCATTCTGCTCCTTGCTGCGGCGATCCTGCTGCCGACTGTCGTCCAAGCCCAACAGACTCTCTCAGATTTATTCGCAGCCAAGACCGAGAATCCAGTAGCCACCCCCCCAAGGGTCGGGTGCCTTGTATGCCCGCCGCCACCCAGACCTCCAAGAGGCGGAGGTTCCAACATGGAAGACTTTTTCCTTGCGATAGAAGAATCGGTGAAATCCTCTCAACCGGCGGAGGGAAAAGAGTTCAACAATCCAGAAGCCTATAGAAAATACCTCGAATCATGGAATCAAACTGCGGAAGTCTTCCGACAGAGTAACGAATTTGCCAGAACGAACAAATTCATAGACACTTCTGAATATTCTAAGAATATTGATCTTTATCAACAACTAATTTCCAGATATAAGGATGGGATTGATAGCTATCAAAGCCTTTATAGTTTTTCGCCATTGAATCCATAGTGTCTCTAAGCTAGATGTTATCATGAGTACATTGCACTCTCAAGTATGCTACGCTGGAAACTATTTCTTATCAGCCATTATCAATGGCGTTGTCCCGTTAGTCTTAGTAATATTGGCGAGCGGTGCTATTGCGTATGCATGTAGATCGTTTTTCGATCCTAAACTTAGGAACAGGGCGCCTCATTTGATCGCGGGATTTGCGTCGCTGGGTGGGGCAATCGGACTCTTTACGGGTAGTAGTAGAAGTCCAGTTGTCGCGGCCATGCTGCCAGCTTTTATTACCTTTTTGACGGCACTCGTCACATATGCTCTCGATTCCTCACGAGGTCGCCTCCTTCGTCCGCTGATTCCTGCCCTAATGCTCGCCACGGTCTTATCCTCAGTTTTTACGTCTTACTATGCCTCGAGCGCACGTAATGTGAGAGAAGAGTGGGAGCGAGAACTAGAACTCTATTCTGCTCAATTTAAGGAACAGCAAATAGCAGTCGTCAAGAAATTTTTCGAAAAAACTATCGACTCAGGAGAGTTTGACGAACAACTTATGTTGAGCATATTTGGCGGCCCTCCAAGTAATTTACCAGCACCGCGCTTGATAGCAATAGACTGTCCACGACCCGAATTTTCAACGTTCGAACCCGTCCCTGACCAGCCGGTCGAGGAGGCGGACCCCCCATCCCGAAGCCCATGACTTGTTGATCTCGGTCTGCGGCGATTCCATCGCCGTGCCGGCGATGTCGAGATGCGCCCAGGGCGTATCCTTGACGAAGCGCTTGATGAATTGGGCCCCGGTGATCGAACCGGCCGCCCTGCCCCCGATGTTCTTCATGTCGGCGAACTTGGAATCGATCAGCTTGTCGTAGTCAGGCCCGAGCGGCAGCCTCCAGACCAGTTCCCCGGTCGACTCGCCGGCCGCAAAGAGCGCGTTGGCGAGGGCATCGTCGCTGGCGAACAGACCCGCATGGAAATGGCCGAGCGCGATGATCACGGCACCGGTGAGCGTCGCGAGGTCAATCATGAAGCGCGGCTTGAAGCGGTCTTCGGCATAGGCGACGAGATCGGCCAGCACCAGACGGCCCTCGGCGTCGGTATTGATGATTTCGATCGTCTTGCCGTCCATGGCGGTGACGATGTCGCCCGGCCGCTGCGCGTTGCCGTCGGGCATGTTCTCGACCAGGCCGATGATGCCGATCGCATTCGTCTTCGCCTTGCGCGCGGCGAGCGCATGCATGAGGCCGGTGACGGCTGCGGCCCCGCCCATGTCGCCCTTCATGTCCTCCATGCCGGCAGCCGGCTTGATGGAGATGCCGCCGGTGTCGAACACCACGCCCTTGCCGATGAAGCAGACCGGCTGGTCCTTTGCCTTGCCGCCGTTCCAGCGCATCACCACAACCCGTGGCGGGCGCACCGAGCCTTGCGCCACGCCGAGAAGCGCTGCCATGTTGAGCTTCTTCAGGTCCTTCTCGCCGAGAATCTCGATCTCGACCCCAAGCTTCGACAGCTCCCCTGCCCTCCCCGCGAACTCTACCGGGCCGAGGACGTTGGCGGGCTCGTTGACCAGGTCGCGGGCGAGCAGCACGCCGTCTGCCACCCCGGAAAGCGAGGTCCAGGCGCTTCGCGCAGCCCCCGACTCGCCAACCGCGATGGTGATGTCGACCGGCTGGGCCAAATCCCCGTTGTCGACTTTCGGCGTCTTGTACTTGTCGAAGCTGTAGCCGCGGAGCCTCATGCCGAGCGCAAAGTCCGCCGTCTGGTCAGCGGTGAGCTTCCGGCCATCGGGTCGCTCAAGGATCACCGTGGCGGCCTTGGCCTTGCCGAGCGCGCCCATCGCCGTTCCGCCAAGGCGCAGCCAGTCCTTCTCCTTGAGGTCGGACAGCTTGCCGGTGCCAACCACGACAAGCCGGTCGAACTCGGTATCTGCCGGTGCGATCAGGTCGAGTGTGGCCATCGCCTTGCCGGCAAAGCCGGCAGTCGCGGCAGCGCGCTCGACCAGCGCCGCGACGCCAAGTGCGCGGGCTGCTGGTCCGAGCGTGACATCGGGGCCCGCGAACACCACAACCGTGCCGGCCGGCTTGGTCGCAGGCTTGGCAAACGAGATTCTGGCACGGTCGCTCATCAGATCACCTTTCTGGTCTCGGTCATTCGGGACGGTTCGCGCCGGCCCTTGAACGCTCTTCTCTGCGACGCCGCGCATGCGAAGTCCAGATTTGCAGAGCCCGGGGCGGCCGCGTGCGCGACACGATCACCGGCAGCCCCGGCTCAGGATCGTCTTCCGGGCGCCTTCCGCGAGCCAGACACCGTACACCGCGACGGGGCCGTCCGGCCCGAGGCGCTCGAGCTCGGCCACCGGCGAGAGAGACGTGAAGCATCGTCGGAACTTCCGAAGATCGGCCCGCTCCTTGGGGAGCACCAGAAGCGCGGCCGCGCGCATGATGCTCGGATCCACCTTGTCGAAGAGATAGCGCTGGCGCTCGTCGACCTGCTGGACCAGTTCCGTTCCGGGGCCGTAAAAGGCCAGTTCCCCGGTCAGGCCATAGTCGGCGGTTGCGATCCAGCCTGCGCCCGACGTCTCCATGAGCGCCTCGACATCCTTGGCAAGCCCGTTCCACCCGACCAGGCGCTCCGCCGGGGTGCGCTGTCCGAACGGTGTCGGCCATGGCGAAACGAAGAACAGGAGCACCAGGACGGAGACGACAATCCCTAGGGGCGCCGCCGCCTTCGCCAACCCACCCAGGAACCGCGAAGACGCCGCCGCGGCGACGATGGCGCCGATGAGCACAAGCGCGGGATAGACGGGCGCCAGCCAGTTCCCCTGCACCCGCGCGTGAAAGGAATGGACGCTCATATACGCGATGAGCGGGAGGGACAGCATGAGAAGGAAGACCACCGCTCCGTCCGACCGGCTCCGCCGGCGGCCAAGCGATCTGAAGCCGACCCATCCCCCAATGCCGACGAAGATGGCGATCAGCGGGTTCAGCAGGCCGAATTGGGAGGCGACGAACTCACCGATGTATTCGAGCCGGATTCCCCCGGCCACGACCCTGCCGAATTGCTTGCCAAACGATATCCAGTTGTGGTCGGCGTTCCAAAGCAGCGCCGGCAGGAAGGCGAGCACGGCAACGAGACCTCCCGCCCAAAGCCATGGGCTCAGGAACCACCGGCGCGCCTCCCGATCGACCAGCAGCCAGAGCAGCACGCCGACGCCGAGGAAGAGGTTCGTGTATTTTGAGAGACAACCGAGGCCCGCGAAGAGGCCGACGAGGAGCCACAGCCAGCCGGTCCCTGTCCGTCGGATGTCCGCCAGCACCCAAACGGCGAGTGCCCAAAACATCACCGAGGGCGAGTCGGGTGTGATCAGGATCGCCCCGACACCGACGAGGATCGTGGCGTTGAACCAGATGGCCCCCCGTGCCGCTATCGCGTCGCCGAGTTCGAGATTGCGAGCGGTCGCGAATACCGCGTAGGAGGTTATGGCCGTAGAGACGACAGCCAGGGCACGCACCCCGAACTCACTGTCGCCGAAAAGCGCGGTCGACGCCCAGATCCACCACGCGACCATTGGCGGATGATCGAGGTAGCCTGCAGCGGGTACACGCGACCAGAGCCAGTAGTACGACTCGTCCGGCGCGAGGCCGATCGTCGCGGAAGCCCAAAATCGGAACACCGTGAGGGCAGAAATAACAGTCGCGGCGACAAGCCAGTCGCGGCCTTTCGATTCAGCCTTGCTCAACGCGCTCGCCAGGTGATTGCGGTGCTGGTGATGTAGTTCCACATGATGCCGACGGCAGCGCCGGCCAGGCCCGCGAGCCACCACTCTGGCTGCTCGCGGTAGATGAACGTCGATACGCCAACCCCACCCACCAGGCCGACGCTGCAGAGCGCCGTGAACATGAGGAGGCCGGTGACGAACCGCCAGCCACGACGGCGCCTGTCCCGGTAGGTAAGGGCGTTGTTCAACGTGTAGTTCGACGTCATCGCGATCAGCATAGCTGCGGTCTGGGCGATCGAGAACGTCACGCCCTGGTCGAGCAGCAGCGAAAGCGCGAGAAGGTTGACGATGACGCCGGAGGCCCCGACCAATCCGAACAGGAGGAAACGGATGGAAACGAGATCGCCGGTGAGCTTCGCGACGATCAGGCCCAGATATTCAAGCACGATCGCCGCATCGAGCTTGCTCTCGCCATGCAGGCGAGCCTTGAAGACGTAGGGCACCTCTCGAAGCCTGAGCGGCTCGGGCGAAGTCGCCAGGATATCGAGGAGAATCTTGAAGCCCTGGTCCGACAGGCGCGGCGCGAGCCTGTCCACCACCTCGCGCCGCATTGCAAAGAACCCACTCATTGGATCGGTGAGCGGGGCTTTGAGCAGACGCTGGGCCAACCATGTTGCGGTGCGGCTTCCGGTGTGCCGGACCTGGGTCAATCCGCCGGTATCGGGCGTATCCAGGTAGCGGCTGGCAACCACGACATCGATATCGCCCGTCCGGAGGATGGCCAGCATCTCCCGGAGGCGGGTCTCGTCATGCTGCAGGTCTGCGTCGATCAGAGCGACAAATGGCGCTGAGCTTGCGAGCATCCCCTCGAGCGATGCCCCAGCAAGACCGCGGCGGTGAACGCGGCGGAGCCCTCTGATCCGCGGCGAGGCACGCGACAACGCCCGGATCGCCTCGACCGTGCCATCCCTGGAATCGTCATCGACGAAAATTGCTTCCCACGCAATGCCTTCGAGCGCCTCGGCCAGCCTGGCGGCGAGAATGGGCACATTGTCACGCTCGTTCAGCGTGGGGATCACGATCGTGATCTCCACCGGAGTGAAGCCCGCGGTGCTGTCGTCCCGGAACGGCGCTATCCCGGCCTCTGACGGTCCGGGCAGAGTGCGGTTGTCCAGCGTCGGAGCAGAACGAAGGGACCTGGCCATATTTCCGGCTAACGAGCCGCCATTCGCCAACGTCGGTCACCCCTTCGAAACCGGCTCGGTCGTAACAATGCCGAAGCCGCTGCCATGTTGTGTCCATATCCGTTCGGTGAAAGAGTGTCTAGGAACACCGTCGCCCTGCTTCGGCATTGCACAAAACCGACGAATGGCGAATGGCGACGGGATATTGCCTTCGGGCATGACATTGCCTTCGGGCATGATTGAGTCGATGACGCAGATCGAAAGCTACATTTTTCGGAATATCGCCCGTGCGTTCCTCCTCGGTTTCGCCGCGCTGACGATGACCGTGTGGCTGACGCAGGCGCTCCGCCAGTTCGACCTCGTCTCGGCGCAGGGGCAGACGGTGGTCACCTTCTTCCAGATCACGCTGCTTCTCCTGCCTTCGCTCACAACCGTGACGGCGCCAATCGCGCTAATGCTCGCGGTGATCTTCACGTTCAATTCGATGAACCAGGGGTCGGAGCTGGTCGTCATCAACGCGGCCGGCACCCGGCAGTGGTGGCTCCTCAAACCTGTGCTCCTCGCCGGCTTGATCGTCACCGTCTTCATGGCGGCGATGACACTCTGGATGTCGCCGCTCTCGCTACGGATGTGGCGGGAATTGCGATCGGAGGTGAACGGCAACCTGCTCACCTCGATCCTCCGCGAAGGCGAGTTCGTGAAAATCGAGAACGGTCTCTTCTTCCAGCTTCGCCAGCGCATGCCGGACGGCACGCTCCGTGGCATTTTTCTGTCCGATAGCCGCGAGGACGACGAGAGCGTCGACTACATCGCCGAACGCGGCGCGGTCCTCGACAGCCCTCTCGGCATCTTCCTGGTGATGAGCGACGGGACGATCCAGACGCGAAAGGAGGAGGATTCCTCGCTTTCGATCATTCAGTTCACGTCCTATGCTTTTGATCTCTCGACGTTCTCCAGCCCACAAAAAGCCCCGGTCTTCATGCCCAATGAACGGCCGACCGGGTATCTGTTCAGTCCCGATCCCGACGACCGACTGTTCCAGAAGCAGCCTGGCAAGTTCACGGCCGAGCTTCACACCCGCTTCACCACACCGATCAACGCTCTCGTGTTTGCCGTGATCCCGCTCCTCTTCCTCAGCCAGGCCGAAACCGCCCGACAGAAGCGATCGGCAACGATCGCGCTCGCCGCATTCTCGGCCCTGTCCCTCGCAGCTTTCGAGTTCGTGCTGGGCATCGGGGCGCGGGATCAGGTTCTGAGCCCGTTATTCATGTATTTCGTCCCGCTCGCGGCAATCGCTCTCAGCGCTGTCCTGATACTTCTCGGCGTCCAGCCCAAGGCGCCGGACTTCCTGATCGTTTACACAGAGAAGATCTTCGACGGATTCCGGGGCATATTCCGTCGCCGGCGGCCGGCTGCCGTCGCGCCGGGCACTTAGCCACGGCAGGCGCGATGATCGGAAAGACACTCGGACTTTACTTTGCACGGCAATTCGCCGTGCTGGTCATCGCCATTTTCCTTTTCTTCTTCTTGCTTGTATTCGTGATCACCTATCTCGAATTTTTCACCCGGACCCTGGGTGCCCAGGACTTCGACCCTGGCAAGGTGTTCCTGCTTACGCTCTATCGCGTCCCGAGCATCTGCGAGGACATCCTCCCCTTCACCACCCTGTTCGGATCGATCGCCGCCTTCGTGCTCGCAAACCGCCGGCTCGAGGTGGTGATCGCCAGGGCAGCCGGAATTTCGGCTTGGCAGTTCCTGCTGCCGGCCTGCATCGTCGGTCTTCTGGTGGGCGTCTTCGCCACGACCGTCTACAATCCCATCTCGACCGAATTGCGCGCGGTGTCGGACCAGATCAGGACGAGCCTGACAGAGAAGCGATCCCGTCGAACCGACGCCGGCCCGGTGTGGATTCGCCAGGCCGCGGAAGGTCGCGAGTCGATCATCGGCGCGATGAAGACCTCGAACGATGGCATGACGCTGTCGGATGTAACCGCATTCGTATTCGATGAGAGTGGCGCCTTCGTCGAGCGAATTGATGCAACGACCGCACGCTACACGCCGGGCGAGTGGCAAATTGAAGAGGCTCTCGTCACTCGGCTCGGGAAGCAACCCAAGAAGGAGTCCTCCTACCGGCTGCCGACCACGCTTTCGCCAGGCCAGGTTCGCGAGACCTTTGACAATCTGGATGCGACATCATTCTGGGAGCTTCCGGCGCTCATCGACACGGCACGGCGGGCAGGCCTTCCGTCGTCGCGGTACGAGCTGCGGTACAATACTCTTCTGTCGAGGCCAATTGTCCTGTTGGCAATGGTCCTGATCGCTGCCATCGTGTCCTTGCGATTCTCCCGTTCGAGGGAGGTTGGCAACATGATTTTGGCTGGTGTCGGCGTGGGCTTCATGCTTTATGTTGTGTCGAAGATCGCCTGGGACCTCGGGAGCGGCGGCATCGTGCCGCCACCGCTAGCCGCTTGGTTGCCGGCGATCGTGACAGTTCTGATGGGGGCGACTGCGCTCCTGCACCTGGAGGACGGATGAGCGGCGGGGGGGATGTCCGTACGCTGATCGTTGGTTTGTTGCGTCGCACTGCTGTTCCGGCGGTGGCGGTTTCGCTCGTCCTGATGCCCGTTGCGGCACCTCGTTCCCTCGCCCAGTCGCTAGAGATGTCCGACTACGCGCCGTCGGGGATCAAGGCCGGCTCCCAGATGCTCGTCGAGGCGGAGGAGTTGGTCTATGACTACGACAAGGACACCATTTCCGCCGTTGGCAACGTCAAGATCTACTACACCGGCTACACACTCGAGGCGGACCGGGTCGCGTATATCCAGAGCACCGGCAAACTGATCGCCACCGGCAACGTGAAGATGACCGACCCAAGCGGCATGGTCATCTACGCCAATGATATCGACATTACCGAGGATTTCCGCGACGGATTCGTCGCCTCGCTTCGGGTCGAAACCCCTGACAGGACATATTTTGCGGCCGAGCGCGCCGATCGCACCGGCGGCGAGCAGACCGTGTTCGTGAACGGCGTCTATACGGCTTGCGAGCCTTGCGAGGAGAAGCCCGACAAGCCGCCTCTCTGGCAGGTAAAGGCGAAGCGGATCGTCGTCGACGACAAGGAAGAGATGATCTACTTCCACAATGCGAGCTTCGAGTTCTACGGCCTGCCGATCGCCTGGGTTCCCTATTTCAGCGTCGCCGACCCGTCCGTGAAGCGGAAGAGCGGCTTCCTCGCCCCGCTGTTCGGCTATTCCGACGATGTCGGCTGGTCGATCGCTACCCCTTACTTCATCGCGCTCGCCCCGAATTACGATATGACCCTCACGCCGGTCTACTACACCGAGCAGGGCTTCCTCGGGGATGTCGAGTGGCGGCAGCGGTTGGCCCACGGCCAGTTCAGCCTCCGCATGGCCGGGATCCATCAGGAGAATCCGGAGAACTTCATCAACGGCACCGGCGGCGGGACATTCGCGCAGCGAGATTTCCGTGGCGGCGCACGCACTGTTGGACAGTTCGCGCTGAGCCGGGATTGGACCCTCGGCTGGGACGGCACGCTCAGTACGGATCGGACCTTCACGCAGAACTACAATGTGCTGACCGAGGACCGGGCCAGTACGACGTCCGTCGCCTACCTCACGGGTCTCCGCGATCGGAACTATTTTGACGCGCGCGTACAGTATTTCGAGGTACTCGCCGACAGCACGGCGCCGAAATACGATCAGGACCGCCAGGCTGTGGTCCTGCCGGTCGTCGAACATGACTATATCTTCGACGCGCCGCTTCTTGGCGGTGAGGTTGCGCTCCACTCGAACCTCACCAATCTCACGCGCGAGGCGGCCGATCCGTTCCTCGTCAACGGCGAGACGTACTACCACGGCCTCGCGGGCGACTATTTCCGCGCCACCGAAGAACTCGAGTGGCAGAAGAAGTCCGTGCTGCCGGGTGGGCAACTCCTGACGACATTCGCCTCGGTGCGCGGCGACTTCTTCGCCATGGACCCGGTGGACAATGGCGGGATCTGGCCCAATCTCACGACCAACGACACGCCGGTTCGCTTCATGCCGACGGTTGGCGCCGAATGGAGCCTGCCGGTCCTCGTCACCGCCGGGAATTCATCCCACGTCATCGAACCCATCGTTCAGGTCATTGCTCGCCCCGACGAGCCTTACGCCGGCCAGCTTGCCAATAACGACGCACAGAGCCTCGTCTTCGACGATTCGGTGCTGCTGCGCCGCGACAAGTTCTCAGGCCTCGATCGGGTCGAGGGCGGTACGCGCATGAACTATGCTCTGCGCTACACCGGAACCTTCAACAACAATCTTGTACTGGAGAGCCTGTTCGGCCAGTCCCGCATGCTCGCCGGGAAGAACTCGTTTGCGGTCAACGACATCGCGGATGTCGGCGCCTATTCCGGGCTCGAATCGGATGTCTCCGACTACGTCGGCCGGGTCACTTTCGGCAGCCCCGCGACGAAAGTGTCGCTCCGCGGTCGGTTCGACGAAGAGACCTTCGGTGTCCAGCGCGCGGAGGTCGAAGCAAGCCAGACCATGTCGTGGTTCAGCGCGTCTGCCGCCTACGGCTTCATTCGCGACGTTCCGACGGCCGGCATAGTCAAGCAGTCCTTCGTGAACGCGCAAGCGTCCGTAAACGTCGCCGACCGCTGGCGGATGTTCGGTTCGGCGGTTTACGACGTCGAGAACAAGTATGTCAGCAAGAACAGTGTCGGCTTGGCTTATGACGACAGCTGCGTCTCGCTGTCGATTGCCTATACCGAGACACGAAATACGCTGATTCCAGATCGTTCGTTGACGTTCCGTCTCGTTCTCCGGACCCTCGCCGAGGGAGCCGTGAACGCCAACGTGTCGTCGCTCAACGACTCGGAGTGATAGGCGGGCCGCAATCACGGTTTCGCCGGATTGCTTTGTCTAAGATTTGGGCTTCATCCTGACTTCGCCGCGCCGTCGGTGGCGCGGCTGGTGGGCAAGCCAAGACAAAACCGGGATATCATCATGCGCGTTGCGAGCTATCTCCTGAGCGCCTTCGTCATCATCGCGGTCGCTGCAAGCGCCACAGAGTCGCTGGCGGCGAGTTCAATTCGGGTCAAGGTCGACGACCAGCCCATCACCAGCTACGACATCCAGCAGCGAACGCAGCTTCTCACCATGACCGGCGTGAAGGGCGGCCAGAAGGCCGCGACCGAGGAGCTGATCGACGAAACGATCCAGTTCATCGAGGCCGCCAAGATGGGCGTTGGGGTCAGCGACGCGCGGGTCGACGGTGCGATCGACGAGATCGCGGCGCGGGTGAAGATGACGACGAAGCAGCTCAGCCAGGCCCTGGGTCAACAGGGCGTCGACATCGACACGCTGCGCCGGCGCATCAAGGCGCAGATGATCTGGGGACAGCTCGTCCAGATGCGAACCCGCATGCGCGGCGGGTCGGTCAAGGGCTCTGATGTGACGGCCGCGATGTTCGCCGAGAGCGGCTCGGGCGACATCAAGACCACAGAGTACACGCTGAAACCGATCATCTTCGTCGTTCCGAAGGGCTCGTCAGCGGGTTTCGACGCCCAGCGGCGCCGCGAGGCGGAGGCGTTCCGCAGCCGTTTTGCTGGTTGCGACGGCGCAATGGAGCAGGTCCGGCAGCTCAAGGAAGTCGTGATCCGCTCGACGATCCGTCGCACCTCCGAGGAGCTCGCGGGCGCGCCCGAAGGGCGCGACATTCAGGAGACAGCACCAGGCGCGCTGACCCGGCCGCTCAAGTCGGAAGAAGGGTACACCATGCTCGCGGTTTGCACGGCCAAGTCTATCCAGAGCAACGCCGCCGCGCGCGTCCAGGCCGAGGCCAAACTGATCGACGAGGTCAACAAGGATCTTGGCAAGGACTACATGGACGAGCTTCGCAAGAAGGCCGTCATCGAGTATATGTGACGCCGTCCCTCGCGGAACGGACGGTATACTTGCACATTCCTCCGGCGAGAGGTCGTCAGCTTGCAGCCGTCACCGCCGCTGGCCCTGACGATGGGCGAACCCGGCGGTGTCGGGCCCGATCTCACCCTTGCCGTCTGGCGTGAGCACAAGCGGCTCGGCGTTCCCCCCTTCTATCTCCTCGCCGACCCGGACTTCGTCGCGGCCAGGGCGGAGACTCTTGGGATGGATTGTCGGATCCGATCCGTCAGTCCACGCGATGCGGCAGCGGTTTTCGACGTGGCGCTGCCCGTCGTTCCTCTCCAGGCCGCGGTCTCGGCCGAGCCGGGTCGAGCCGATCCGGCGAATGCCGCCGCCGTCGTCGAGGCGATTGCGCGCGCTGTGGGGGATGTCCGGTCCGGCGAGGCGGCTGCTTTGGTGACAAACCCCATCAGCAAGCAGTCGCTCTATGCCGCCGGCTTCCGGCATCCCGGCCATACCGAGTTTCTAGGGACGCTTTCGGCTGCCTGGACAGGTTTCACCGCCCGTCCGGTCATGATGCTCGCCGGACCCGAGTTGCGCGCGGTCCCGGTGACGATCCATATCCCGCTCCGCGAGGTCGCCGACACGCTCACGGAAGCGATGATCATTGAGACAGGGAGGATCGTCGCTGCTGACTTGAAGCGACGGTTTGCGCTTCCCCGCCCCCGGATCGCCGTTGCCGGGCTCAATCCCCATGCCGGCGAAGGCGGCGCACTGGGCACGGAAGACCGGAGCATCATCATGCCGGCGATTGAGGCGCTTCGTGCAGATGGATTGAATGTGGTGGGCCCGTTGTCAGCCGATGCGATGTTCCACCCCGCCGCGCGGGCTGGTTACGATGTCGCGATCTGCATGTATCACGATCAGGCGCTCATCCCTGCCAAGACCCTCTCGTTCTCCGAGACGGTCAATGTCACGCTCGGGCTCGCCTTCATCCGCACCTCCCCCGATCACGGGACCGCGTTCGACCTTGCGGGAACCGGCAGAGCCGATCCGTCGAGCCTGGCCGCAGCGCTTCGACTCGCGGCCAAACTGGTGGCCAACGAAAGCGCTGGATGAGCGCGATCGACGACCTGCCGCCGCTCCGCGAGATCATCGCCCGCCACGGCCTCTCGGCGATCAAGGGCCTTGGCCAGAATTTCATTCTCGATCTCAATCTGACGATGCGCATTGCCCGCGCCGCTGGGAGCCTGCGCGACGTCACGGTGATCGAAATCGGACCCGGCCCGGGGGGCCTCACCCGCGCACTTCTCGCGGCAGGTGCGCGCAGGGTCATTGCCGTCGAGCGGGACGAGCGATGTCTTCCCCCGCTGGATGAGATCGCCGCACGCTACCCCGACAGGCTCACCGTCGTACATGGTGACGCCCTCGCCGTGGACTACGGGGCGCTCGCCGACGGGCCCACGCATATCGTCGCCAACCTGCCTTACAATATCGCGACGCCGCTCCTGGTCGGCTGGCTGCAGGCGGCGCCGTGGCCCCCTTTCTACGACGCGATGACGCTCATGTTCCAGCGCGAGGTGGCGGAGCGTATCGTTGCTACGCCGGGCTCGAAGTCCTACGGTCGGCTCGCTGTCCTCGCCGGCTGGCGCTCTGATGCACGCATCCTGTTCAATATACCCCCCGCTGCATTCACTCCCTCTCCGAAGGTAATGTCGTCGGTAGTCGGGTTCGTTCCGAAGCCGTCCCCCCTCCCCGCGGATGCAGCGGTTCTCGAACGCGTCGTAGCGGCCGCCTTCGGTCAGCGTCGCAAGATGCTCCGGCAGAGCCTGAGGCCTCTTGGCGTCGACCCTCTGCCACTGCTCCAGGCTGCGGGGATAATGCCAACGCAAAGGGCCGAGGAGATCGATGTCGGACGCTTCGTCGCGCTCGCCAATGCTTTCGCGGCAATTGTGCGGTAACGCACCCGCCTATTCGGCGAGCAGCCGTGCCACATGCTGCGTGAGGCTCGGCTGTCGGCAGCGCTTCTGCCTTTCCGCGCGAAGAATCGTACGCGCGGCGGTCAACGATTTCTGCAGGTCCTCGTTGACGATGACGTACTCGTACTCTTCCCAGTGTCTTATCTCGTTGCGGGCATTGGCGAGTCGGCGCCCGATAACATCGGCGCCGTCCTCGGCGCGACGTTCAAGGCGGGCGCGGAGTTCGGCCATGGTGGGGGGAAGCACGAAGATTCTGACTATGTCGTCTGGCATCGCCTCGGCGACCTGGCGTGTTCCCTGCCAATCGATGTCGAACAGCACGTCGCGTCCGGCGGCAAGCGACGCCTCTACGGGTTGGCGCGGCGTGCCGTAGAGGTTGCCGTGCACCTCCGCCCATTCGAGCAGTTCGCCGCGATCGCGCATCGTCACGAAGCGCGCCGGATCGATGAAGTGGTAGTGCACCCCCTCGACTTCGCTCGGCCGGCGGGAGCGCGTGGTCACCGAGATCGACAAGGCAAGGTCGGTCTCGTCCTGGAGCAGGAGCCGGCTCAGCGTCGACTTCCCGGCGCCCGATGGTGAGGATAGGACCAACATCAGACCACGGCGCGATGGCTCGATCGTCATCGGCGCTACTCGAGGTTCTGAATCTGCTCGCGGAGCTGGTCGACCACCGCCTTCATCTCCAACCCGATCGCTGTAACACCGCGATCATTTGACTTGGCGCACAGGGTGTTGACCTCGCGATTGAATTCCTGCGCCAGGAAGTCGAGTCGCCTCCCCACCGCACCACCTTTGTGCAGGAGAGCCCGAGCCGCCGCCACGTGCGCGTCGAGCCTGTCGATCTCCTCCCGGATATCCGCCTTGGCGGCGAGAAGAACAGCCTCCTGGTGAAGGCGGTCGGGGTCGAGGGCCGGCGCCGCATCAAGGAGGGTCGCGATCTGTTCGGCAAGGCGAGCGCGAATCGTCTCGGGCTGACGCGCCGGCGACGCCTCCGCCCGCCGCACAAGCGCAGCGATTTCGTCAAGCCGGGTGGCAAGCAGGTCGCCGATGGCGGCCCCCTCGCGCCGCCGCGATTGCGAAAGCTCCCCAAGCGCCAAGTCGAGTCCGGCGAGAATCTCGGTGTCCACGGCGGACCGGAGTTCCTCATCAGTGTCGCCGTCCTCCAGATTCACGACCCCGCGGATAGACAGGATTCCGTCGAGCGTCGGCGGCTGAACGGCCATTCGCTCGCCGATCCGTGTCATCGTTTCGATCACCTGCGCCAGGACCGCTTCGTCGATGATCACCCGCTGGCTGGAAGACCGCTTGTCCACCGAGAGCAGGGCCTGCAGGTTGCCGCGGGAAAGACGGGAGGCGATGCGTTCGCGGATGACCGTCTCCAGACGCTCGAATCCGGGCGGAACGCGCGTACGGATGTCGAGGCCCTTGCCGTTGACGCTCCTCAACTCCCACGTCCAGCGCAGGTCGACGCCTCCGTCGGAACGGGCAAAGCCCGTCATGCTCTCAAGCGCCATCCTGGACCGCCCCACCCATGCCCGTCCTTGTCAGGGGCGACGCAAGCCCCGCGCGGACAGTCCCGATTCGTCGCGACCTTCCTAGCGGGGTCCTACTGCGCCACCGCCTATTCGGCAACCACCGGTTCTTCTGCGCCCGCGCCATCGGTCGCGGCATCCACGGGCGCTTCCGGCGGCGCCGACTCGATCTGCCGCCAACGGGCGACATTGCGGAGGTGCTCCTCGTAGGTCTCGGCGAAGGCGTGCCCCCCCGAGCCGTCGGCGACGAAGAACAGGTCGCGGGTCCGCGATGGATTTGCGACCGCCTCGAGCGCGGCGCGGCCTGAATTGGCGATCGGTCCCGGCGGGAGAGCGTCGATCGTATAGGTGTTGTAAGGCGTGGGGGTATCCCGGTCGGTGACGGTGATCGCGTAGCCGTCCGGCTTGCCCGCTCCGCCGAACACACCGTAGATGATCGTCGGATCGGACTGGAGACGCATGTTGAGGCGGAGCCGGTTTATGAACACGGAGGCGACCCGTGTGCGCTCGTCGGCGATCGAGGTCTCCTTCTCCACGATCGAGGCAAGCGTCGCCAGCTCCTCGATGTTGTTGAGCGGCAGATCGGGGGCGCGCCGCGCCCAGACGTCGGTCAGCACTCGATCCCGCTCGCGCATCATCAGGTTGAGGACATTGGCCCGGGTATCGCCGCGGCTGAACGCGTAGGTCTCCGGAAGGATGGACCCCTCGGGCGGGACCGGGGGCGCAGGCCCTACCAGGGCTGCAGCCGAATCACGGCACCTCGCTTCCTGGTCGAGTGTGAGCCCGGGAATATCCTGGCCCTCCGGTACGCTATCGGCCGTCATGCAGGCAATGACCTGCTGGCTGGTCAGGCCTTCAGGAATGGTGATGCGGTAGACGACGCTCTTGCCCTCGACCATCAGATCCATGATGTCGTTCATCGAGGCATGCGCCGGGATGGCATACTCCCCGGCCTTGAGATTGTTGCCCTCACGGTTCAGCCACACGCCGGCTATGAACAGCCACTTCGATGACACGACGCCTTCAGCCTGAAGTCTGTCGGCAATCTCCCGAACACCGGCGCCCTTGGCGACGGTAATGGTCCGCGCCTGGTCGAGGCCGCTGGGCTTCTCGAATTGCATCTTGCCGATCAGCAGTCCGCCGCCGAGCACCACCACCGCGATGATGACGATGGTCAGCACGAAATTGAAGAACACGACGAGGGGATGACGGACTGCGCGGGAGCGCTTCGGCGGCGGCGGCACAGACTCGGGCTGAAGGGCCTCGGTCGGGCTCTTGGGTGCAACGCGACTCGCGGCTACCAGTCGGGCCGACAGAACGTCCGCATCGCTACCGTACTGATCCCTTCGGATGTCGCTCATGTTACGCGTCTCGCGCCGTTTCCGTTGCTTGTCGGGAGTTGCTCGGGCGTGACTGTAACACCGATTGTGGCGGGAGCGGGATAGGCCTTTCGTCAGCCGTGGCGGCGGAAGACAAGCGAGGCGTTGGTGCCCCCGAAGCCGAAGGAATTGGACAGCACCACATCGATTGGCCGCTCCTTGGGATGGTGCGGGACAAGATCGAGGGCGGTGTCGACCGACGGGTGGTCGAGGTTGATGGTCGCCGGCGCTACGTTGTCGCGGATGGCCAGTAGAGAAAAGATCGCCTCCACGGCGCCAGCGGCGCCGAGGAGATGTCCGGTCGCCGACTTGGTCGAGGACATCGACACCTTGCCGGCGGCGTTGCCGAGCAGCCGCTCGACTGCCTTCAACTCGATTTCGTCGCCCATCTGGGTCGATGTACCATGAGCGTTGATGTAGTCGATCTCGTCGGCGGTGATGCCGGCGCGCTTCATCGCCATCCGCATGCAGCGCTCGGCGCCGTCGCCGTCCTCGGCCGGCGAGGTGATGTGGTAGGCGTCGCCGGAAAGACCATAGCCGACGACCTCGCCATAGATCTTGGCGCCACGAGCCTGGGCATGCTCGAGTTCCTCGAGGACCACGACGCCCGCCCCTTCCCCCATGACGAATCCGTCGCGGTCGCGGTCATATGGCCGCGATGCTTCGGCAGGTCGATCGTTGTAGTCGGTGGAAAGCGCCCGGCAGGCAGCAAAGCCGGCGATGGACAGGCGATTCACCGGAGATTCGGTGCCGCCGGCGACCATCACGTCGGCATCGCCGAGCGCGATCAGTCGCGATGCGTCGCCGATGGCGTGAGCCCCGGTCGAGCATGCAGTCACCACCGAATGGTTCGGGCCTTTGAGCCCGTGGCGGATCGAGACCTGCCCGGATGCGAGATTGATCAGTCGCCCTGGAATGAAGAAGGGGCTGATGCGGCGCGGGCCACGCTCAAACAACGTGATAGAAGCATCGTAGATGCCGCCGATGCCGCCGATGCCCGACCCGATGAGAACGCCAGTCGCGCACTGGTCCTCATAGGTTTCAGGATGCCAGTCGGCGTCCTCGAGCGCCTGGTCGGCAGCGGCCATCGCGAAGACGATGAAGTCGTCGACCTTCCGCTGCTCCTTTGGCTCCATCCATTCGTCGGGATTGAAGAGGCCCTCGGCTTTCGGACCGAGTGGTACGCGGCAGGCAATCTGGCACGCAAGATCGTCGACCGGAAAGTCGATGATCCGCACGCCGCCGCTCTTCTCGGCGAGGAGGTTCTTCCAGCTGACCTCGACGCCACAGCCAAGCGGCGAGACCATGCCGAGGCCTGTGACAACCACCCGTCTCATGGCGTGCTCCGGCACGGATCCGCTGCCGACGGAAGTTACGGCTTCAAGCTCGAAACGACCGCTATGCGGCGTTCTTTTCGAGGAACTTGACCGCGTCGCCGACGGTCAGGATCGTCTCCGCCGCATCGTCGGGAATCTCGACGCCGAACTCTTCCTCGAAGGCCATCACAAGCTCGACCGTGTCGAGGCTGTCCGCCCCCAGGTCGTCGATGAAGCTTGCATTGTCCTGCACCTTCTCGGCGTCGACGCCGAGGTGCTCGATCACAATCTTCTTAACCCGATCACCGATATCGCTCATGTCTCAGAACCTCAAATTGACCAAACTTGACCACCCCGGAAGAGCCGTCCCTCCCACGAGCGATCGGTTTTGGCCTGCGCACGGGAACGGGGAGAGTCGCCCAGAATTCTTGGTGCAGCATTGCCGAACTGCCGACCGGCAAGGTGGAACGCGCCGCCCGGACGTCGGCATCGCGGTCGGTCCTAACACACTTCGTAGGGCTTGACCAGCGGCCGAGGGCGGGCACGCAATGCCGCATCGCGGCATCCGCACCGCTTCCATTTCGCGTTTCATATCATGGCCATACCACCATTGACGTGGAGCGTCTGGCCGGTCGTATAGGCGGCCTCATCGCTTGCGAGATAGACGGCGGCGGCGGCAATCTCGACGATGGTTCCGAGCCGCTTCGCCGGCACTCGTGCGAGAATCGCTTCCTTCTGCTTCTCGTTCAACGCATCGGTCATCGCCGAGCCGACGAAGCCTGGCGCGATGCAGTTTGCCGTCACCCCTCGGCTCGCCACTTCCTGGGCGAGCGCCTTGGTCATCCCGATCAATCCGGCCTTGGAGGCCGCGTAGTTGCCTTGCCCGGCGTTCCCGGTGACCCCGACCACGGATGAGATCGAGATGATTCGCCCGAACCGGCGGCGCATCATCCCCATCAGAACTGAACGCGATAGCTTGAAGGCGGCCGTAAGGTTGACGGCGATGACCCGGTTCCAGTCGTCGTCGGTGAGGCGAACGAAAAGCGTGTCGCGGGTCAGGCCGGCGTTGTTGACGAGGATATCGAGATCACCCATTGCCGCCTCGGCGGAGGGCACCAGCGCGTCTACGGCGGCACCGTCTGAAAGATCGCAGGGTAGGATATGGACGCGGTCGCCAAGCTCACCGGCGAGCGTCTCGAGCGCCTCGCGCCGTGTCCCGGAGACGCCAACCGTCGCGCCCTGTTGATGGAGCGCCCGGGCTATGCCACCCCCGATCGACCCGCTCGCGCCGGTCACCAGGGCCTTCCTGCCGCTCAGATCGAACATGAAACGCTCCGTCCCCCGATACTCATGCGAGTTTCGCCGCCACCGCGTCAATGTCGTCCGGCGTCCCGGCAGTCAACGTGTCAGCGCCATCGGCGATCCGCTTGGCAAGGCCCGAAAGCACCTTGCCCGCGCCGACCTCAACGAAGGTGTCGACACCCGCGCCGGCAAGAAAGACGATCGTCTCGCGCCAGCGCACCATTCCCGTCACCTGGGCGATGAGATTCCGGCGGATGGTCTCGGGGTCGGTGGCCGGCTCGGCCGTTACGTTTGCGACCACCGGCGACGCCGGCGCACGTATGGCCACGTCCTGCAGCGCCTCCGCCATCACCGTGGCGGCAGGCGCCATCAGGGCGCAATGGAAGGGCGCGCTCACCGGCAGGAGCACCGCGCGCCGCGCGCCGCGCGCCTTGGCCAGTTCGACTGCCCTTTCGACAGCGGCCTTGTTTCCCGAGACGACGACCTGCCCTGCCCCATTGTCGTTGGCGGTATCGCAGACCTCACCTTCAGCCGCGTCGGCGGCGATGGCGGTCGCGGCCTCGAGGTCGAGCCCGAGAAGCGCCGCCATGGCCCCGACGCCCACGGGCACGGCCTCCTGCATCGCCCGACCACGAACACGGAGAAGCCGAGCCGCGTCGCTGACGCTCAGGCTCCCCGCTGCGGCCAGGGCCGAATACTCGCCGAGCGAATGGCCGGCGACATAGGCGATCCGCCCGACCGGGACACCCCTCGCGGCCAGCACGCGCGTCGCCGCGAGGCTTACCGCCATGAGCGCAGGCTGCGCATTCTCGGTCAGAGTCAGTGTCTCGATCGGTCCATCGAAGATGATCGCGGACAGCCTTTCGCCGAGGGCCTCGTCGACTTCGTCGAAGATGGCGCGTGCCTCGGGATAGGCCTCGGCGAGCGATCGGCCCATGCCGACCGCCTGGCTGCCCTGGCCGGGAAATGTAAATGCGATGGTCATGCCGCCGCGCGTTTCCGCTCCGAGGGGCCACGAAAAATCCGCGCCTTGTGGCCGTGTCGGACCGCCGATGTCAAGACGTGCCGCGACCGGAGGCTTGGAGGACGAACACGCCTTTGATACAACCTGAGAGCGTTTTCGACGGAGCAGGACTGTGATGCGAGCTATCCACCGTGTCGTCTGCTTCGTCCTCCTGATCGGGGTGGCTGGCCGGTTTCAGGTGGTGCCCAGTGGATTCCCGGCTACCCGACCGGGCGCTGGATGTGGGAAGAACAGCGCGACAAGATCACCGACATTCCGATCCGGGTCGGATACATCCATGCGTTCCAGGCTTAGATCGCCGAAAATTCCGAACCTGATGTCGCGACGGTGCTGGTCTATTGCGTTGGACCGGACCCCGCTCTCGAGTTCCGCTGGGGTCGATCGGCGGCCGGATCGAAAATGTCGACGTGGCGTTCCGCTTCGAGGGTCAACCCGGTCACGTCACCAAGGCGCGCTACCTCAATCGCACGGGACAGCGGACGACGGACGTCGCCGACGTTCGGATTTTCCTCGACGGACTCGCGAAGTCGAGCCGACTGCATGTCCGCGCTACCTCGGACCTCTACGGAGTATCCGCGGCATCCTTCACGCTGCGAGGCGGCACTGAGATCTTGGAACGGCTGCGGACGACATGCCCCATTCTCGCCCGCAGCGATTGGGGGCGCGTCAAGGTCCTCGGGCCCACGGATCGTAGCGGAACCGGACGTCGGCACCCGCGTTCGGTGAGATGACGGTAGACAGAGTTGTCCCGAGGTGATGATGCTTCGCTCCATATTTGTTGGGGTCGCGCTGAGTTTGGGCCTTGCGGCGGGGGCATCGGCCGCCCCCGGCGTGGCCAAAGGCAGCGTCAACCTTCGTGCCGGTCCGGGAACAAACCATGCCCGGATCGCAACGATTCCCGCCGGTGCGCCGGTGACCGTCCTGCGCTGCGGTCGATGGTGCGAGGTTGTTTACGCTGGCCGCAGGGGTTGGGCGTCCTCAGCTTACATTGCTCGCGGTACGGCAGTGCGTGGCGGGTATGTGATCCTTCCGGACAAGTCGCTCTGCCATGGTCCCGGCGTATGGAGCAATCCGTATTGCGAATGGCCGATCGAGCGATCCGCGCGGGAATTCGGCAATAGCACACGAGAGTTCAACAACCGCCAGGACCACGGAGGGGGCGGCAGGAGGCGATAGAGTCGCGAAAGATCCGCGATGAGTTGCATTTCCCCGCCGGCTTCGCATATAAGGCCCCGTCCGTTACGGACCCCGGCCGGGGGCTGAACGGGAGCGTGGGTTCGCCCACGAGGGCCATGAGGGTCCGGCTCCCGGTGTTCCCGCTCTCGAAGAACTTTTGCGACGCCTCTTCCGGGCTTCGCGGAGGCTACGCGCCGGAGAACACCAGGAAAGGCGAATATGCCACTGTATGAACACGTATTTCTGGCGCGACAGGATGTGTCGAGCCAGCAGGTCGAGGCGCTCGTCGAGCAGTTCAAGGGCGTCATCGAACAGGGTGGCGGCAAGGTCACCAAGGTCGAGCCTTGGGGCCTCAAGTCCCTCACCTACCGCATCCGCAAGAATCGTAAGGCGCACTTCACGCTGATGAACATCGACGCCCCGCCCGCGGCGGTCGCCGAAATGGAGCGTCAGCAGAGCATCCACGAGGATGTCCTCCGCCGCCTGACGGTCAAGGTGGAAGAACTGGAAGAGGCACCTTCGGCCATGCTTCAGAAGCGCGACCGGGACGACCGACGCGACGACCGCCCGGGCGGCGGGCGCGGTGGTCGCTTCGGAGACCGCGACCGTGGCGACCGGCCGCGTCGGGACGATCGGCCGCGTCGCGACGATGACGGCGACGGAATTGGGGGAGGAGACGAATAATGGTCGACGTCAATTCACAGCCGGCACGCCGTCCCTTCTTCCGCCGTCGCAAGACCTGCCCGTTCTCGGGCACCGACGCGCCGAAGATCGACTACAAGGACGTGCGCCTGCTGCAGCGCTACATCTCCGAGCGCGGCAAGATCGTGCCGTCGCGCATCACCGCTGTCTCGGCCTCCAAGCAGCGTGAACTGGCCCGCGCCATCAAGCGGTCGCGGTTCCTCGGCCTCCTGCCCTACGTGATCAAGTAAGGGCAGCAGACATTAGCAGTAGGCAGCCGGTTCGAGGTCTGCCTATTGCCCCTCTGGTTGGGGCATGGCCGGGAATCCTCCCGTGACCCGCCCCTAACCGCCCAAAGGCGGGACAGCGACGAAGATGATGCAGATCGCCCTTGTCGGAGTCGGTGCGGGGTTTGCCGCAGCGCTTCTCTTCATCTCGCCGCTTGGCGGAACGCTGCTTGCGTTGCCGCTTTTCATCCTCTCCGCACTGCCTGTCGCTATCGCCGGCGTTGCCTGGAGCAGCCTTGCTTCAGCGATTGCTGCCGCAGGAGCGGCCGCCACCATCGCGATCGCGATCTCCGTTCCGTCCGGAGTCATCTACCTCGCCCTTTTCGGCGCCCCCATGGCCTGGGCATGCCGCCTCGCCACCCTGTCGCGCACCGATGAACAAACGGGTGTGACCGAGTGGTACCCGATCGGTAGGATACTTCTGCATGGAGCCGCCGCCACGGCCGTCGGCCTGGTCATCGTCGGCTTCATCATCGGCTACGATCCCGGCGCCTTCACCGCCGAGATAACGGCGGCGCTCGTGGACTGGCTGGCGCAATCACCGTCGGCTGACGGCAGCCCGCCCCCGACTGCGGCGGACCTCGAGCCGTTCGTGCGATTTAACGTCGTCGCAATGCCGTTCACGACGGCGGCGCTGCTGGTGATCATTCTGGTCTTCAATCTCTGGCTGGCCGCGCGCATCGCCGAGGCATCGGGACGGCTGGCGCGCCCGCGCGACCGGCTGTGGACGGCAATGCTGCCGAACGAGGCGCTGGCCGTGCTGGCGGTCGCGGTCCTTGTCGCCTTCGTACCCGGGGCAGTCGGCTATGCCGCAAGCGCTGTCGCCGGCGCCTTCGGAGGTGCGCTCGCCCTCATCGGCCTTGCCGTCCTCCACGGCGTCACCGTCGGAAACTCGGTCCGAATCCTCATTCTCGTGGCCGTCTACGTCCTGCTCGTCTTCTTCGGCGGGCTGCCGCTCGTCCTCCTCGCCGTTCTCGGCATCGTTGAGACGTTCCTTCACCTCCGCGCCCGGCGGTACCGCGGCGCACCACCCCAAACTTGAACAAGGCAAAAGGAGACTCCCATGCAAGTCATTCTGCTGGAACGTATCGCTCGACTTGGACAGATGGGCGAAGTTGTCCGTGTCCGCGACGGCTATGCCCGTAATTTCCTTCTCCCCCAGGGCAAGGCGCTGCGCGCCACCAAGGACAACGCCAAGCGCTTCGAGTCCGAGCGGGCCCAGCTCGAAGCCCGCAACCTCGAGCGGAAGGGCGAGGCCGCCGGCGTCGCGGCGAAACTCGACGGCCAGTCGTTCATCGTCGTGCGCCAGGCCGGGGAAACCGGCCAGCTCTACGGCTCGGTGACGGCCCGCGACCTCGCGGACGCCCTGACCGCCGGGGGCTTCACCGTTGGCCGCGCCCAGGTCGTTCTCAACCAGCCGATCAAGACCATTGGCCTCCACACGGTCGCCATCGCCCTCCACCCGGAAGTCGAATCGAAGATCACAGTCAACGTCGCGCGGAGCGAGGATGAGGCGACCCGCCAGGCACGCGGCGAGGATCTGTCAGTTCGGTCCGACGAGGTCGAGATCGACGAAGAGGTCGAGGAACCGGCCGAGGTTCCTGCCGAAGACGAGACGGAATCGGCCACCTGATCCGCCGGCGCGGTGGCTCGACGGCCATGGTTGAGGCATCGGCAAAGGTAGTAGTAACATCATGGGCCGGCGTGGCATGAAGCTTCGCCGGCTGCTGAATGGCGTGGGCTAGGGCACGCGATGAACAAGCTCCTTCATGGATTCCTGAAGCGCACGGTCCGTAAGGGATCAATCGAAGTCGTCGATTCCGCAGGGAAGGTCACCAAATACGGCGATGGCACCCTGATCCCGGTGAGGATCAGGTTCAACCGTCCGTCCGCCGAGCGGAACGTCATCCTCAATCCCGGGCTGAAACTCGGTGAGGAGTTCATGGATGGCGGCTTCGATTTCGAGGCCGGCTCGATCTATGACTTCATGGAGACGATCTTCATCAACACGGAAGGGCGCGACCCGACCTACCTGATGAAGGTCGGCGCCAATCTCCGCTACCTCACGCGCCGTGTACGCCAGTTCAACACGGCGCGAAAATCCAGGCGGAACGTCGCCCACCACTACGACCTCGACGGCCGCCTCTATTCGCTCTTCCTCGACAACGACCAGCAATACTCCTGCGCATATTTCGAGGACGACCAGCCCGACCTAGAGGGAGCGCAGCTTGCCAAGAAGCGGCATCTTGCTGCGAAGCTTGCCCTCCAGCCTGGCATGAAGGTGCTCGACATCGGCTCGGGCTGGGGCGGCCTCGGCCTCTATCTCGCGGACCGTTGCGGCGTCGACGTCACCGGGGTGACGCTGTCTGAGGAGCAGCATGCCGTTTCCAATCGGCGCGCCAAGGAGCGCGGCCTTTCCGATCGCGTCCGCTTCCTCCTTCAGGACTACCGCAAGGTCGAGGGCCCGTTCGACGCCATCGTCTCGGTCGGCATGTTCGAGCATGTCGGCGTCAATCACTACAAGCGATTCTTCGATGTCTGCCGCGATCTCCTGACCCGGGACGGAGTCGCGGTCGTCCATTCGATCGGCCGGTTCGACGGGCCCGGCGACACCAACACCTGGATCCAGAAATACATCTTCCCCGGCGGTTACATTCCGGCCGTTTCGGAAGTCATTCCGGCGATCGAGAAGGCCGGTCTGAAAGTCACCGACATGGAGATCCTGCGCATGCACTATGCGCGGACGCTCCGCGAGTGGCGGGAGCGCTTCCTCCAGAACCGCGACCAGGTGAAGGCGATCTACGACGAGCGCTTCTGCCGGATGTGGGAGTATTACCTGGTCGGATCCGAAATTTCCTTCCGGTACTGGGACCTGATGAACTTCCAGATCCAGTTCACCAGACACCAGCACGCGCTCCCGATCACGCGTGACTACATGTTCGAGGCCGAGAAGGCGCTGCGCATCAAGGACCGTCGCATCGAGGAACGGGAGTCGCTCAAGATCGCCGGCGAATAGCGCCTTGACACGGGCGTCATCACTTGAGGCCTGGATCGGCAACCAGGAAAATGCGCGCGGCCACGACGGGGGCGTCGGCAGATCGGGATCGTCCCATGGCCATAAGCGCCTCGCGCCTCAATCGTCGCGGCTTCCTTGCCGGATCGGCGGCCTTCGGAACGCTGATCGGACTCCAAGCCTACGCGGCGCTCGCCCTGGCCGGGCAATCCCATCTTCGGGTCCTCGAGACCACGGACCTTCACCTCGAAGGTCATTTCCTCCACTTCGGAAGCGCGCCCGATCTATGAGCGCGTCGACGGCAAGATCGTGCCACTGGTCGGCGATGTCGCCAATGTTGTCGCGGCGGTGGAGGAAGATCACCAGGCGACCCTCGCCTACGTCCGCCGCCCCGTCGGCGTGACCTCGGCGCCGCTCTTCAGCTACTTCGCGGTGGGTGCGGACGATCCCTGGGTTCAGATCGTGAATCAGGCGCAGTCCTGGTGCGTTGCGCAGTTGCTGAAGGGGTCGGCTTGGGAGCGCCTCCCCTCCTCTCGGCGGCGGCGCTATTCAAGGCGGCGGCCGCGGCGGCCCGGACTATTGCACCGACGTTCCGGCCGGCGATATCGCGATCCGTAACGTGGCTGACCTCTACATCTATCCGAATACCGTCCGGGCCGTCGCGGTTACCGGCGCACAGCTGCGCGAAGGCGGTCGACCGTCTCGCATCAGCCAAGCGGGTCACCTATGTCGGGGATGGCGCAGTCGGCTTTGCCCAGCCGACTGACGTTCTGATGGGGTCGCCGAATCGCGGCCTGCTGTTCGAGTCGCGCAAGGCCCAAGTGATTTATCTCGCGCCTGTGTGAACAACGGTAAACCAGTGTGGCCAGGGCGACGTTTCCGGTGACTCCCGTTCTCGACCGGCCGCCGCCGCGTTAACACTCTCTTAATCGGCGGCCGAGTCGTCCGCCGTCGCTGATGCGGCGTCCTGTGCGACGCATCGTATCTCCGCGTCTTGTTTGAAAATGGTCGGTTGCGACGATCACGTTTCGTTCGCACAATGGAGCACGATTCGCTCCATGATGTCAGGGGAGAGTCATCGAGAATGGCACTTGCGGCGCGCGCAATCACCGAACGAGAGCAGGCCTATCGCTCCGCTCCGCAGAACATCGAGGCCGAGCAGGCGTTGCTCGGCGCTATCCTGGTCAACAACGAGGCGTTCTACCGCGTCTCCGACTTTCTCGATCCGAACCATTTCTTCGAGCCGGTGCACCGGCGGATCTACCAGGTGGCGGGCGAACTGATCCGGGCGAACAAGATCGCCAATCCGGTCACCATCAAGACCTTCCTTCCGGCCGATCTCGCCATCGGCGACATCACGCTCAACCAGTATCTCGCACGGCTAGCAGCCGAGGCGACGACGATCATCAATGCCGAGGACTATGGCCGCTCCGTCTACGACCTCGCACTTCGCCGCGCCCTCATCGGCATCGGCGAGGACATGGTCAACGTCGCCTACGACGCGCCGGTGGAGATGTCGCCGAAGGAGCAGATCGAGGAGGCCGAGAAGCGGCTCTACGAGGTCGCGGAGAAGGGCCAGTTCGACAGCGGCTTCCAGTCCTTTGACGTCGCCCTCGTCACCGCCATCGACATGGCCAGCGCCGCCTACAAGCGGGACGGCCACCTGTCGGGCCTGGCAACCGGGCTGACGGACATGGACCGTCAGATGGGTGGCCTCCAGGCGTCGGACCTGATCATTCTCGCCGGTCGGCCAGGCATGGGTAAGAGCGCGCTGGCGACCAACATGGGCTTCAACATCGCCAGGGCCTGGCGAGGCGAGGTCCAGCCCGACGGCACCACCAAGACCGCGAACGGCGGCATCGTCGGCTTCTTCTCGCTCGAAATGTCGTCCGAGCAGCTCGCCACCCGCATCATCGCCGAACAGTCGGGTGTGCCGTCATCGGACATCCGCCGCGGGCGGATCAACGAGGACCAGTTTGCGGCGATCGTCGCCGCCGCGCGCGAGATGAACCGAATTCCCTTCTATCTCGACCAGACCGGCGGTCTCACCATCGGCCAGCTATCGGCGCGGGCGCGCCGGCTCAAGCGCCAGCGCGGGCTGGACCTTCTGATCATCGACTATATCCAGCTCCTGCAGGGATCCTCGAAGAAGAGCGATAACCGGGTCCAGGAAGTCACCGAGATCACCAATCAGCTCAAGGCCTTGGCAAAGGAACTTAATGTTCCGATCTTGGCCCTCTCCCAGCTTTCCCGCCAGGTCGAGAACCGCGACGACAAACGCCCCCAGCTCTCGGACCTCCGCGAATCGGGCTCCATCGAGCAGGACGCCGACGTGGTCATGTTCGTTTATCGCGAGGAGTACTACCTCAAGAACAAGGAGCCGAAACCCGGCACCATCGAATACGAGACGTGGCAGAACGAGATGTCGCAAGTCCACGGCGTCGCCGAGGTCATCATTGGCAAACAGCGCCATGGTCCGACGGGCACCGTGCGGCTATGGTTCGAGGACCGCCTCACGCGTTTTTCCAATCTCGCGCATGAGGACCATCTGCCGGCGGGGTACGGCTCCTGAGGGAGACTGCGATGATCTTCAAGGCCCTGTTCGGACGGAAGGACGATGCCGCAGGTCCGGCGGTCGGCGGAACCAAGGACCTGCTCACCCTCTCCCAAGCCGTTGATGCGCCTCCCGAGCGCGCCTTCCAGGTCTTCGTGGACGAGTTCGATCGCTGGTGGCCCCGCGATTACACATGGGGCCGCGACAGCCTCGCCGAGATCGGCATCGAGCCGAAGATGGGCGGCCGCTGTTTCGAGCGAACCAAGGACGGCGGCGAACAGGTGTGGGGCAAGGTGCTGGCCTTCGATCGCCCTCACCACATCGTCATCGCCTGGCAGATCTCGCCGGACCGGACGCCGGAGGAGAGCGACGCTACCGCGAGCCGGGTCGACGTCCGGTTTGCGCCGGGCGAGGCCGGCAGGACCAATGTCCTCGTCGTCCATCGCGACTTCTTCCGCCACCAGGGCGATTGGGAGAAGTACAGGAACGACATGGCCGCGAAGAAAGGCTGGCCGTCGATTATCACGGCCTACGCGAAGGCTGTCTCGTCCGCGTGAGGTTTTCCGCATCATGAGCAGCGGCATGATGCCGGCCTCGATGGCTGCCGGCAGGCTCACCATCGACCTCGGTGCGCTGGCCGCCAACTGGCAGGACCTGGCCGCACGCGCCGGCGGGGCCGCCACGGCAGCCGCCGTGAAGGGCGACGCCTACGGGATCGGAATCGGGCCGGCGGCACGGGCTCTCGCCGAGGCGGGCTGTCATACGTTCTTCGTCGCCCTGCCGGAGGAAGGCCTGCGCGTTCGCGACGCCGTCTCCGACGCGGCCATCTACGTCCTCGGTGGCCTCATCCCCGATGCCGGGGAGGCCTATGTCGCCGCTGACTTGCGGCCCGTCCTCAATTCGCGACCCGAACTGGAGGAGTGGGCGGCGATCAGGCGGAGGGGCGCGAGGACCAGCGCCGCCCTCCATGTCGACACTGGCATGAATCGCCTCGGCCTCACGCTTGGCGAACTCCGGAAGCTCGCCGAACGGCGCGACCTTCATGAGGCGCTTGGACTTTCGCTGGTGATGAGCCACCTCGCCTGCGCCGATACGCCCGACCATCCGCTCAACCGCAAGCAGCTTGCCGCCTTCCGCGCCGTACGCACCCTGATTCCGGACCTCCCCGCCTCCCTCGCCAATTCCGCCGGCATCTTCCTCGGCCAGGAGTACCACTTCGACGTCGTCCGGCCGGGCATCGCGCTCTACGGCGGCCGGCCGGTCAACGGGATCGCCAATCCGATGCGGCCGGTGGCGACGCTGGAGGCGCTGGTCCTGCAGGTGCGCGAGGCAAAGGCCGGCGAGACAATCGGCTATGGTGCCGGGGAGACGCTTCGCCGACCGAGTCGTATCGCGATCGTCGGGGTCGGCTATGCCGACGGTTACCAGCGACGCGCTGGCGCCTCCGACCGTCGGATGGGCGCAAGCGGCTTCGTCCGCGGCGCGTCGGCGCCGATCCTCGGCCGTGTGTCGATGGACCTGATTGCCCTCGACGTCACGGAAGTATCCGGCGTCGAGCGCGGCGACTGGGTCGAACTGTTCGGCCCAAACGTCGCCATCGACGACGTCGCCGCGCATGCCGACACGATCAGCTACGAGCTCCTTACCGCACTCGGCCCTCGCTACAGCCGGACTTATGTCGGCGGCCCGGTTCAGTCGCGAGACTGAACCGGCCCGAGCAGATCCGTCGTCGCGTGATCCGGAAAGCGGAAGATCACACCGGTGGCCGTAAAGTCAGGCGATAGCATGCGAACGATATCGGGCGCGACGGCCTCAGGCGGCTGCAGCGTCTCCGGGTCTTCGCCCGGCCGCCCCTGGGCGCGCATCTTCGTGCGGAGAGCTCCGGGATCGATCAGGTTGGCCGTCACCTTCGTCCCCTTGAGTTCGCCCGCATAGGTTTTGATCAAGGCCTGAAGCGCGGCCTTGGCGGCCGAGTAAGCACCCCAATAG
Source organism: Bauldia sp. (assembly GCA_022841545.1). Taxonomy (GTDB): domain Bacteria; phylum Pseudomonadota; class Alphaproteobacteria; order Rhizobiales; family Kaistiaceae; genus Bauldia. The sequence goes on along the minus strand of JALHRF010000005.1, from coordinate 2,211 downwards.
GGACGGCATCGCTCGGCGGCGCCCGACGTCACGAACAACGCGCGGCCGGCATCCGATTGGCGGAGGAGCGGGTCGAGGGATCGGATGAGCCGCCAGTTCGCGGTGACATTGACGGCCATGACCTCCTCGAAGACCTTTGGCTCAAGATGGCCGAGCGGGGTGACGACGCCGAGCACACCGGCGTTGCCGAGGAGCATGTCGAGCCTGCCCCAGCGCTCGTAGATCGCCGCCCCCAGGCGGTCGATGGCAGGAGCATCCTTCAGGTCGAGCGGGACGAGCGTCGCCGCACCGCCCTTCGCCCGGATAGCGTCGTCGAGTTCCTCGAGTCCGCCCACCGTACGAGCGACCGCGACCACGTGTGCACCGGCCTCGGCGAGTGCCAGTGCCGCGGCGTAGCCGATGCCGCGCGAGGCCCCGGTGACGACGGCGATGCGGTCGGCGAGCGGGAGTGTCATCCGGCCTTGGCGATGCGGGCCAGTTCGACCAGGTTCTCGGCCGTACGCGCGGCCACGCGTTCTTCGTCCTCCAACGCCGTCTTGCGTTCGAAATCCACGAGGCGGATCGGGTAGTCGCCCGTGAAGCAGGCGTCGCAGAACCGGCCGGAACCGCTGGCGCGGCTCTCTTCTCCCACAGCGCGATAAAGCCCATCCATGGTGAGGAACTCGAGGCTGTCGACCTTGATGTAGTCCGCCATTTCGCGGACCGACATTCGCGAAGCGATCAGCTTCGACCGCTCGGGCGTGTCGACGCCATAGAAGCAGGAATGCGTGGTGGGCGGGCTCGCGATCCGCATATGCACCTCGCTGGCGCCGGCATCGCGCACCATTTTCACGATCTTCAACGAGGTGGTCCCACGTACGATCGAATCGTCCACGAGCACCACGCGCTTGCCTGCAAGCACCGCCCGGTTGGCATTGTGCTTGAGCTTGACGCCCATGTCGCGGATCGCCTCGCTCGGCTCGATGAAGGTCCGTCCGACATAGTGGTTGCGGATGATGCCAAGGTCGAAAGGAATCCCCGACAGCTCGGCGAAGCCGATTGCGGCCGGCGTGCCGGAGTCCGGCACCGGCACCACGAGGTCGGCGATGGCCGGCTTCTCTCGAGCAAGTTCGGCGCCGATGCGCTTCCGCACCGCATGGACGCCGCGACCGCCGATGACCGAGTCGGGGCGGGAAAAGTAGACGTACTCGAAAATGCAGAAATGCGGCTTCGCGGGCGCGAAGGGACGGAGGCTCTCCATGCCGCCGGGCGTGATGATGATCATCTCCCCCGGCTCGACATCCCTCACGAAACGCGCGCCGATAATGTCCAGCGCACAGGTTTCTGATGCCAGGATCGGCGCGCCCTCGAGATCGCCGAGAACCAGTGGCCGGACGCCGTGCGGGTCGCGGGCTCCGATCATCTTCTTTGACGACAGGCAGACGAGCGACCAGGCGCCCTCGATCTCGGACAGAGCGTCGATGATCCGATCGGCAAGGCGGAGGCCGCGGCTCGTCGCGATGAGGTGGAGGATGACCTCGGTGTCGGAGGTCGACTGGAAGATCGAGCCGCGCTCCTGCAGCCGCTCCTGTACGGCCTGGGCGTTGGTGATGTTGCCGTTGTGGGCGACCGCGAATCCCCCGCCGGCGAACTCGGCAAAAAGCGGCTGGATGTTGCGATCACTCGGGCCGCCGTGTGTCGAGTAGCGATTGTGACCGACGGCCCGGTGTCCGGGCAGCCGGTCCATCACGGCTCGGCGGGTGAAATTATCGCCGACCAGACCGAAATGCCGCTCCGCATGAAACCTGGCGCCGTCGAAGGAAACGATCCCCGCTCCCTCCTGCCCGCGGTGCTGTAATGCGTGCAGCCCGAGCGCCGTGAGCTTGGCCGCATCTTGATGACCGAAGACGCCAAAGACGCCGCACTCCTCATGGAGCTTGTCGTCGTCGCCGGGCCAGAATGTCTCTCGATTCATCAGCTGGTCCTTTCGGCCCCAGCTCACTGGGGCGCAACGCCGTCGCTATTCTCGATCAGCTGGTCAATGCCCCCCTGCTCATCGGGCGTGTAGCCTGGATCCTCTTCGGGCGCGGGCGCCTCGCCAGGCGGTTCGCCAACTGGGGTCTCACCCTGCGGCGACTGGGGCCCCGCACCCGACGCGCCGCTGATCTTCTCCTTGACCCAGGTCTCGAAATCCGCCGGAAGAAGCGCAATAAGCTGGTCGCCGCCCTTTAG
>JALHRF010000004.1 GCA_022841545.1 Bauldia sp. | reverse complement strand
TTCGGCGCTCGCCGGGGATGACAGGCCGGTGTAGTGGCGCTGTCGGTGCCCAGGGGCATCGCTCGGTGCGATCGTGAGGACATCCGAACCACCGATCGTCATCCCCGGCGAGCCCGGCTTTAGCCGGGCGAGGGAAGGGGACCCAGTAGACGCTGGCGGCGAAAGCGAGGCGCGGGCGTAGTCTTCGCGCACCGTCGGCGACAGGCGACCACGGGCGGTGTTTACTGGGTCCCCTTCCCTCACGCCTTCGGCGCTCGCCGGGGATGACGGCGTGGTGCAATTGCGCTGTCGGCGCCCAGGGGCATCGCTCGGTGCGATCGTGAGGACGACGACGAACCACCGATCGTCATCCCCGGCGAGCCCGGCTTCAGCCGGGCGAGGGAAGGGGACCCAGTAGACGCTGGTGGCGAAAGCGAGGCGCGGGCGTCGTCTTCGGGCACCGTCGGCGACAGGCGACCACGGGCGGTGTTTACTGGGTCCCCTTCCCTCGCGCCTTCGGCGCTCGCCGGGGATGACGGCGTGGTGCAATTGCGCTGTTGGTGCCAGGGGCATCGCTCGGTGCGATCGTGAGGACGACGACGAACCACCGACCGTCATCCCCGGCGAGCCCGGCTTCAGCCGGGCGAGGGAAGGGGACCCAGTAGACGCTGGCGGCGAAAGCGAGGCGCGGGCGTAGTCGTCGGGCAACATGAGCATCGCTGAAGCGAAGCCTGCGATTCGACGCCGCCACACCTGCGCGCCTCACCGCCGCATCTCGGCGACCACGGGCAGTGTCTACTGGGTCCCCTTCCCTCGCGCCTTTGGCGCTCGCCGGGGATGACAGGCCGGTGTGGTGGCGCTGTCGGTGCCCAGGGGCATCGCTCGATGCGATCGTGAGGACGACGACGAACCACCGATTGTCATCCCCGGCGAGCCCGGCTTCAGCCGGGCGAGGGAAGGGGACCCAGTAGACGCTGGCGGCGAAAGCGGGCGCGGGCGTCGTCTTCGGGCAACATGAGCATCGCTGAAGCGAAGCCTGCGATTCGACGCCGCCACACCTGCTCGCCTCACCGCCGCATCTCGGCGACCACGGGCGGTGTTTACTGGGTCCCCTTCCCTCGCGCCTTCGGCGCTCGCCGGGGATGACAGGCCGGCGTGGTGGCGCTGTCGGCGCGCCCCGCCAGTGACATTGCTCGAGAAGGGGATCCAGTAGACGCTGGCGGCGAAAGCAGGCGCGGGCGTAGTCTTCGGGCATCCTTGGCGTCGCGGAGCGCAGCTTTGCGATTCGACTACTACTTTGTCTACATCCTCGCCAGTCGGATCGGCGGCACGCTCTATATCGGCGTGACCAATGATCTCGTCCGCCGCGTAGAGGAGCACCGGGCAGAGCTTGTTCCGGGGTTCACACGCAAGTACGGCGTGACGCGGCTGGTGTATCTTGAGGCGTTTCAGGATGTCCGGGACGCCATCGAGCGCGAGAAACAACTCAAGGGATGGAACCGGGCCTGGAAGGTCCGCATGATCGAAGCAAAGAATCCGAACTGGGACGATCTGTACCCCGCCCTCGCGCACGGCTGACTGACATGCCTGGGCGGCGGCGCCCATCCCGGCAACGGGCGGTGTTTACTGGGTCCCCTTCCCTCGCGCCTTCGGCGCTCGCCGGGGATGACAGGCCGGTGTAGTGGCGCTGTCGGCGCCAGGGGCATCGCTCGATGCGATCGTGAGCACGACGACGAACCACCGATCGTCATCCCCGGCGAGCCCGGCTTCAGCCGGGCGAGGGAAGGGGACCCAATAGACGCTGGCGGCGAAAGCGGGCGCGGGCGTCGTCTTCGGGCAACATGAGCATCGCTGAAGCGAAGCCTGCGATTCGACGCCGCCAAACCTGCTCGCCTCACCGCCGCATCTCGGCGACCACGGGCGGTGTTTACTGGGTCCCCTTCCCTCGCGCCTTTGGCGCTCGCCGGGGATGACGGTGTGGTTTAGTGGCGCTGTTGGCGCCCCCTGACATTCTTCGATGCGATCGTGAGCACGACGACGAACCACCGATCGTCATCCCCGGCGAGACCGGCTGAAGCCGGGCTCGCCGGGGATGACGGTGGGTGCAGGCGACGGACGTGGACCTGTCAGATCACCAGCTTGCGCAGTTGTTGTGACACGAGGTCGACGATCGTCACGGTGAGGACGACGACGATGAGGATCGCCGCGGTCTCGCTGTAGTAGAAGCCGCGGATCGATTCGAACATGACCTGGCCGATGCCGCCGGCGCCGACCAGGCCGAGGACCGTGGCGGCGCGGACGTTCGATTCGAAGCGGTAGAGCGAGAACGACATCCAGAGCGGCAGGACCTGCGGGATGACGCCGTAGACGATCTCCTGCAGCTTGCTGGCGCCGGTGGCGCGGATGCCTTCGACCGGGCGGGGGTCGATGGCCTCGACCGCCTCGGAGAAGAGCTTGGCGAGGATGCCCGTGGTGTGGATGAAGAGCGCCATCACGCCGGCGAAGGGGCCGAGGCCGACGGCGACGACGAAGAGGACGGCGAAGACCAGCTCGTTGATCGCGCGGAAGGCGTCCATCAGGCGGCGCACCGGCTGGTAGACCCACCACGGCACCATGTTGTTGGAGCTGAGGATGCCGAAGGGAACCGAGGCGATCACCGCCAGCGTCGTCCCCCACACGGCGATCTGCAGCGTGAGGATCATCTCCTCGATGAAGTAGTCGAGGTCCTTGAAATTCGGGCTGAGGAAGCCGCTCGCATATTCCGCCATGTTGCCGGCGTCGGTGAAGAGGCCGACGAACCGGTACATCTCGGCCGGCGCGAAGCTCCAGACGAGGGCCGCAACGAGGCCGCCCCAGACGACGAGGTTGAATATGCTCCGCGACCAGTCCCTTTGCGGGACGGCGACGGCGGATGGGGCGCTGCTCATGGGGGGGCGGATGTACGGGCGGCGCGCGCGGCGCCGCCCGCAATCAGGTCAGGCTAGGCCTGCGGGACCTTGGCCATCAGGGCTTCGTACTCGGCCTTCTGGTCGGTGAGCTCCTTGAGCTTGGCGGCCTTGTCCTCGGCCGAGAGGCTCTCGTCGGCCTCGACCTGGAACTGCTCCTTGGTGAGCTCCATGATCCGGATCGGGTAGAGCTGCGCGTCCGACGACGGGCGGAACGGCGCCCAGCCGAGCGCGGTCAGGATGCCGCGGGCCTTCTCGACCTCCTCCGGCGTGCCCATCCGGCCGTACGAGACGAAGAAGGCGAGGAGCTTGTCCTTGGTCGCCTGGTCGAGGTTCTTGTTCCACACGATCGGGTCGGACGGGATCAGCGGCGACTGCCAGATGATCTTAACCTTGGCGGCTGCCTCAGGATTGGTCGTCTCCAAGCGGCGCAGATTCTCGGTGTTGTTGGTGGCGACGTCGACCTGCTTGTTGACGGCGGCGAGCAGGTTGGTCTCGTGGTTGGCGTTGGTCATCGTCTTGAAGCACTGCTTCGGGTCGATGCCGTTCTGGGCGAAGATGAAGGTCATCGGCACCAGGAAGCCCGAGGTCGAGTTCGGGTCGCCCATGCCGAAGTTGAGCGTCTGGTCGCACTTGATCACGTCTTCGAGCGAATTGAGCGGGCTGTCGACATGGGTGACGAGCAGCGACCAGTAGCCGGGGTTGCCCTCGACGTCGACGGTCTGGACGAAGACCTCGCCGTCGGCGCGGTCGACCGCTTCCATCGCCGACTTGTTGCCGTACCAGGCGACCTGCACCTTGTCGAAGCGCATGCCCTCGATGACGCCGGCATAGTCGGAGGCGAAGAAGGCGTTGACCTTGATGCCGGTCTCCTCCTCCATCGCGGCGAGGAAGGGCTCCCAGGTGGTCTTCAGGTTCTGCTGCGACTCGGTCGAGATGATGCCGAAGTTCAGTTCGGTCGTCTCGGCGAGCGCGACGGTCGTGAGCGACGCCGTGATGGCGGCGGCGGCGACGGTCCTGAGGAGCATGTTCATTGGCAGTGCCTCCTGTAAGCCGGCCGGGAGGGCCGGTGGTTTCAGATCGTGGCGAGCGCAGGTTCCGCGAGCGGCCGGCGGACCGGGCGCGGCGGAGGCGGGTCGACGAAATCGCCTTCGGGAAGGATCAGCTCCTCCGAGGCCTCGCCGTAGAGATCGCGGAGGAAGGCCGGCGTCAGCGCCGTCGACGGGCCGTCATAGGCGACGACGCCGTCGCGAAGCGCGATGGTGCGCGGGCAGTAGCGACGCGCGTACTCGACCTGATGCAGCGACACCATGACGGTGATGCCGTCGGTGCGGTTGATCTCGACCAGCGTCTCCATCACCCGCTTGGCCGAGGCCGGATCGAGCGAGGCGATCGGCTCGTCGGCGAGGAGAAGCTTCGCCCCCTGGACCAGCGCGCGGGCGATCGCCGCCCGCTGCTGCTGGCCGCCGGAGAGCGTGGAGGAACGCTGGCGGGCGGTCTCGGCGATGCCGACGCGGGCCAGCGCCTGCATGGCGCCGGCCTTCTCCGCCGCGTTGAACCAGCCCAGCGTGCCGCGCCAGCCGGGAATGCGCCCGAGCACGCCGACCAGCACGTTGGTCAGGACCGGGAGGCGGCCGACGAGGTTGAACTGCTGGAAGACGACGCCGACGTGGCGGCGGATCGAGCGGGCCTCGCGGGAGAGCCGGCCGCCGGAGAGGAGGCTCCTGCCGAAGACCGCGATGCTGCCGCCCTCGCCGGTGCCGCGCTCGAGGCCGGCGACATGGCGGATCAGCGTCGACTTGCCCGAGCCCGAGGCGCCGATCAGCGCCACGATCTCGCCCGGCTCGATGACGAGGCTGACGTCGTCGAGCGCCAGCTTCCTGCCGAAGCGCTTGGAAAGCCTCTCGACCATGACGGCTGTCACGTCGCATCACCCCGCTGCTGTGATCGTCGTGCGCTATGGCTATCCGCCTTCTCTGACCGTTCCGTCTCGTTTCGGTGACGCTTTGACGACAGCGGCCGGCGGCTTTGGCCTGCGACGCCAAACGCTTGCCCGCGCTCGGATTTATGGCGATACCCTATGGGTCGATGGGAGCGTCCGGCTGTGGATATCGCGGCCGGCGAGGGAGGAACTGGTCATGCCCGGGATTTTCGACGAGGGGCTGGAGCGGAACGCCGCCAATTACGCGCCGCTGACGCCGGTGAGCTTCGTCGAGCGGAGCGGCGAGATCTTCGGCGACCTGACCGCGGTGATCCACGGTGCGCGCCGCTATGACTGGGCGGCGACGCGCGATCGCTCGGCGCGGCTTGCGGCGGCGCTCCGCGCCCTCGGCGTGGGCCGCGGCACGGCCGTCAGCGTCATGCTCTCCAACACCCCGGAGATGCTTGAGGCGCACTACGCGATCCCCGCGCTCGGCGCCGTCATCAACGCCCACAACACGCGGCTCGATGGCCGGCTCCTCGCCTGGCAGATGAACCATTGCGAGGCGTCGGTGCTGATCACCGATCGTGAATTCTCCCCTGTCATGACCGAGTCGCTCCGCATCCTCCGCGAGGAGCACGGCCGCGAGCTCATCGTCATCGACGTCTGCGACAGTGAATATACAGGTCCAGGCGACCGTCTCGGCGCGCATGAATACGAGTCGCTCCTCGCCGCCCACGCGCCGCTCGCGACGCTTGAGGGACCGGCCGACGAGTGGGACGCGATCGCCGTCAGCTACACCTCGGGCACGACGGGCGACCCCAAGGGCGTCGTCACCCATCACCGCGGCGCCTATCTCAACGCCGTGTGCAACGCCGTCACCTGGACCATGCCGAACTTCGCCGTCTATCTCTGGACGCTGCCGATGTTTCACTGCAGCGGCTGGTGCTTCCCGTGGACCGTGGCGATGCTCGGCGGCACCCATGTCTGCCTCCGCCGGGTCGAGGCGGCGGCGATCCTCGCCGCGTTCCGCGACCACAAGGCCGACCACTATTGCGGCGCGCCGATCGTCCACACCATGCTGATCAACGCGCCGCCGGAGCTCCGCGAGGGCATCGGCCACCGGGTCCGCGCCATGGTCGCCGCAGCGGCGCCTTCGGCGGCGATGATCGAGGGCATGGCGAAGATCGGCATCGACGTCACCCACGTCTATGGGCTGACGGAGGTCTACGGCCCGGCCTCGGTCTGCGTGAAGCGGCCGGGCTGGGAGGACGAGCCGCTCTCGGAGCAGGTGCGGCTCAACGGCCGCCAGGGCGTGCGCTACGTGCTCGAGGACGGGATGACGGTGCTCGACCCCGACACCATGGCCGCGACCCCCGCCGACGGCGCGACGATGGGCGAGATCATGTTCCGCGGCAACATCACGATGAAGGGCTACCTCAAGAACCCGACCGCGACGGCGAAGGCCTTCGAGGGCGGCTGGTTCCATACCGGCGACCTCGCGGTGATGGAGCCCGACCGCTACATGAAGATCAGGGACCGCAGCAAGGACATCATCATCTCCGGCGGCGAGAACATCTCCTCGCTCGAGGTCGAGGACGCGCTCTACCGGCACCCTGCGGTCGCGGTCTGCGCGGTGGTGGCGAAGCCCGATGCGAAATGGGGGGAGGCGCCACTCGCCTTCGTCGAACTGAAGCCGGGGGCCTCGGCAAGCGCCGACGAGCTGGTCGCCCATTGCCGCGGCATCCTCGCGGGATACAAGGTGCCGCGCGACGTGCGGTTCGAGACGATCCCCAGGACGGCGACCGGCAAGATCCAGAAATACCAGCTCCGTGCGCTGGCGAAATCCGCCAGCGCGATCGCGTGAGGGGAAGGGAACGCAGCATGGCCGACGGCGAAGATCGACTGGTGCTCGCGACGCGCGATGCGCGCGGCGTGGTCACGCTCACGCTCAACCGGCCGCGGGCGATGAATGCCCTGTCCGAGGCGATGCTCGCCGCACTGCACGTGGAGCTCTCCGCGGTCGCCCGGGACGAGACCGCCCGGGTCGTGGTGCTCGCCGCGGCGGGCAAGGCCTTCTCGGCGGGGCACGATCTCAAGGAGATGCGGGCAACCCCGAGCCTCGACTACTACCGCGACCTGTTCTCCTCCTGCACGGAGGTGATGCTCGCGATCCTCCGGCTGCCGGTGCCGGTGATCGCGCGGGTGCACGGCATCGCCACGGCGGCGGGCTGCCAACTCGTCGCGCAGTGCGACCTTGCCGTCGCTTCGAGCGATGCGCGGTTCGCGGTGAGCGGCGTGAACTACGGCCTGTTTTGCTCGACGCCGAGCGTGGCGCTCGCGCGAAACGTGCTGCGGAAACAGGCGATGGAGATGCTGCTGACCGGCGACTTCATCGACGCGGAGGAGGCCCGCGCCCGCGGCCTGATCAACCGGGTCGCGGCGCCCGAGGGGCTCGACGCCGAGGTCGAGGCGCTGGTGGCGAAGATCGTCGCCAAGCCGCGCGTGACGATCGCCATCGGCAAGGCTCAATTCTACCGCCAGATCGAGGCCGGGATCGTCGAGGCCTATGCCATCGCCGGCGAGGCGATGGCCTGCAACATGATGGACGAGGCCGCGCTCGACGGCGTCCAGGGCTTCATCGACAAGCGGAAGCCGGGGTAGGTGGAGGCGCGGGCATCGCCGGCACTCGGACTCGTCCAGCGACGGCTCGTCTCCCTCATTCCGGCGAAAGCCGGAATCGATCACCGCCGGTTGCGCCTGCTTGAGGCGCAGACTTCGAGGTTCGCGATGGGCCCCGGCTTTCGCCGGGGTGACGGGGCTTTGATGTCAACATGTCGCAAGACAACGTCGAATCCGCGCAATCGCGTTCGTCGTGTCATCGAAGGCGGGGACAGACCGCGCCGCGAAACCGAGGAGATGTGACGTGCGCTTCATGGTGCTGGTGAAGGCGAACAAGGATTCCGAGGCCGGCATCATGCCGTCGGAGGAGATGCTCGGGGCGATGGCGGCGTTCAACGAGGAGATGGTCAAGGCCGGCATCATGCGCGACGGCAATGGCCTGCACCCGAGCGCGAAGGGCGCCCGCATCCGGTTCGACCGCGACAAGCGGACGCTGATCGACGGCCCGTTCACCGAGACCAAGGAGCTGATCGCCGGCTACTGGATCATCGAGGTGAAGTCCAGGGAAGAGGCGATCGAATGGATGATGCGGGTGCCGAACCCGCACACGGACGGCGGCGAGATCGAGATCCGCCAGATGTTCGAGCTCGAGGATTTCGGCGAGAGCCCGGCGATTGCGCACCATCGCGAACTCGAACAGCAGATGGCGAAGGGGCGGTAGCCGCGTCCTACGCCGCCTCGTGCTTCTCGATGAAGGCTTCCACCGGCAGGTCGCGGAAGTCCGCGAGGGCGGCTTGCAGCCTCCCGTGCGGCCAGTCCCACCAGGCGAGCGCCTGGAGCCGCTCCGCGATCTGCTCCGGGAAGCGCATGCGGATCGGCTTCGCCGGCACGCCGCCGACGATCGTGTAGGGCGCGACCGCCTTGGTCACGACCGCGCCCGCGGCGATCACCGCGCCGGTGCCGACGCCGACCCCGGCGGTAATGGTCGCGCCGTGGCCGATCCAGACGTCGTGTCCGACGGTGACGGCATTCTCCTTCCGCCAGGCGAAGATGGCGTTGTCGCGGGTTTCGCCGGCAAAGTAATCGTCGGAGCGGTAGGTGAAGTGATGCTGGCTGACGCGCCAGGTCGGGTGGTTGGGTGCGTGGATGCGCACGTTCGAGGCGATCGAGCAGAACCTGCCGACGGTCGAGAACAGGACCTGCCCGTCCTCCATGATGTAGCTGTAGTCGCCGAAGGTCGAATGGCTGATGCGGGTGCGCGGACCGACCTCAACATAGGCGCCGAGCGTGCTGCCTCTCACTTCGGCATCCGGCGCCACCAGCGGCGACGGGCCGAGCCGCGTCGGGCTCATGCGGCGGCCGGGGCGAAGCCGGTCACGTCGATGACGCGGTCGGCGACGGCGTTCCGGACGGCCTCGTCGTGGAAGATGCCGAGAAAGCTCGCGCCGGTCGCCTTGGCCTCGCGGATCAGGTCGACGACGACGGCGCGGTTCGCCGCGTCGAGCGAGGCGGTGGGCTCGTCGAGGAGGAGGAGCGGATAGCGGGCGATGAAGCCGCGGGCGACGTTGATGCGCTGCTGCTCGCCGCCGGAGAAGGTGGCGGGCGGCAGGTCCCACAGACGGCGCGGCAGGTTGAGCCGCGCGAGCAGCGCCTCGGCGCGGGCACGGGCCTCCTCGCGCGGGACACCGCGGGAGCTCAGCGGCTCGGCGACGATGTCGCGCGCAGGCACCCGCGGCACGACACGGAGGAACTGGCTGACATAGCCGATCGTGGCGCGCCGGGCCGCGAGCACCGCGCGCGGGGTCGCCGTGGCGATGTCGACGGCGGAGCCGTTGCGGTCGAGCAGGATCGCGCCGCTGTCGGCGGCATAGTTGCCGTAGACGATCTTGAGGATCGAGCTTTTCCCCGCACCCGACGGTCCGCCGAGGACGACGCACTCGCCGGGCGCGACGGTGAATGACACGCCGTCGAGAACGCGGAGAGTGACGCCGTCGCGAAGATGCATGGTGAAGGTCTTCGACACGCCACGAAGCGCAAGCCGCGGGGTGGTCATGCTCACACCTGCAGGATCGAGGAGACGAGGAGCTGGGTGTAGGGCGCGTGCGGGTCGTCGAGGACGCGGTCGGTGAGCCCCGACTCCACCACCCGCCCGTCCTTCATCACCATCATCCGGTCGGAGAGGAGGCGTGCGACGGCGAGATCGTGGGTGACGATGACCACCGCCATCCGGAACTCGGCGACGAGGCCGCGGAGAAGATCGAGGAGCCGCGCCTGGACCGAGACGTCGAGGCCGCCGGTCGGCTCGTCCATGAACACGAGACGCGGCCGGGTGACCAGGTTCCGCGCGATCTGGAGGCGCTGGCGCATGCCGCCGGAGTAGCTGCGCGGGTCCTCGTCGATGCGGTCGGTCGCGACCTCGACGCGCTCGAGCCACGACATCGCCGTGTCGCGGATGCGGCCGTAGTGGCGGTCGCCGATGGCCATCAGCCGTTCGCCGACATTGGCGCCGGCGGAGACGGTCATGCGAAGGCCGTCGGCCGGGTTCTGGTGGACGAAGCCCCAGTCCGTGCGCATCAGCAGGCGGCGCTCGGCCTCGGTGAGACCGAAGAGATCGCGGAGCGTATCGTCGCGCATCCGGTAGCGGATCGCGCCGGTCGAGGGGCGGAGGCGGCCCGAGAGGCAGTTGAGGAGCGTCGTCTTGCCAGAGCCGGACTCGCCGACCACCGCCAGCACCTCGCCAGGCCAGAGCTCGAAGCTGACCTCGCGGCAGCCGGTCCGGGCGCCGTAGAGCTTGGTCACGCCATCGGCGATGAGGATGGGATCCTCGCTCATGCCGCCTTGCCCGCCCGCTGCGTTTCGCAATGATCGGTGTCGGAGCAGACGAACATCCGTCCTCCCCGGTCGTCGAGGATCACCTCATCGAGATAGACTCCGGTCGAGCCGCAGAGCGCGCAGGGCTCGGAGAATTTCTGCACCTCGAAGGGGTGGTCCTCGAAGTCGAGGCTCACCACGGACGTATAGGGCGGGATGGCGTAGATGCGTTTCTCGCGTCCCGCGCCGAAGAGCTGGAGCGCCGGCGAATCGTCCATCTTCGGGTTGTCGAATTTCGGGATCGGCGAGGGGTCCATGACGTAGCGGCCCTCGACCTTGACCGGGTAGGCATAGGTGGTGGCGATATGGCCGTGGCGGGCGATGTCCTCGTAGAGCTTGACGTGCACGAGCCCGTATTCCTCGAGCGCGTGCAGGGCCCGGGTCTCGGTCTCGCGGGGCTCGAGGAAGCGGAGCGGTTCCGGGATCGGCACCTGGTAGACGAGGATTTGGTCTTCGTGGAGCGGCGTCTCAGGAATCCGGTGTCGGGTCTGGATGATCGTCGCCTCATTGGTCCGCGTCGTCGTGGCGACGCGTGCCACCCTGGCGAAGAAGGCGCGGATCGAAACCGCGTTGGTGGTGTCGTCGGCGCCCTGGTCGATCACCTTCAGCACATCGGCCGGACCAATGACGGCAGCGGTGACCTGCACCCCGCCGGTACCCCAGCCATAGGGCATCGGCATCTCGCGGCTCGCAAACGGCACCTGGTAGCCGGGGATCGCCACCGCCTTGAGGATGGCGCGGCGGATCATCCGCTTGGTCTGCTCGTCGAGATAGGCGAAGTTGTAGGCGGGCGTGGTCACTCGGCCGCCTCCCGCGTCTCCACCCCACGATTTCGCGCCTCGTGCTCTGCCCGAAGCTGCCTCAACAGCAGCAGCTCGGCCTGGAAATCGACATAGTGGGGCAGCTTGAGGTGCTCGACGAAGCCCGTCGCCTGCACATTGTCGCTATGAGAAATGACGAACTCTTCATCCTGCGCCGGCGCCGTCAGTTCCTCGCCCAGTTCGCGAGCCCTGAGCGCCCGGTCGCACAGCGCCATGGCCATCGCCTTCCGCTCGCAATGGCCGAACACCAGGCCGTAGCCACGGGTGAACTGGGGTGGCGTGTCGGCGCTTCCCTTGAACTGATTGACCATCTGGCACTCGGTCACCGTGATGCGCCCGAGCACCACCGCGAAGCCCAGCTCCGGGACATCGAACTCCAGTTCCACTTCCCCCATTCTGATTTCGCCTGCGAAAGGATGCGTGCGCGCATAGCCCCGCTGGGTCGAGTAGGCGAGGGCGAGGAGGAAGCCCTCATCGCCGCGGGCGAGGGCCTGGAGGCGGAGGTCGCGGTCGGCCGGAAACGAGAGGGGTTCGCGGGTGAGATCGCCCACGGCGCCGCCGGGAGCGGCGGCGTCCGGTTCGATCAGGCCGTCCTGACCGAGGAGATCCGTGACGCGGGGCACCGGCCCGTTCTGCGCATCGGCCTCCACCGCCGACCTGGGCGCAGCCGCCGCGGAGGTCTCCGGTTCGAGCAGGCGGTGCGTATAGTCGAAGGTCGGACCGAGGAGTTGACCGCCCGGCAAGTCCTTGAAAGTCGCCGAGATTCGACGCTCGATGAGCATCGTTTCGGTGGCGAGGGAAACGGCGTAGCCGAAGCGGGGCAAGGTGGCGCGGTAGGCGCGGACGAGGAAGATCGCCTCGATCAGGTCGCCGCGGGCCTGCTTGAGCGCGAGGGCGGCGAGGCCGCGGTCATAGAGCGACCCCTCCGCCATGACCCGGTCGACGGCGAGGGTTAGCTGTTCGGAGATCTGTTCCGTGGAGAGTTCCGGAACCGAAACATCGCCCCGGCGCTTCTCTGCAAGGAGCCGATGGGCATTGCGAATTGCGGTCTCGCCGCCCTTGACCGAGACATACATCAGGCGGCCTCCACGCGGGTCGTGCGGGGCAGGCCGAGGATGCGGCGGCCGGCAACGAGGACGACGTCGATGCCGCGCGGGAAGAGGGCGCGGTTCACCCGCATCCGGGCGACGAAATCGACCGGCAGAGGATGTGGGGAAATGTGGGCCAGGTCTCTTATTCCAGGGCCCTTGAGGACGAGGCCCGGTCCGCCCTCGAGGCTGTCGACCTGGACGATCAGGGTGACGGACCGGTCGGGATATTCCGCGCTGCCCTGGGCGAAGGCACTGAAGTCGGGCATGGCGAGCGCATCGCCAATGAGCGCGAAGGCCGCTTTTTCCGAATCCGAAACGATCGGCGCGCCGGTGTGAAATCCCACCCAGGCGGGGGCGGCGCCGGCGGCAAGGATGGCGTCGAGCCAAATCGGCGTGGTGCCGTCGACGAGCGCGCCGACGACCGCCCCGGCCCCGGCGACGAGCGGCGACGGTGGAGAGAGGGGCACGACGAGGTCGACGATGTGGCCGGGCCGCGACAACGCGGTCAGCACGCCGCGAAACACCGACTGCGACTCGAAGACCGGGTCCGCGAAGCCGCCGAGAAGCGCCTCGGCGGGGATCACCTGTCCTCTCCGCGGACGAGGGTGAAGAAGTTGACCCGGGTTGCGGCGGTCTTCTGACGCGTCGCGTCATCCTCGGCGGCAACGCGCCGGCGCACCGGCGCGATCACGGTCGACTCGACGACCGCGCGATAGCGAGGGGCCTGCCAGAGGGCATCGAGCCTCGCGACCATCAGCGCACGCGCGGTGTCGCGGCCGAGCACATGGCCAAAACCGACCTCGCCGCTGTCGATCCGGACCACCGCGCGCGTGATCGCGACCTCGCCGAGATTGAAGGGCGCGCCGCCTCCGCCGATCCGGCCGCGGGCCATGACCAGGCCGGGCTCGGGGGCGCGAAGGGTTTCGAAGGCCGGCGCATCGGGGACGGCGTCCAAGCCTGCCGCCAGTTCGTCGGCACGGGCCGCGGCGAGCACCGCGAGCGCAGCGCGCCTGTCTTCGGCGGCAGGGACGTCAGTCGTCGTCGTCATCGGCGCGGGAGGCGGTTCATCCGGGATTCGTCCTGGCGAACCCCTAGCAACCGCTTCTTGACACTATGATGAACGAGGGCGGTTTAGCGGTGGATGCGCGTCCGCATCGTCACTTGACCGTGCGCGGCCAGAGGCGGGTCCATACCCGCTCGCGCATCTCGATGGCGCGATCCGGGCATTGTTCGACGAACCGAAGGCGCTCCAACAGTTCCGGGGTGATGACGCGGGCCTGATCCTCGGCGAGCGATCCCGCCAGGAAGGCTTCCGAGCCGGCGATGGCGTTGGTGTAGCCGGTGAAGGCGCTGGCCTCGGCGGCGTTTTTCGGGTCCATCATGAAGTTGATGAAGGTGCGGGCGTTCTCGGGATTGGGCGCCTGGCGCGGGATCGCGTAGCTGTCCTGCGAGAACAGGCTGCCCTCCTCCGGAATGACGAAGACCGCGGTCGGAACGTCGCGCCGGAAACGGCGTCCGCCACCATCCCAATACTGGAACAGGGCAATCTCGCCGCGGTTCACCTGGTCGACGGCAGGCGGGTAGGGATCCGGGGCGCTGCTATAGGACGCGTACCAGGCGAGCTTAGGCTTCTGCTCCAGGAGCAGGTCGAGAATCTCCTGCGCCTCGCCGACGTCTTCGGTGCAGGGATCGACGTCGAGGTAAAAGGCGGCGGCGGTGTAAAGGTCGCGCTGGTAGTTGAGGGCCGTCACCTTGCCGTTGAGTTCCGGTCGCGGACGGAAGAACTCCCCCCAGCTCTCATTGAGGCGGCCGCCTTCGACCTGGCGGCTGTCATAGAGGAAGCCACCGGTTCCCCAGAGATAGGGTGCGGTGTAGCGGCGCTCGGGGTCGAACCAGGGGCGATCGAAGGGCGCCTTGACGTGCCTGAAGTTCGGCAGGTCCGGCGCGTCGAGCTCGCGGAGCAGGCCCTCGTCGATCATGATCCTGGCCATGTAGTCGGTCGGCACGATCACATCGTAGCGGCCCCCCAGTCGCACTTCCTCGAGCAGGGCTTCGTTGCTCTCGTAGTGATCGACAATGACGTCGATGTCGTGCTCCGCCTCGAAGCGGGCGAGGAGGTCGGGCGGGTAGTAGCTGGTCCAGTCGTAGAGGAGGAGGATGCCCTCGCTTCGCGCCGGCGCTGCGCCGAGGGCGAGCGCCGCAGCAATCAACATCGCAGCGAACGCCGCTTCCCGCCGCGTCATCGTCGTCGATCCCCAGCCATGAGACGGAGTCCTACGGACAAAGAATTGCGTCGCCGTGAAAACATTCCCTCGGATTGTCGCGGATACTGTCAGAATTGCGGAGGGCGGCCAAGGCTGAGTTTTCAGGCACGGCCTCGCCTCATCTCGGCCCCGGCCAAGTTCCGCTCGCGGTCCAGGCGGGAGAACCAGCTTTCACCAAGCCAACGTCGGAACAGAAACAACCTGCATCCCTGCTTGCGCGGGGATGAGCGGAGCTGGGGGGGGCGTCGGCACGAGGCGAACTGGCGAGGCAGCTCCATTTCGGCAAGTACATTTCAGTATGGACCTCAGGCTGAAACCTGAGTGTTTCAATCGTTTCCGCCGCGGCGGCCGGCGACACAGAAGAAACACTTCTCGCCCATTCCCGAAATCCCCCTGAAACGGCGGAGGCCGAATCTCTCCCCCGGAGAGCGACAGGCGCGACCGTCGAGCAACGGACGCCAATCCCAGGGAGAGACGAAGATGACCGCCCCCACGATCACCGGCCTGACCACGTCCGTCACCTTCGGCGAGAACACGGTCAACGCGGCCCCGCAGATCATCGACAGCGACGTCACCGTCAGCGACGCCGAAGGCGACTTCGACGGCGGCGCGCTGACGGTGAGCGGGCATTTCGGCGGCGACAGCATCTCGGTCCGCGACCAGGGAACCGGCGCGGGCCAGATCGGCCTTTCGGGCGGAACCATCACCTATGGCGGCACGGCGATCGGCACCGCGACCGGCGGCGGCGCCGGCGCGAAGTTCGTCGTCACCTTCAATGCGAACGCGACCACGGCCGCGGTCGAGGCGCTGATCGAGAACCTCACCTACGCCAATTCCAACAACGTCAACCCGGCGGCGAGCCGCACGCTGAAGATCGTCCTCACCGACGGGGGCGGGGAGGGCCAATTCGCGGTGCGGACCGGGAGCGACAATCCGCTCGACGGCGTCGATGTCGGGTTCCGGTCCGCTCCCGCTTTCGGCGACCTCGACGGCGACGGCGATCTCGACATGGTGTCGGGCGAGAGCAACGGCACGTTTCTCTATTTCAAGAACACGGGCACAGCGTCGGCGCCGGTCTATGTGCAGCAGAGCGGCGCCGACAATCCGCTGAACGGCTTCGACGTCGGTCTCGGCAGCACGCCGGCGCTGGTCGACATCGACGGCGACGGCGATCTCGACCTGGTCAGCACGGAGAACGACGGCAACGTCAACTATTTCGAGAACACCGGCACGGCCTCGGCCCCCGTCTTCGTCGAGCGGACCGGCGTCGAGAGCCCCTTCAACGGCATCGTCCCCACCAATTTCACCAAGCCGGCCTTCGCCGACGTCGACGGCGACGGCGACGGCGACAAGGACATGCTGCTCGGCACCCACACCGGCTCGCTCCTCCATTACAGGAACACCGGCTCGGCGACGGCGCCGGTCTTCGTCCAGCAGGGCGGTGCCGACAATCCCTTCGACGGCATCAACGCCGGCAGCTACACGGCGCCCGCGTTCGGCGATGTCGACGGCGACGGCGACCTCGACCTGGTGGTCGGCAAGAGCGACGGCACGGTCAGCTACTTCGAGAACACCGGCTCGGCAACCGTGCCCAGCTACGTCGAGCGGACCGGAGCCGCCAGTCCGTTCAACGGCATCGATGTGGGCTCGGGCAGCGTCCTGACGCTTGCCGACATCGACGGCGACAGCGATCTCGACCTCGTCATCGGCAACTTCACCGGGACCTTCACGGTCGCCGAGAACACCACGCACCGGGTGAAGGTCAACGTCTTCACCGAGAACGACGCGCCGGTGGCGGAAGACGCGAGCTTCTCGGTCGGCGAAGGCGGTTCGATCACCGCGGCCGTGCCGGCCGCGACCGACGTCGACGGGACGATTGCCAGCTATGTCCTCGACAGCGCCCCGGCGAAGGGCAGCGTCAGCTTTCGCGATAATGGCAACTTCAACTACGACGCCGAGGACGCGTTCGAGACGCTCGGCGATGGCGAGAGCGAGCAGGTGACGTTCACCTATCACGCGGTCGACAACAGCGGCGCCTCGTCGGCGGCCAAGACCGTCACCATCACGGTGAGCGGCGCCAACGACATGCCGGAATTCGGCGGCCTCGCTGCCGCGATCACGTTCGCGGAGAACACCGTCAACGCCACGCCGCGCCTGCTCGACGCCAGCGTCACCGTGGCCGACAAGGAGGGCAATATCGGCGGCGGCTCGCTGACCGTGTCGGGCCTCCTCGCCGAAGACATCGTGTCGATCAACGACCAGGGCACCGGCTCGGGCATGATCGGCTTCTCGGGTGGCGTCGTGACCTTCGAGGGCGTGGCCATCGGCACTGCCACAGGCGGCCAGGGATCGGCGCTGGTGGTCACGTTCAACCAGAACGTCACGACCGCGATCGTCGAGGCGCTGGTCGAAAACCTGACCTACGCCAACAGCTCGGACACGCCGACCGCGAGCCGGACGCTCGCGATCGCGATCGCCGATGCCAGCGGCGGCGCGCGGCCGGTGCTCGACGCGCAGACCGGCACGGCCAACCCCTTCAACGGCATCAAGCACGGCGACTGGAACACGGTCGCCTTCGGCGATCTGGACGGCGACGGCGATCTCGATCTGGTGACCGGCAGCACCAACTCGGGTCTCCACACCTACCGGAACACCGGAACCGACAGCGCGCCGGTTTTCACCGAGCTGAGCGGGACCGCGAATCCCTTCAACGGGCTCGCCATCGGCAACTACGCCACGCCCGCCCTGGTCGATCTCGATGGCGACGGCGATCTCGACGCGGTGGTCGGGGCGAACGGCGGGGCCCTGGCCTATTTCGAGAACACCGGCACCGCCACCGCGGCCGTCTTCACGGCGCGGACCGGCGCGGCCAATCCCTTCGACGGCCTCGACTTCGGCGACCAGAGCACGCCGGTCTTCGCCGACATGGATGGCGACGGGGACCTCGACCTCGTGGCTGGCAATGTGACCGCGGGCTTCACGCGGCTCGACTACCTGGAGAACACCGGCTCGGCGGAGGCCCCGGCCTTCACTGCGCGGACCGGCGACGACAATCCCTTCGACGGGATCGCGGCCACGGGCAGGACCAACCCCGCGCTCGGCGACTTCGACGGCGACGGCGACCTCGACCTCGCCCTTGGCAGCGAGTTCGTCGGTATCCGCTACTACCAGAACACCGGCTCGGCCACGGATGCGGCCTTTATCGCGCAGGCTGGCGCTGCCAGCCCGTTCCATGGCGTCTTCTACGGGCCAACCGGCCCGGGGCCGGGCGAGGTCTACACCCAGCGCGCCGTGCCAGCCTTTGCCGACCTCGACGCCGACGGCGACCTCGACGCCGTGGTCGGCCATGGGAACGGCATTGCCTTTGCCGAGAACACCGGCCACGCCATCACGGTCAACGTCACCGCGGAAAACGATCTCCCCGTTGCGTCGGATGGGAGTGCTGAAACTGATGAGGCCGCGCCGGTCGCCGGCGTCGTGACCGCCACCGACCTCGACGGCACGATCGCCAGCTACGTGCTCGATAGCGACGTCGCCAAGGGAGCGCTCACCTTCAACGGCGACGGCACCTTCACGTTCGACCCCGACGGTGATTTCGACGCACTCGGCGCGGGCGACAAGGAACTGGTCACCTTCACATGGCACGCCATCGACGATGGCGGCGCCTCGTCGGCGGTCGGGACGGTCACGGTCACGGTCACGGGCACGGTACCCGTGATCGAGGACATCGCCGCGAGCGTCATCTTCACGGAGAGCGCCGTCAACAGCGGCCCGCAACTTCTCGACGCCGATGTGACAGTGACCGACGCACCCCGCGGCTTCGACGGCGGCAGCCTGACCGTCTCCGGACTCCTCTCCGAGGACACCGTTTCGGTACGCAATGAAGGGGCAGGGGCCGGCCAGATCGGGTTCTCGGGCGGCACAGTGAGCTATGGCGGCGTCGCAATCGGCACGGCCGTGGGTGGGAGCGGGACGACTTTCGCCGTCATCTTCAACGCCAGCGCGACTGCCGAGGCCATCGAGGCGCTGGCCGAGAACCTCACCTACGCCAACGGCTCCGACACACCGACGGCGAGCCGGACGTTCTCGATCAGCCTCGACGACGGCACCACCGGCTTCCTGGAGGCCGCCGGCCCGGCCAACCCGTTCGCGGGCATCAATCTCGGCAACTACGCCGCCCCCACTCTTGCCGACGTCGATGGCGACGGCGACCTCGATCTGATCGCGGGCAACAGCCAGGGACTCAGCTTCTTCGAGAACACCGGAACCGCAACCGACGCGGTCTTCGCAGAGGTCACGGGCGCGGAGAACCCATTCAACGGACTGGTCGGCTCGAGCCAGAGTCCGGTTGCAACGCTGATCGACATCGACGACGACGGCGACCTCGATCTCGTCGTGGGCACATTCCTCACCCCCATCAGCTACTTCGAGAACACCGGGACCGCGACCGACCCGACTTTTGCGCCGGTCGCCCTCGCCTCCAGCCCCTTCGCCGGCATCACATCCGGCCTCGGCATGGACTACAGCGCGCCGGCCTTCGCCGACATCGACGGCGACGGCGACGCGGACCTCGTCATCGGCACGAAGGACGGGACGCTCCACTATTACGAGAACGTCGGCTCTGCCTCCGCCGCCGCCTTCACCGAGCGCACCGGGACAGACAATCCCTTCCACGGAATCGATGTTGGCGAGCATGCCAAGCCCGCCTTCGCGGACCTCGACGGCGACGGCGACCTCGACCTCGTGGTGGGCGACTTCGACGGAACTCTCCACACGTTCGCGAACGGCGGCAACGCCACCGCACCCGGCTTCAGCGATCTGACCGGCGGTGCCAATCCCTTCGACGGGGTCGACATCGCCAGCGGCTATGCCGCGCCGACCTTCGCCGACATGGATGGCGACGGCGATCTCGACCTGGTGGCCGGCTCCTACGAGGGGGGCGTCACATACCTCGCCAACAGCCCCGCAGCCCGTTCCGAGATCGCCGTCACCGTCGTCGCCGACAACGATGCGCCGGTCGCGTCGAACAGCACGAGGACCACCGACGAGGACACGGCCCGCAACGGGCAGGTCCCGGAGGCGAGCGACGCCGACGGCACGATCGCCGGCTACGTCCTCGACAGCGACGTCGCCAAGGGCGCGCTCGTGTTCGATACGGACGGCTTCTACAGCTTCGATCCGGACGGCGACTTCGAGGCGCTCGGCGACGGGGAGACGGAGGAGGTCAACTTCACCTACCATGCCGTCGACGATGCCGGCGCCGCCTCCGCGGTCCGGACCGTGACCATCACCGTCACCGGCGTCAACGACGCCCCGGCGCTCACCGACCTCGCCAACAGCGCCACCTTCGCCGAGAACACGGTGAACGCCGCCCCGCAGCGCATCGACAGCGACGTGGTGCTCGTCGATCCCGAGGGCAATTTCGACGGCGGCACGGTGACCGTCACCGGCCTCCTCGGCGAGGACATCGTCTCGGTCCGCGATCAGGGGACGGGCGGCGGCGAGATCGGCTTCTCCGGCGGGATCGTGACCTATGGCGGCGTGGCGGTCGGCACCGCGACCGGCGGCGACGGCGACACCTTCACCGTCACCCTCAATGCCGACGCCACGTCGGCGGCGGTCGAGGCGCTGATCCAGAACCTCACCTATGCCAACACCTCCGACACGCCGACCGCGAGCCGGACCCTGACGATCGGGGTGACGGATGGCGCCGGCGCCAGCATGCCGACGGCGCCTTTCACCGACCGGACCGGCGCGGCCAACCCGTTTGCCGGCATCGACCTCGGCGACTATTCGGCGCCGGCCTTCGCCGACCTCGACGGCGACGGCGACCTCGACCTCGTCGTCGGCGTCTACGGGAGCGGGTTGCACGCCTTCGAGAACGCCGGCGCGGGCTTCGTCGCGCTTACCGGCGCCGACAACCCCTTCGACGGGATCAGCATCGACGGCGGCTACGCGACGCCGAGCTTCGCCGATATCGACGGCGACGGCGATCTCGACCTGGTCGTCGGTTCCTATGGCGGGGAGGTCCATGCCTTCGAGAACACCGGCACCGGCTATGTCGAACTGACCGGGACGGACAATCCCTTTGACGGCATCAACCCCGGGCGGTTCAGCGCGCCGGCGTTCGGCGACTTCGACGGCGATGGCGACCTCGACCTCATCCTCGGCGCGATCGGCGGGCAGGTCCACTACCACGAGAATACCGGAACGGCGACCGCGCCGGTCTTCACCGAGCGCTCCGGTTCGGCCAACCCGTTCGACGGCGTCGACATCGGCAACCGGTCGATCCCGGCCGTCAGCGATGTCGACGGCGACGGCGATCTCGATGTCCTCCTGGGCGAGCGCGACGGCGAGCTCTACTACATCGAGAACGCCGGCACGGCGACCGTGCCGAACTTCGTCCGCGCCTACGACGACGAGAGCCCGTTCAACGGCTTCACCACCGGCCGTTCGAGCTACGCCGCGCCGGCCTTCGCCGACATCGACGGCGACGGGGACATGGACCTCGCGGTCGGCCATGACGGCCAGATCCGGTACATCGAGAAGAGCCCCTCCACGCAGATAACGATCCATGTCACGGCCGAGAACGACCTCCCCGTCGCCGCGGCGAGCAGCAAGACCACCGGCGAGGGCAGCGTCCTCAACAGCGCGGTGCCGGCGGCGACCGATGCCGACGGAGAAGTCGAAAGCTACGCGCTGGTCACCGATGTCGCCAAGGGCACCCTCACCTTCAACAGTGACGGGACGTACCGCTTCGACCCCGACGGCGACTTCGATGCGCTCGACGATGGCGACAGCGAGCAGGTGACCTTCACCTATCGCGCCGTCGACAATGGCGGCGGCGAGTCGGCGCCGGAGACCGTCACCATCACGGTCACCGGCTTCAACGAGGCGCCCATCGCTGCGGACGATGCGCGCTCGACCGACGAGAACACGGCGGTCTCCGGCACGGTCGGGACCTCCGACGCGGACGGCACCGTGGTCAGCCACGCACTGGTCTCGGGTGTCGACAAGGGGTCCCTCATCTTCCTGGAGGACGGGAGCTGGAGCTTCGACCCGAACGGGGAGTTCGACGATCTCGATGCCGGCGAGAACGAACAGGTGACCTTCACTTACCGCGCCACCGACAACGACGGCGCCCGTTCGGAGACCAAGACCGTCACCATCACGGTCACCGGCGTCGATGCGGCGAATGTCGCGCCGGTCGCGACCGACGGCAGCGCCAGCACCAGCGAGGACAGCATCCTTTCCGGATCGGTCCCGGCAGCGACCGATGCCGACGGCACGATCGCGGGCTATGCGCTGGTCTCCGATGTCGCCAGGGGCGATCTGACCTTCAACAGCGACGGGACCTACAGCTTCAACCCCGACGGCGACTTCGACGCGCTGGACGATGGCGAAAGCGAGCAGGTGACCTTCACCTACCGCGCCACCGACAACGACGGCGCCCAGTCGGCGGTGAAGACCGTCACCATCACCGTCACCGGCGTCGATCCGGAGACCGTCGCGCCGGTCGCGACCGACGGCAGCGCCGGCACCGACGAGAATACGGCGGTGAGCGGGACGGTCGGGACCTCCGACGCGGACGGCACCGTGGTCAGCCACGCGCTGGTCTCGGATGTGGCGAAGGGCGCCCTCACCTTCCTGGAGGACGGGAGCTGGAGCTTCGACCCGAACGGGGAGTTCGAGGCGTTGAACTCAGGCGAGAGCGAACAGGTCGCCTTCACTTACCGCGCCACCGACAACGACGGCGCGCAGTCGGCGGCGAAGACCGTCACCATCACCGTCACCGGCGTCGATGCGGCGAATGTCGCGCCGGTGATCACATCGGCAAGCGCCTTCAAGGTGGCCGAGAACACCACGGCAGTCGCCGGGATCATGGCGACGGACGCCGACGGCGATACTCCGGTCTTCTCGATCGCGAGCGGCGCCGACGCCTTCCTCTTCAAGATCGACGCGTCCACCGGCGCGCTCTCCTTCAAGTCGGCGCCGGACTTCGAGGAGCCGGGCGACAGCGACGGGAACAACGTCTACGAGGTCGCGGTGCGCGCCTCCGACGGCGCGGCCAGCGACACCGAAACGCTGACGATCACCGTCACCGACGAGGACGGCGTCGTCATCAAGGGCAGCAAGAAGAAGGACGTCGTCAACGACGGCACGACCGCCAAGGGGCAGCCGACGGCCACCGGCGAGGAAGACACGATCACCGGCAAGGGCGGAAACGACAAGCTCCACGGCGCCGGCGGCAACGACCGCATCGATGGCGGCAAGGGCAACGACAAGCTCTTCGGCGACGAGGGCGACGACTGGCTGGTCGGCGGCAAGGGCAACGACAAGCTCACCGGCGGGGTCGGCGAAGACAGCTTCGTCTTCAACTACAAGCTCAAGGACAACCTCGACAAGGTGAAGGACTTCGAGACCGGCATCGACACCATCGTGCTCGACGCCAAGGTGTTCAAGAAGCTCTCGCCCGGGCCGCTTGCGGTGGAGGAGTTCGTGCTCGGCAAGAAGGCCAAGGATGAGTTAGACCACGTCATCTACAACCGGAAGCAAGGCCTGCTCCTCTACGACCAGGACGGCAAGGGCGGCAAGGACGCGTCGATCTTTGCCAAGATCGGCAAGGGCCTCGATCTCGACGCCGGCGACTTTCTCGTCATCTGACGCAAGAGGGGGCGCTCTCCATCGCTCTCGCCCCCTGCGAGGCCGCCGGCTCCGGCTCAGGGTCGGCGGCCTTTCGCTTTCCTGTTCGCGCGACCTCGCGTCCGGACCGCACGCGAAGACGGATTTCCGGTTGTCCGATCTCAGGATCAGGTCCACTATTCACTCTTCCGGAGATGTCTCCCGGCCAATCCTTGGGCGCATGGGCGAATCTCGGTGGGGCGGGAAAGATGATCGGGCTGGCGCTCCTTTCGGGCGTGATCGTTGGGCTTCGCTTCCGCGTCGGACGGGTGCTGACGGCGACAGCGGTCGTCCTAGCACTCGGTCTCGGCGCTCAGATTCGCGACGACGGCGACGCCGCCATGGTTCTGGCCGGGGGCGCGCTCTACGCCGGCATCACGCAGGTCGTCGCGTTTCTCGTTCATATCCTCAAGGATACCTTCGCAGGCAGCCCCCAGGCCCGCGCCTGATCGTCCCGCACCGGCCGCCGTATCGATGCGAAATCCCCGCCACGAACAGTCCCTCATTCCGGAAACGCGCATGGTTCCTCCTGACACCGCCGCCCGCCCCGCCAAAGGGCAGCTCATGCTCCTCTCGACCCACTTCGCCGAGTGGCTGGCGCGGGCCGACGTCTCGGTCGCGCTCACCACCTACCAGGCGGGGCGGCTGTTCTTCATCGGGCGAAGGCCCGACGGCGGCGTGCGCGCCCACGAGCGCATGATCGAACAGTGCCAGGGGCTGTGGACGGACGGGCAATCGCTGTGGACGAGCGGGCTGTGGACGCTCTGGCGCTTCGAGAACGCGCTCCGTCCGGGGACGCTGACGGCGAGTGGGGCCGACCGGAAGTTCGTGCCGCGCGAGGGGCGGGTGACCGGCCGGACCGACATCCACGACATCGCCATCGCCGAGATCGACGGCGCGCCCCGGCCGATCTTCGTCAACACGCTGTTCTCGTGTCTCGCGACGATCAGCGATACGGCGAGCTTCCGCCCGGTCTGGAAGCCGAAGTTCATCTCGAACCTCGCGCCGGAGGACCGCTGCCACCTGAACGGTCTCGCCATGGACGGCAGGCGGCCGGCCTATGTCAGCGCCGTGTCGTCGTCGGACGTGGCCGACGGCTGGCGCGAGCGGCGGCGCGACGGCGGCGTGATCATCGACGTCGCCACCGGCGAGAAGGTGGCGACCGGCCTGTCGATGCCGCACTCGCCCCGGCTCTATGACGGGCGGCTCTGGGTGCTCAACTCCGGCGAGGGCGAATTCGGGACGGTCGATCCGTCGACCGGCGCCTTCACCGCCGTCTGCTTCTGTCCCGGCTATGCGCGGGGCCTCGCCTTCGTCGGCCGTCACGCGGTGATCGGCCTGTCACGGCCGCGGCACAACCAGACTTTTGCCGGGCTGGCCCTCGATGAACGGCTGGCCGCCAAGGATGCGGTGCCGCGGTCGGGGCTGCTGGTGGTCGACATCGACACCGGCAACGTCGTCGAGTGGCTCCGTTTCCAGCACACCATCGACGAGCTCTACGACGTGGCGGTGCTCCCGGGCGTGCGCCAGGCCGAAGCGGTGGGGTTCGTCGCCGACGACATCCAGCGCGAGCTGAGCTATGAAAGCCCGGCCTAGACGGGCATCGCCACCTTCCCAGCCGCTCATTCCCGCGCACGCGGGAATCCAGTTTTCCCAGTCACTTGCGGTCGTGAGGTGAACGCTGGATACCCGCTCGTGCGCGGGCATGAGCGGAGTTGGCAGGTTGTCGTCTGGCCTGAGGATGGCTCTAGATCTCAGCGAGACCGCTCGTCGCGAGGCCGCGGGTGATCGACCCGGTCGTGGGCAGGAGCGGGATCAGGCAGGCCTGGAGCGCATGGTAGAGGTCGGGCTTGCCGGAGAAGAGCGGCGCGACCGCGCCCGCCGGTTCGATCGGCTCGGTGCGCCAGCCGCCATGCTCGCGGTCGATGAGGTCGCGTGCGATGAAGTCCCAGATGCGGCGGTACCATTCTTCGTATTCGGCGGCGCCGTCGATCTGGTTGAGGAAGGCGGCGGCGCCGACCCCCTCGGCCGCCGGCCACCACAGCCGGTTCCGGAGATGCGGCTTGCCGTCCCAGTCGAGCGTGTAGAAGATGCCACCGTCGGCAGTGCTCCATCCGGTCGCGCAGGCGCGGCGGAAGAGTGACGCCGCGGCGTTGGGCAGCCAGGCCAGCCGCCGGCCGCCGAGCTCCCAGAGCTGAAGGATGAGGCGGGTCCATTCGAGCGCGTGGCCGGGCGTGATGCCATAGGGGCGGAAGATGTCGCCGTCGGCATAGTCGCGCACCACCCGCCAGTCGGCGTCGTAGTGCTCCGGCACCTGCCAGCCGGCGGCGGCGGCGTTCTTCGAGATGATGAGG
Source organism: Bauldia sp. (assembly GCA_022841545.1). GTDB lineage: Bacteria > Pseudomonadota > Alphaproteobacteria > Rhizobiales > Kaistiaceae > Bauldia. The sequence continues at coordinate 40,100 of JALHRF010000004.1, read as the reverse complement.
GTGGCGATCGACTCCGCCCAGTCGAGGTACATGCGGTCGCCGGTCGCCTCGAAGGCGGCCATGGTCGCCTCGGTGAGGTGCATGTTGGAGTTCTGGCCGCGGTACGGGCTGATCGGCGACCAGTCGCGGGCAAACTCCTCGCGCGCGGCGCCGGGCTTCTCCTCCCAGAACCGCGCCTTCAGCACCTCGGTGACATCGGCGATCAGGCGGTCGGCGTCAGGGTGCCCGACCATTTTGGCGCTCGCGGCGGCCAGCAGCACGAAGGCATGGCCATAGGCCTGCTTGCGGTCGTCGCCGCCGACGCCCCAGACATAGCCGCCATTGGCCGCGTCGCGATGCGCGCGCCACAGGAAATCCATGCCGTGATCGATGAAGCGGTCGGCGCCCGGCCGGCCCATGAGCCGGGCGATGGCGAAGCAGTGGACGGTGCGGGTGGTGACGTGGATCTCGCGGACCGTCGCTGCGGGCTTGGGATGGCCGGCATCGTCGAGGTCGAAGAAGCCGCCCTTCGGATCGATGCTCTCCGCCTCGAAGAAGCCGAACAGCGCGTCCGCCTCGTCGAAAAGCCAGCGGCGATGCGACGGAAGGGTGGTCCATTTCGCGCCCATGGCGGCGCCCTTGCCCGGAGTCATGTCGGTGAGGCCTGTTCCGTCCGCGTGTCGTCGCGCGCGCCGACCATGTACTGCACCAGCTCCTCGGTGCCGGTGTCGGCGGTGCGCTTCTCGGTGACCTTCCGGCCGCGGTGCATGACCATCAGCCGGTCGGAGACGGCGAAGACGTCGGGGAGCGTATGGGTGATCAGGATCACCGGGACGCCCTGGTCGCGGAGCCGGCGAATAAGCTCCAGCACCTTCTGCTGCTCGGGGACGCCGAGGTTGTTGGTCGGCTCGTCCATGATCATCAGCCGCGCGTCCCAGTAGACGGCGCGGGCGATGGCCACGGCCTGGCGCTGGCCGCCGCTGAGGCTCTCGATCGGCTGCGACAGGTTGGGGAAATGGATGTGGAGCGTGTCGAGCGCGCGCTTCGACTCCTTCAGCATCGCCTTTTCGTCGAGCATGCGGACGAGCCCGCCGAAATAGCGGAGCTTCATCTCGCGGCCGAGGAAGATGTTGGCCGAGACGTCGAGATTCTGGGCGAGCGCGAGATCCTGGTAGATGGTCTCGATGCCGTTCGAAAGCGCATCGATCGGCCGGGTGAAGCGCGTCCGCTCGCCGCGGAAGAAGACCTCGCCCTCGTCGGCCTGGTAGACGCCGGATATGCACTTGATCAGCGTCGACTTGCCGGCGCCGTTGTCGCCGAGAAGGGCGACGACCTCGCCCGGGTGGACATCCCAGCTCACGTCGTTGACGGCGACGAGGCCGCCGAAGCGCTTGCTGAGGTTGCGGACGGAGAGGATCGGTTCGGCCATGGCGCTCACCCACCCCGCCCGCGGCCGATGATCAGGTCGCGGGACTGGTCGATGAGGACGGCGATGATCACGACGGAGCCGACCACGATGAACTGCCAGAAGGCGGCGACGTTGAGCATCACCAGTCCCGTAGTCAGCACGGCGATGATGAGCGCGCCGATGACGGTGCCGATGACGGTGCCGGCGCCGCCGAACAGGCTGACGCCGCCGATGATCACGGCGGCGATCGACTGGAGGAGCAGCGCGTCGCCGATTACCGCCGAGCCGGCGGTGAAGCGGAGCGTCGACAGGAAGCCGGCGATGCCGGCGGTCGACGCCGACAGGATGTAGAGCATGATGATGTGGCGATCGACCGGGATGCCGGTCCGCCGCGCCGCCTCGATGTTGCCGCCGATGGCATAGGTGTGGCGGCCGAACTGGGTCTTGCGGAGGACGAAGATCGCGATCGCGACGACGATCGCCGTGATCACCACAGGCCAGGGGAAGATCGGGTCGAGGCGGCGAAGTGCCTCGCCGGCAAGCTCAGGCCGGTCGACGAAGAAGAAGCCGCCGCCCTCGCCGTGGAGGTAGTAGAGGAGCGCGTTGTTGCCGTAGTCGCGGATGCCCGGCGGCAGGCCGATGACGGTGGTGTTCTCCGACAGGAGCAGCGATACGCCGCGGACGATGAAGCCGCTGCCGAGCGTGACGATGAAGGCCGGCACCTTGAGCTTGGCGATGATGACGCCGTTGAACAGGCCCACGACGGCGCCGCCGCCGACCGCGGCGAGGAAGCCCAGGATCGCGGCGAGAAAGAGCGGCGCGCCGGCGTTGAAGGAGCCGCGGATGGCGAGTGCCGAGAGCACCGAGGCAAGGCTCATCACCCAGCCGACGGAAAGATCGATGCCGGCGGCGATGATGACGAAGGTCTGGCCGAGCCCGAGGAGAAGGACGGGCGTGATCGCGACGAGGATGTTCTGGGAATTCCGGAGCGTCAGGAAGTTGACCGTGCCGCCGGTCGTCACCGAGATCGAGACGACGAAGATGGCGATCAGCAGCCCGAGGAACACCCACGCCCACAGCCGGCTGACAGTGAGGATGAAGTGCTGGAAGGGCGTCTTCGCGCCCGAGATGTCGCCACCCATGCGCCCGGCAAGGCGTGTGTCGGGATCAGCCACGCGGTCGCCCTCGCTGTCCACAAGTCGATTCCGGGCGGAGCGCGCTCATAGAGGACGCGTCTCCGCCCGGCGTGACAGTTCTGAGGCCTAGTTCGGTACCTGGTAGATGAACCGCGCCACTTCCGGATCGGTGACGTTGTCCTTGTCGATGATGGCGAAGCCGGTTTCGACGCGCTTCGGCAGGCTGGTGACGCCGGCCGCATCGGCGGCGGCGAAGGCGACCGCGAGGTAGCCCATGTCGAACGGCTTCTGCGCGAGCACCAGGCTCACCGTGCCGGCATTGAGCTGCTCGATGGCGAACTGCGTCGCGTCATAGGCGACGACCTGCACCTGGCCGCCGAGGCCGGCATTGATCACCGCGGTGCCGGCGCCCTGGGCGCTGAATACGTTGGTGCCGAACACGCCGGCGAGATCGGGCACGCGCTGGAGCACCGCCGCGGTCTGGGTCGTGGCGGTGTTCGGGTCGTCGAGGTTGAAGTCGAGGCCGACGATCTCGATCTCGGGATACTCGTTCTTCATCACCTCCTCGAACCCGACGGCGCGGCCTTCGACCGAGCTGACATTGGGGTTGGTCGAGTTGATGTAGACCTTGCCCTTGCCGCCGATCGCTTCCGCAAGGCCGCGGGCAGAGATGCGTCCGCCCTCGACGTTGTCGGAACCGATATAGGAGAGCGGGAACTTGACCGGGCCACTGCCATAGTCGCCGTCGCCGAGGAAGGTGTCGACCGTGATCACCTTGATTCCGGCATCGACGGCGGCCTGAAGCGGGCCGATCATCTGGTCCTTGTCGGTCGGCGCGGTGATGATGTAGTCGAGGTCGCCGCGCGCGATCAGCGCATCGAGGATCGGCGTCTGCACCTCGACGCCCCAGGTCGGCGGTATCTGCGTCACCACCTCGATGCCGAGGTCGGCGGCGGCCTTGTTCACGCCGACTTCCATCACCTGGTAGAACGGATCGACCACGCCGGGCAGGAACCCGATCCTGATCTTCTCCTGCGCCATGGCGCCGCCGGCGCCGAGGGCGACCGCGGCGACCGCGAGGGCGCCGAATACGTGCTTCTTCATCTGTGGGTTCCTCCCTGAGAACGATTATGGTTCTGACGAACACCGCCGTTGATCGCGATGTCTCGGGCAAAGGATATCGGAGCCCTTCGGCAGAGGCAATGCGAAGCTCCGGAAGCCGACCGGAAGTCTCCTCCTCACGCGCGCCCGTGGGTTGCGCTCACGAGACCGCGACGCGCCCGTCCTGCGTCGTGTCGCGAACCGCCATCTCAGCGGCGAGACGCCTCACTTCGGAGGGCATGAAGGGCTTCTCGAGGAACGGCAGCCCGGTCTCCTCGATGAACGTCCGGATGCCGACGCCCAGCATGTCGCCGGTGACCAGCACCAGGCGGCAGGCGAGTTCCGGCTTCATGTCCTTGAGGTTCCTGTAGAAGGCGAGGCCGTCCATGTCCGGCATGTGGACGTCGCTGAAGATGACATCGTAGTCTCCGGTCCTGACCCGGGCCAGTCCGTCCGCGCCGTTCGCCGCGACATCGATCCGATAGCCGGCGTGGCGGAGAATATCCGACAGCGTTTCCGCTACGGCCGGCTCGTCATCGACAACCAGGGCACGTCCGCCCGGCCCGATCAGGCTCGGGGCCGGCGCGGCCTGGGCAGGGGCCTCGATGGCGGTCGCGACCGGGAGCCGGATCTCGAACACGGCGCCGCCGCCGGGGGCATCGTCGACGGTGATGGCGCCGCCATGGGCCGTGACCACGCCGTGGCAGACCGACAGGCCGATGCCGGTGCCCATGCCGATCGGCTTGGTGGTGAAGAACGGCTCGAAGATGCGCGATCGAATGGCGGATGGAACGCCGGGGCCATTGTCGGTCACGGTGAGCCGGATCATGCCGTCCTTGGGCTCGAGGCGGGTGGCCACGGTCAGGAACCGCTCGCCCGGGGACTCGGCGAGCGCCTGCTGGGCGTTGACGATCAGGTTGATCAGCACCTGGCTGACCTGGTCGGGATCGGCCCAGATGGCGGGGATGGTTCGGTCGAGATCGAGGCGGAGCTCGACGCCGGCGGTGCGCAGGCTGTAGCCCAGCAGCTCCAGGGCAGCGTCGATGGCCTGGTTGAGATCGACCGCCGCGCGCGACGGTGGCTTCTGCCGCGCCATGGCCAGGAACGTCTTGACGATTCTGGCGCAGCGCTCCGCCGCAAGGCGGATCTTCTCGCCGCGCGCCGCGGTCCTGGCGTCGGTGGCGAGCTCCTGCAGGAGCGTCGCCTGGGCGACAACCACGGAGAGCGGGTTGTTGAGCTCATGCGCGACGCCCGCGAGCAGGACGCCGAGCGCACCGAGCTTCTCGCTCTGGTAGATCATCTCCCGCTGACGCGCGATCTCGATCTCCGCGGCGTGCTTGTCGCTGAGGTCGAGCAGGCCGAGCACCAGGCTGGGCCGACCATCATATTCCAGCGCCCGGGCCGTCAGCGCGACCGGCGCCTCGCTCCCGTCGGCGCGGCGGATGCGGTTCTCCTGACCTTCGGTGCGCCCGCTCTCGACGGCCTCGACAATTGCCGGAAACGCGCCGGGACCGGCGAGAAGATCGCCGATCCGGGCGTCGACGGGATGCTCGGGGGGAAGACCGAGCAGCTGCCGCGCCATGGGATTGGCGTAGCGGATGACGCCGTCGTGACGATCGGCGACGAGCACGGCGACCGGATTGGCCTCGGCGATGGCGCGGAACCGCAGTCCCGCCTCGGCCATGAGCGCCTCGCGCTGGTTGGCCTCGGCCAGCCTGTCGCGCTCGATCAGGCTGTCGCGGAACAGCACCAGGGCCCGCGAGACTTCGCCGATCTCGTCACCGCGGCTGGGGAGCCGGAGCGGCGCGTCGCGGTCGCCGCTGGTGAGGGCGCCGATCGCATCCACCACCGCGGTCAGCGGCCGGACGACGACGAACCGGGTGATGACGAAGCCGACCATGGCCACCGCGAGCGCGATGACCGCCCCGTTTATCAGGGCGCGCTGTCCCATCCCGGTCACCGGCGCATCGACTTCCTCAAGATCGGCCTTGGCCGCGATCACCCAACGGGTGTCGAGGAAGTCGAGCGGCAGCGCCGCGACCAGCACGCCGGTCGTGCTGCCGTCCTCGTTGCGCTCGTCGCTGACCGAGAGGCCGGAGACGCCGGTGAAGGCGGCCTCGATGGCATCGATGTCGACCCGCTGCTCAAGGATGGTCGACCGGCTGTCCAGCCGCGATGCGCTCCGCAGCAACAAATCCTGCCCGACGATCAGGGTCTCGCCGGTGAGCCCGAGGCCCGCCGCTACCTGCATCACCCGGTTGATGCGGTCGACCGGCATGCCGAACACGAGCACGCCGAGCGGCATGCGGGCCTCGTCGAACACGGTTATGGCGACAAAGCCCGTCGGCTCGCCGCCGGCCGGCCGATAGGGCGCAAAGTCGACGAAGACTTCCTTGCCGCTCTGCGCATTGGCGACGGCCCGGCGAAATGCCGCGTAGAGGCCGGCTCCGTTCTCCTCGCTGAGCTCGCTCGCAAAGTCGTCCTGCTTCTTCACCGAGTAGACGACATGGCCGTCGAGATTGACCAGCAGCATGTCGCGGTAGCCGTAGCGATCGGTGAAGTCGCGAAAGCCGGGATGGAAGCGGGCATGCACCGCGCTGTAGGCCGAACCGTCGCCGGCATCGTCGAGCCGGCTGCGCGACTGAACCGGGTGGGGGTTCCCGGCGACGTAGAGCCGATGGAGCTCTTCGGCTGCGTCCGGGCTGATCTCGGCCCGGGCTTCGGTGAAGCGCAGCATCGCCTCGATGACCAGGGGGTCGGTGGACTCCTGGCGAAGGTCCCGCTGGATCGAGGTCAGGTAGTCCGAGATGGCAATGGTGCGCGCCTGGAGGAGAGCCAGCAGCTTGTCCTCGACGGCGAGGCGGAGTTCGCGCGAGGCCTGGCTGTAGTCGGCAATGGCGACCGCAAGGCCGGTCACGACGGCGGCGGCAATGACCAGGAGCGGTATCGTCAGCCACAGTTTCACCTTTGCCCGCGGGGACGGGGCGGTCGCCGTCGACCCGGCCGAGGACGCGTCCGAGGCAGGCGCCCCGTCGATCGCGGGCGAAACCGTAACGGCGTCAGGAGATGGGCCCGCACCACTCATGCCCGGGCCGCCGATGAAACGCCGCCGATCAGGGGTGCGGTTGTTGCCGACGTCGCACGTCCGGCGACATCGCCTGCAAGATGCAGCGGTAGTGTTTGAGCCCTTCGGGCAATTCCCGGTAGCATTGCCTGCGCTTCGTACTGACTATGAGAACGAAATCGATCAGCACCGGTTATGAAGCCAATCCAACTTCCGAAGCAGACCTGCCGGCTCTTGCAGACGCAATCTGGATATTACTCCGAGTTCCGGCCCGGGCGAAAGGATTAAGGTGAGCGGCTCTCGGAAATGTGTGTTTCAATTGTTGCTGATCCTTAATTTTCTGCCTCTGGCAATGCCGGTTGCCGCATTGTCGGGGCCCCGATCGCCGGACACCAGCAACCGGAGACACGGGGTTCTGAACGCACGCTGCAAGCGACCGAGGGAGTCGAATCGGACCCCTTCGCCCTCAGGGTCGAAAGCCCTTGCGCCGGAGGTGGCGGAGGAAGAGGCGGGGCCGCGCCCGCGCGGCCTTCCACACATACTCGTTGGCGAGACGGTGATCGAAGTTGTTGGCGGCGAAGCGCGCCGAGTGCATTTCCATATGATAGAGCCGGGTGCGGCGGAACTTCTGTCCGTAGCGGTTGTAGAGCACCCGGTACTTGTCGAAGATATAGGCGTTGCACTGGCGGATCTGGTCGGCGCTCCGGCCGAGGTCGCTCTTATGGTAGATGCAGAGCGCCTCGGCGACGCCCGGCTCCAGGATGCGCCCCCCCTTGAGAGCGAAGCGCAGGAAGAAATCGAGGTCCTGAAGACGGGGCAGCCGCTCGTCGAACCAGCCGACATTGCGGTAGGTCTCGGCGCGGGCGAGGAGCGTCCACAGATACGCCCGGAGCTCGGTTCCGATGAGCAGCGCGCGGAGCTGGTCCTGATCCGTCTTCTGGAGCTTCTTCCGGTAGGACTGGTTGTCGGTCCATTTCCAGTGATAGTGGCATGACATCCAGAGGGCGTCGCCCGGGGTTTCCGCCTCGGCCCTGACGAGGGCCTCGAACTGGATCGCGAGCTTTTCCGGATACCATTCGTCGCCGACGTCGAGCCAGGCGACGTAGGGGCTGTCCATCGCGTCGAGAAGGACGTTGCGGGTATAGGGCCGGCCGCGGTTCCGATGGTTCTCGATGAACGTGACGGGTCGGGCGAAGGATTCTGCGAGGCTGCGCGCCGCCTGGAGCTTCTCGGCCGCGGAGCCGTCGTCGGCGATCACGACCCGCATCTCGCCCGGCCAGGTCTGCGCGGCGATGGACCGCAGCGTCAGGTCCAGACCCTCGACGTCGTTGTAGTGGGGGATCAGGATATCAAGCGTCGCCATTGCTGGCCGCTGCCGGTTTGGTCAGGTCTTCGATCAGGTCAATCCAGCCCTCGGCATAGCGCTCCTCGGTGAAATGGGCCACGCTCGCCGGGGCATTCTCGCCGAGACGGCGACGGAGCGCCTCGTCCTCGATCAGGCGCTTCAGCGCGGCCGCGAGGGCGGGCGCGCCGCCGGCCCGATCCACCATCAGGCCATTCTCTCCGTCGACGACGAATTCGTTCACGCCCGCACAGTCGGAGAAAGCGACCACCGGCATCCCGAGCGCCAAAGCCTCGGCCACCGACAGGCCGAATCCCTCGAAATAGGCCGGATGGCAGAAGATCGACATCCGCGCATATTCCTCGCCGAGGTTGCCGCGATGTCCCGGAAGCAGAAAGGACTCCTCGACGCCGAGCTGTTTCGCTTCGGCCTTGAGGGTCTTGAGCTGCGGACCGGCGCCGTAGACGACCACCTTCCATTCCGGATGATCCTTGGCGATCAGCGCCCAGGCGGCAAGGAGCGTGTCGTAGTTCTTGACCCCCGCAAGACGTCCCACGGCGAGAATGCAGGGCTCACGCACCGGCTGCGGGGTCGCGCGGAGGATCTCGCCGGATACATAGTTGGGCATGGCGACGACGCGCGCGCGGAGGTGATCCGGGAACCACTCGCCGAAGCCGGGGAAGATGACGTGGATGCGAGCGGCGTGATCAAGCGCCGCGAGCCGCATCTGGCGGTCGATCGGATTGGGGTCCCATCGCTCCGGCGAGGTGTAGTCCTCATGCGGCACGTTGTGATTGGTCGGCACTACCTTCGCGCCGGTGCTCGCCGCAGCGAGCAGCGCCGGCTTATTGGCGGGCGGCATGAAAGCGAGAACGACGTCGGGCTTCCGGAGCGCGAAGTAGTCGCGGAGCTGCGCGATGAAAATGTCGTTGACCGCGAACCATCCCCACCGCTCGCGGAGCGAGCGCGGTACAAAGAAGCGCCGCGAGGACCAGTGCTTGAAGCGGTGGCGGAACGGCAGCGCTTCCGGGTGAAGGTTGATCAGCTCGACGCGGTGGTCGATCGTGAAGAAGGGCTTGCCCTGGACGGCATCGTAGTGGAGGCACGTGACATCGTAGCCGCGGGCGGCGAGCATGTTGGCCAATTCACAGTAGATGCGTTCGGCGCCGCCGCTGCGATTGACCAGCAACCGGATGACGATGGCAATCTTCTTGCCGTGGCGGAACCGGGGCGCGAGGTCACCGCGGCGGGCGTCATCGGTCGGGCCGGCGTCGAGGGCCGGCTCCGGTAAATTGCGGCGCGTTGCAGCGCTTGCCGTCAAAGCAGAAGCTCCGCGACAAGATGGGCCAGGCGGTTGGCGGACATGCCGCCATAGACTTCCGGCACATCCGTCCCGGTCGGCATGACGAAGGGCGGAAACAGCGGCGGCGGACGTCCCGGCAGGTAGTCCTTGCGAAGCTTCTCGTTCTCCTCGGCGAAGGAGTCGTAGAAGGCGGCCATCTCCTCGACCGAGAGCCAGTCCACCTTGCCTTGTTCGATCTTGCTCCGGTCGGTGCGGTCGAGAAGGAGGGTGCCGATCTCCTTGAGCCGCTCGGGCTTGAGCGGTGTGGAGTTGAGGATGCGCTTGAATTCGACCAGGTCGATCGGCAGCGACTGATTGGCGCTTGGGCGCCCCGGGATGTCGGACACATCGATGCCGAGATGGGAAAAAAACGCATCGATCAGGCCACGTGCTGCGAGATCCTCGTAGGTGAGGACCTCGACATTGCCGAACGCATCGTTGAACAGCCGAAGATGGCTGTAGTATTCGAAGGAGGGCCGCTCGGTGACGAGGAAATCGCGGAACTTGAGCCGGTACTTGGTGACCTTCACGCGCTCCTGGTAGAGTGAGCGGGCGAAGGTATCCTGCCGCCGCACGATGGCGAGAATCTTCACGTCCGGGGACGGAAAGAACGACCGGACGCGATCGATATAGGCCTTCCTCTCGGCCCAGTATCCGCCCTCGGTGGGGAGGAGGTGGCGATAGAACGGCTCGGCGCTGATCAGCACCGTTTCGTTTCGACGCTTCTTCGCCTGGACGTAGTCGACGAACCGCTGCGTGTCGTCGATCGAGAGCCGGTTGCCCTGCTCATTGGCGATGGCGTGGGCGATGTGATGGTGGCCGTAGTGAACAAACAGCCCGATCTCATCGTATGAAGGATACCAGAGTCCGCGCGAACGGAGCTTGCCGCGCTTCGAGGCGGCAAAGCGCTGGATAGCGGTCGTGCCGGTCTTGTGGGTGCCGATGTGGAGTACAACCGTCATTTGCGCGTTCGCTGGAGCGTGGAGGAGCGTATTTTGGTAGCCTCGGGAACTGCGGCTGTCCAACCCTTTCCGGTGTCGCGGGTCAGGCCTGGGCCTCGTCTATCGACTTTCCGGGGCGGCTGCGCTTAAGCATAGGGTAGAGCCCGCGAGTCTGTGGCGCGCCCCTGCGCAACGAGGATGTCTGGAACCACATGGTATCGGTTGTCATCCATGCGGGGTGCTACAAGACGGCGACCAGCACGATCCAGGCTATCGCCCAGAAGAATCGCGATCGTTTCCTCAAGGATTTCGGTGTCCTCTACCCCAGCACCGGCGTCCGCGCCAACCAGGGCATACCGGACGAGGATTCGATCGCGCACCACCTCCTGTTTCATTCCGCCAAGGCCTCCCTGAAGTCCTCTGACGACATGATCCCGGACCGGGACAGCGCCTTCGCCGCCAACCGGAAGAAGCTTGCGGCCGAAGCGCAAAGATCCGCGGCCGCCCGCATATTCGTCTCGACCGAGCTCCTCTCCTTTTCGCAAGCGGCCTTAAAGCACCGGTTCCTCGAGTATTTCGACGGGCTCTCCAGCGACGTCACCGTCGTCTACGCGATCCGCCGCCCGGACGAGATGATCGATTCGATGAACAACCAGATGCTGCGGGCCGGCCGCGGGCGGACCAGGAGCCGCGACGTCGTCGAGTACAGGGCCGATATCGAGCACTGGACGGCGCGCCTGGGGGCGGAGCGGGTCCGGGTCCTCTACTTCGCCAAGGACCGCTACGAGGACTACATCCGTTCGATCTTCGCCGCCGCCGGGGTGGATACGACCCGGCCGGAGGTCGTGACCGAGGTCTATGCCAATGCCCCCATGTCGGTGACCGGCCACGTCATCCGCGGCATGATCTTCGACGCGCTCAAGGCGCGGAACATCGAGATCGACCGCTCGCTCCGCCACGAGATCAACCTGGTGCTGGCGCCGATCGAGGAAAGGCTCTCGTCGAGCCCCAAGGTGGTGACGATCGGCCCCGCGGACCGTATCCGCATTCTGGAACGGAACCGGCCGGACCTCGAAGCGATCAAGCCCTGGCTCTCGCCAGGGGACCGGGAGGCGCTGGACGAGGACTTCCGGCGGGGGCTCGCGGGACCCCATCCGGAGCCCAACCTCGACGCCCCCGCGTCCTTCGACAAGGGCGACCTTGCGGTCCTGCTCAGCGCCGCCGCGACGCTGCAGGGCCTCCTAGCCAGAGACTGAGCGTCCGGAAGAGGCCGACCCGCAGCAGCTTCGGGTCGGTCGCAAGCGCGTTCATGGTGCGCATCGTGAGCTTGTCGAGGCGTTCGGGATCGATGACGCAGATCTCGTCGATGCGCTTCGGCCGGTATTTCATCTCCCGGATCGGCACGCTCGGCGCGACGATGCGGTCATAGTCGATGCCGTCGAAGACGATGCCATAGGTGTCGCGAAGCCACAGAAGGTCGTCGGAGGCAAGATCGATGGCGTCCCGGACCGGCTCGAGGAGCCGCGGTCGGAGATCGCCGCCCACGGAGACGTCGGCGGCGCGGATCGCCTCAAGCAGGCGATCGGTGTCCGCGGTGAAGCGGTTCCGTCGCCGCCGGTGGTTGACGCGCCGGTAGCGGGCGAGAACGTACATCCCCTCCGCGCTGATCGTGGCGTTGACCGCATTGGCGCCGGCCGCCATGGCGACGTGGCTCGCCTCGGGCATGAAGGTCTGGAGGAAGTGCCGGACGATGTCGCCTTCCGGGAAGGCGCTCCGGTCATACTTGACGACGTGCATACGGTCGGCGATGCGGGCGAAGCCTTCGAGCGGGGCGCGGTAGCGGATCGGCGCCACCGGCTTGATGACGTGCGAGCCCTTGAGGATCTGCTGGGCGGAGGAGAGATACTGGTCCGACGGCCGGCGGACGAAGGCAACGACCTCGACGCTGCCGCCGAGGCTCCCGAGGATCGCGGAGAGCCGATCGAACTTGCTGTCGGCGCGCAGGCGGAACAGCCACTCGGACGAGAGGACCAGGGTTTCGGGGCGGCGGGACGCGATGGCGGCCTTGAGGCTTGCCATCCATGCGGCAAAGGCCGGCTCGATGTCATCCAGGCGGTCGCGATAGGCGTTATGGAGGAGGCGCGGGAGCTCGCGCTTCTTCTCCGCGATGCCGGCAAGGAGGAAGTTATGGGTGCGGGGGATGAAGGGTCCGCGCGGATAGAGGATGCCGAGGCGTGCCAGCCGGTCGCGCTCGGCGGCGAGCGCGGCCTGAAGCGCGGACGAGCCGGCCTTGGGCATGCCGACGTGAAGGAGGATACGCAAAAGGCGGATTCCGTGACCGGGACGCGATCCCTTTACGCCATGGACCGCCCCGAGGGAACAGGGCCAGCCTCGACCTGGCCGTCGGCGATCAGCCACGCGACCGCTTCCTCCACGGCGGCGACCGACGCGTAGCGCGGGCGGTAGCCGATGAGCCGTTCGGCCTTCGCGATGCTGCAGGAAGGGCTCCTGGCGATGTGTTCCCATGTCGCGGTGGCATCCTCGGCGGTGTGCCCCGCCTTCCATTGGTCGAAGGGCTTGCAGACGAGGCGCGGCTCGCGGCCGAACCAGGCGGCCATCGCCTCCGCATAGCCGCGCAGCGTCACCGCCTGCGGCGAGACGGCGTGGAAGGACTCGCCGACCGCGACGCTCCAGTTGGCGATCGCCTGCATGAAGACCTGGGCGACGTCGTCGGCATGAACGTGATGCACGGTCTCCAGCCCGAAATTCGGGAGCGCCAGCTCTTCGCCGCGGGCGAGCGTGGTGAAGGCGGAGGGGTTGAAGTGGCCGGCCGGATTGAGCGGACGCCAGCCGGGGCCGACGATATGGCCGGGATGAACGATGGTCGCCGGGAACCCGTCGCGGCGTGCGGCGGCAAGGAGGAACGCCTCGATCGCGGCCTTCTGGATGCCGTACTCGCCGAAGGGGCGGCGTGGCGCCGCCTCGGTGGTGGGGACGGCGACGGCATGGCCGTGGACCCAGATCGTGCCGCAGTGGAGGAAGTGGGCGACGTGGCCGCGGAGCGCGGCGACGATATGCTCCGCGCTCGGCAGCGTGAAGCAGATCATGTCGATGACGATGTCGGGACGCAGGTCGCGGATCTTTCCGCCGAAGGTGCCGGAGACTTCGGCCGCGTCGCGGTCGATCGCCACGGTCTCGACCGAATCCCAGGCCGCATGGGGGCTGTAGGGCTGCCGCGCGCCACGGGCGACGTTGACCACCTCGTGCCCGGCGGCGACGAGGCGCGGCACCAGATAGGTGCCGACATGTCCGCTTCCTCCGATCACCACGACGCGCGCCATGCTGTCACCCCCCTCAGGTTCTGCCTTCCGGCGACCTTAGCGGATTCTGCGGCATGAGGGCGAGCCTCAGCCGCCGACGGTCCCGCCGCCCGGAAGGCGGACCGGCGGCAGCCGCTTCTCGATGCGCTCGCGGTCGCGCTCGTAACGGGCCGGGAGCATCAGGGCGGTGCCGAGGCGGTGGGGCGTCTCGTCGACCGCGAAGCCGGGCGGGTCGGTGGCGATCTCGAACAGGATGCCGCCGCGCTCGCGGAAATAGATTGAGTGGAAATACTGGCGGTCGATCACCGGGGTGACGTCATAGCCGAGGGCCGCAATCTTCTCCCGCCACGCCTCCTGCGCCACATCGTCGGGAACCCGGAAGGCGATATGGTGGACCGTTCCGGCGCCGGGACGCGCCCGGGTCGCGCCGGTCGCGGTGATCACATCGAGGTGGCGGCCGATGGCGGCATCGCCTGCGGCGCGGAGGCGGGTGCGGCCGGGCTCCTCGCCCGTCACCGTATAGCCGAGCCCTTCGGTGAGGAGCCGGAGGGTGCGGTCCGGCGCGAGGCTCCATAGCGTTGCCCCGGCGAAGCCGAGGATGGCGTCGCCGGCGCCGGATGCGGCCGCGGCCAGTTCCAGCTTGAGGCCATCGGGGTCGGTGAAGGCGATGAAGGGCTGGCCGAAGCGCTCGTCGGGGCCTTGCGTGACGACGCCGTGGCCCTCGAGCTTCACGATCCAGTCCTCAAGGGAATCGGCAGGGACCAGAAACGTGGTGGTGTCGACCACGCCGGCGCCCGCCCTTCCGGGGGCCGCCATGGCGAAGGGGAAGAAAGTGAGGATCGAGCCGGGGCGGCCATCCGCGTCGCCGAAATAGAGGTGGTAGGTGCCTGGATCGTCGAAGTTGACGGTGAGCTTGACCAGGCTGAGGCCGAGCACGCCGGTGTAGAAATCGATCGAGCGCTGGGTGTCGGCGGCGATCGCCGTGATGTGGTGGATGCCGGTGATGGGATCGGTCATGGCAGGCCTCCGGGGTTGGCGGCCGGTGTCTCAGGTTATCGCGGCGGCGGCAAGGCGAACACCGATCCGTCACCCCGCACAGGGGGCTGTGGGAAGTCCGGGTTGCGACCGGATGGACGCGGCGAGGCTGGTGGTGGGAGGCGACCCTCGCCGCCATGCGGCACCGGCCGGTGGTGGGCGCGCCCCTGTCGCCGGCAGGCGCTTCCTCACGCAGCGATGACAGGACGCGTCAAACCCTTCCGGTCTCGTCAGGGACGAACATGTAGCCCGCGCCGCGTACCGTCTTGATCACCTCGGGGTGGTCGGGGACCGATTCGATCTTGCGGCGAAGCCGGGTGACCCGGATGTCGATCGACCGGTCGAACGGCTCCGAGCCCCGGCCATGGGCGAGGTCGAGCAGCTGGTCGCGCGAGAGCACACGGTTGGGGTGCGTGGCGAAGACCTTGAGGAGGTCGAACTCCATGCTGGTGAGCTGGATGTCGTCGCCACCCTCGGTCGAGAGCCGCTTGGCCCCGAGGTCGAGGATGAATTTCCCGAAGCGCACCTGGTCCGGCATGGTCGGCTTGGTCGGCATCGCCGCGACCCGGCGGAGCACGCTGCGCACCCGCGCAAGGAGTTCCCGGAGGTCGAAGGGCTTGGCGACGTAGTCATCCGCGCCGACCTCGAGGCCGGTGATGCGGTCGACGGTCTCGCCCGAGGCGGTGACCATGATCACCCCGACCCGGGCGTGCTCGCGGAGCCAGCGCGCCAGCGAAAGGCCGTCCTCGCCCGGCATGCGCACGTCGAGGATGACGAGGTCGATCTCGCTCCCTTGCCTGGCGAAGAGGCGGCGGAGCGCCGTGCCGCCATCCGCCTGGCTCACCTTGAAGCCATGCATGGTCAGATACTCGTCGATCGACTCCCGGATTTCGGGCTCGTCATCGACGACGGCAATGTGGGTTACGCGGGCCATCCCCAGCCAGGCCTTTCCTCTAGCGCCTCGGCAATCTTACCGATATCCCGCCGGGTCGAAAAGCGTGTCGGACAAACACTGTGGTGGCTTGGTTACCGGTCTCGACCAGAAGTACATCGAAGCCCCGTTAGCCTAGGAGCCGCGGCCGATACGCGAAAGCATCCGGCCGGATCGGCAGACCGAAGGCCCGGAGCTGCTGGGCCCGCTGGATGATGGCCGCGCCCTCGAGCAGGTTCTTGCCGATCTGGGCCACGCTCCGGTTGGGGAGGCTCTCGAGGAACGAGCCGCGCACCCAGTCGTTGAAGGCGCCCATCGCCGGGCCGCACCAGATCTGGTAGTCGGCCTTGCGCTCGTCGTTGCCGTCGCGGGCCCATTGCGAGCAGAGGAAGAGGTGGCGGCGGAAGATCATCGCCAGCTTCAGCTTCGGCTCGGCCTCGGCTTTCGCCACCTTCTCCGGGTTGCCCTTGCGGAGCTGGTAGGCGCGGACCTCGGCCCAGGCGCGGTCGACCGGCATCTTCAGGATCTGCTTCTCCAGCCAGTCGCGATCCTTCGCCGGCAGCGCCTCGAGCGAGTCGTGGCGGCGGTAAAGCTCATACAGCCGGTTGGCGTGGGCGGCGAAGATGCTGCCGCGCTTCAGCACCTGGACCTTGATGCCGAGCTCGAACATGTCGGCCGCCGGGGCCATGGCGACATCGGCGACGCCGGCCTTCACCAGCATCTCCTTGCCCTGCTCGCAGAGGCCCGATTCGGCCGTCGCCTGGTTGACCGAGCCGGTGACGACATAGGCCGCGCCGAGCTGGAAGGCGGCGGCGACCCCGGCGGGCGTGCCGAGGCCGCCGGCCGCCCCCACCCGCGTCGGCTCGACGAAGCCGTGGCGCGAAGCGAGATCGTCACGAAGGCGGAGAATGGACGGGAAGATCGCCGTCAGCGGCCGGTTGTCGGTATGGCCGCCGGAATCGGATTCGACCGTGAGATCGCTTGCGACGGGAATCGTCGCCGCGAGTGCGGCTTCGCCGGCGCTGATATGGCCGGCCGCGACCAGCGCCTCGAGCATCGCCTTGGGCGCGGGCGAGAGAAAGGCCTCGGCCACTTCGGGCCGGGAGACCTTGGCGAAGACGAAATTGCGGCGCACGGCCTTGCCGTCGAGGCCTCTGGTCAGACCGCTGGCGGCGATCCTGACCACCGCCGGCGTGAGCTTGAGGAAGGCGGAGGCGGAGACCCGGCGAACGCCGAGGCGGAGGAAGAGAGCCGCCGTCTCCATCTCCTTCTCCGGATGGTCGAGATTGGCGATGAGGTTGGCGCCCCAGTTGCCGGCCTCGCCGAGAGCGGCCCTGATCTCGCCGATCTGCGTCTCGATGGCGTCAAGCGACAGGCCGGCGCTGCCGTGGAAGCCGAGCATGCCTTCGCGGGCGGCGGCGATCACCATGGCCGGCGTCGCGATGCCGCGCGCCATCTCGCCGACGACATAGGCGAAGCGGCAGTGATGGGCGCGGAGGAAGGCGGGATCGCCGAGGCGTTCGGGATGAAGCGGCGGCAGGAGGCCAAGGAGATCGACCTCGGGATCGGCCAGGATGCCGTCGATTTCGTCGAAACGCGGGTCGGCGACGAAGCCGATCGCGTCGTCGCCGCGGCGGCGCACCAGCGCCAGGGCGGCGCGGCTGTGGTTCGCGGCGTCGCTCGCGTCGGACCAGCGATAGGCCGGGGTCGGGCGACCACGGACTTCGACATTCAGCTGCCGGACCTGCGCGTTCATGATGCCCTCCTGTGAGATCAGCCAAACCTGATGCGAGGATCATCGCGGCGCTTCGTTTCAGGCGGACGTCCGCGAACGGACAAAGGTGTTTCGTCCGTTTCAGCGGAGCGCCGGGCCCGGGAGGGTGCGGCCATAGCCGGCGAGGACGGCGACGAGCGCGACGAGCGTGACCGCCGGCAGGGCCGCCAAGGCGACCGTGGCTCCGGCGTCGAGGTTGCCGCCGACCATGTGGGTGACGAGACCGCCGATGCCGAAGATGGCGAAATTGAAGAGGCCCGCGGCCGCCCCGGCCGACCCCGCCGCGGCGGTGAGCGCGCGGCGGGTGGCTGAGGGCAATGTCAACCCTGCGCCGGTGGCGACCACGAGCCCCACCAGAAGGAAGGCGTGCTTGTCGAGGGCGCCGGCAGTCGCAAGCGCCAGGCCGCCAGCGCCGACGATGACACCGGCCGACAGCGCCGCGACCACGATCCGCCGTTCGCCATGCCGGGCGTAGAGCCGGCCCGACACGATGCTCCCGGCGATATAGCTGAGGCCGAGGGCGGCGAAGAGCAGGCTGTACTCGACCCGGTCGAGGCCGTGGATGGTCATGGCGATGTAGGGACCGAAGGCCGCGAGGCAGAAGTAGTTGGCCATCACGAAGCCGCCGGCGAGCGTGCCGGTGACGAACCGGCGCGAACGGAGGAGCCGGCCCATGCCGTCAAGAAGATGCGCCGCCGCCACCGGTCCGCCGGGTGCGGTCATGGGGGGCAGGCGCGAAGCCCAGGCGAGGAGCGCCAGTGCCGCCGCGGCGGGCAGCCAGAAGATCCAGCGCCAGCCGAGAAGCGTGGCGGCGGCGGCGCCCGCAAGCGGCGCGAGCATGATCGCGACCGCCATGCCGGCATTGAGGAGGCCGATCCGCCGCGCGAGCGCCGCGCCGGCCGATCCGCGCGCGACGATCGCCTCGGCGAGGACAAGGCAGGCGGCGCCGCCGAGACCCTGGAGGAAGCGGCCGGCGATGAGGAGGGACAGCGTCGGCGCAAGCGCGGCCGTCACGCTGCCGGCGATGAAGACGACAAGCGCGCCGCGAAGCATCGTCCGGCGGTCGAAGGCGTCGGCCAAGGGGCCGACGCCGAGTTGCCCAAGCGCGGCCCCGGCAAGGAAGGCGGTGAAGAGGCTTTGAGTCGTGCGGTAGTCCACGCCGAAGACCTCCTGGAGGTGCGGCAGCGACGACAGCACCAGGTTCATCGACGCCGCACCGAGGCCGGCCAGAACGGCGAGGAGCGGCAGCGGGATCGCGGCGCGACGGGAGACGGCCGGACCTGCGGCTGATGCCGGATCGGCTGCGCGGGCGCCGACCAAATCGCTCGCGCTCATGGCCGGCCCGCCTCAATGCCGGCGCAGCGAACAGAGGCTCGCAAGCACTGCGAGGAGGATCACCAGCGGCAGGCTTTCGATCGCGACCGAAGGGTTCAGCCGCTCGACCACCGCCAGTTCGGCCCGCTGCCGGAGGTCCGTCACCGCCCGCAGATGGCGGGACAGGCCGGTTCCGGCCAGCATCGCGCGCGCGGCCATGGTGGTGTCTCCCCGGCATCCGGTCGGTCAGGCGGCCTGCGATTGCAGCGGCGCCGACGAGGTCACCACCGCCCTGACCTTGCCGGTCGCGGGGTCGGGAACGATGGCGCCGACGGCGCGCACGGCGATGTCGACATGGTGGAGCGAGCGGCTGGCGAAGAGGCCGCGGAGTTTTTCCCGCGCATCGCCAACGGCGCCGGCGACGCCCGCGGCGTCGAGCCCGGGCTCCGGCACGACGTCGAGCCGGCACCAGTCGTTGCCGACATGGAACTGGATGCGTTCGACGCCCTTCCACATCAGCGATCCGAAGGCGAAGGAGGTGATGCGCTCCTCGCGGCCGTCGCACCTCCGGAACACCAGGTCGCCCCCTTCGGCGCGGCCGACGATCTCCTTGATGCGTCGGTAGGGGTGGCGGTCGGTGGCCGGCTTCTCGGCCGAGATCAGCCGGTCGTTCATCCGGTAGCGGATGAGGGGGAGGGTGTAGTTGTAGAGGTTGGTGACGAGGGTGTGGTCCTCGTTCGGCTCGAAGACGAAGTTCTCCTCAAACAGCATCATCCCGTGGTCGCCGCCCCGGCTCATGCCCATGATGAGGTGCTCGGACGAGCTGTAGACGTTGATCAGCGGCTGGCCGAAGGCCTCTTCGATCGCCTGGCGATGCTCCGGAAAGACCACCTCGCCGCTGCACTGGAGGAACTGCGGCGCAATGTTCATCCGCCCGGCGCGCTGGGCGTCGGCGAGCTGATGGATCGCGGTCGGGTAGCCGACGATGATGTCGGGCCGGAAGGCGTCGATCGCCGCCACGGTCTCTTCGACCGGCCGCAGGATGTCGAAGGCGCGCGCGTCATAGGCCAGACGCAGCAGGCCCTGGTTGCTGGTCATGGCCATGCCGGCGCCGGCGCCGTGATCGTTGACGATACCGTAGAAGGCGAGCTTCCGTCGCCGGCCGCGATAGGGATTGATGCGAAGCGCCGGGGCAAGGCCGCGGGCCCATTCGTCGTTGGAGAAGACGAAGTACCCGGTCTCGCCCGAACTGCCCGAGGTGTGGATGACGTGGAAGCGCCCGTCCATCAGCGTCTCGTCGTCGCCGCCTTCCGCCGCGAAACCGGAGACCCGCGCCCAGGTGACGGCGGGATTGGTGGAGATGCGGTCGAAATTGGCGATGACCGTCGCCTTGTCGAGGACGGGGAAATCCCCAACCTCGCAGCGTTCCGGATTGATCCCGAAGTCGGCGATGATGTCGCGGTAGAACGCGGAACTGGCGAGGCAATGTTGCACGAGCGCGCGGAACTTCCGCCGCTGGAGCGCCTCGAGGCGGTCGCGGGCGCGCCGCTCCACCATCAACCCCTCGCGGTGGGCGTTGAGAAGACTGAGGACGAACATCGATGCCTCCCTTGGCTTGACCCGACGTGATGTCCGGAGCCTGGGGGCGGGGTGTTTCCCGTCGATGTCGGAAAATCGCCGAACATGCTTCTGTTGTTTCAGTCGAGGGAACCCCCGGTCGCGGCCAATCGCCTGGCTCCGGGGACGATCGCCAGCGCCCGCAACGCGGCTGGTCTCGCCAATTCTGCCGAGGGCCCGGGCGCGGCAGAAACAATTGAAACGCGAAACCGCGCCCGGAGACATCAATCGGAAAATCGCGCCATCGAAGTGTGAGGCGTCACCTGCCGCAACTCTCGAATGCAGCGGCGGGTGAAGGTCCCCACGCGGCGTCCACCGCGCAACCGGAATACCGGCCCCGACGCCGGTCGAAGCCGGAAGTCGGCTACGGAGAGGTGATCATGTTCCCGTCCCGCGTCCATGGCGCCAGCGTGGCTCTCATGCTTGGCATGGTGGTTCTCGCCAGCCTTGGCTGGTCGTCATACGCAAGGGAGGACCCGGCGCCGCTGCCGCCGGCTTCGGGGCCGGTCCTGCTCACCGTCACCGGAGCGATCGCCAGGACCAATGCCCCTGGCCGGGCCGAGTTCGACCGCGCCATGCTGGAGGCGCTGGGGGTCGAGTCGCTCACGACCAGTTCGAGCTGGACCGACGGAGTGCAGCGTTTCGAGGGGGTGAGGGCGAGCAAGGTCCTCGCCGCGGTGGGCGCCAGGGGCAACGCGGTGCGGGCGACCGCGGTCAATGAATACGTCGCCGAGATAGCGGTGGAGACGATCGAAGCCTATCCGGTGCTGCTCGCGCTCCGGCAGAACGGCGACGTCCTGACCGCCCGGGATAAAGGGCCGATCTGGATCGTTTTTCCCCGCGACGACTACCCGTGGCTCGACGATCCGCGCGTCGATCTTCAGTGGGTCTGGCAGCTCAAGACGATCGACGTCCGGTGATCGGCTTGGATCGGCGCTGGCAGATCAAGTTCTGGTGCCTGATCGGCGCCTTCATCGGCCTGGCGATCGGCCTCGCCGTGGTCCTCGCCACTGCGCTCCAGACGGCACGCTCGATCGAGGACTGGAACCAGGAATACGTCACCTGGCACGCGAGCCAGGTCGAGGTCGAGTTCTGGCGCCTGCTTGAAACGGCGACGCTCCTGGTCTCCGGCGCGGCCGATGTCGACCGGGCCGCGCTCGACCTCCGTATCGACCTGATGTTCAGCCGGCTCGCGGTGTTCGATGGCGGGCTCGTTCGCGGACGCCTAAAGGACGTCGCCGGCGCCGCCGATACGATTTACGCGGTGAAAGAGGCGATGACCGCGCAGGAGCCCGCGCTCCGATCCCTCTCGACCGGCGATTTCGACACGCTCGCGCGGGTCCGCACCGAGCTCTTGCCGATCGAGCCCGCGCTCCGCAACCTCGTCGTCAGCTTCGAGTTCTTCGAGACCAATGGCGCGATCGCGGAAGTCCAGGAACTCCGCGGATTGTTCATCCTCGGCGCCGTGCTGGTCGCCGCGCTGCTGGCCACCGGAATTGCCCTGATCGTGTTCCTGCTGATCGAGATACGGGTCCGCCGAAGGCTCCTCGATTCGGTTCTCGCCAGCCGCGAGATGGCGCGGGTCGCCCGCGAGCGGGAGGAGGCGGCGCTGCTCGAATCGGGCCGGCGGTTCCGCGCCATCGCCATGGCCAATCCGGTGGCGCTGCTCGTCCTCGATGCCGGTGACGGCGCAATCCGGTACGCCAATCCGGCGGCGGTGGCCTTGCTGGGTCTCCCCGAACGCGAGCCAATCACGGGGCGGGCCTGCGATTTCTTTCCCGATCCCGAGCAGTTCGACGCGGTCTTGAAGGCCTGCCGAAGGGGCGCGATCGACCACTACGACGCGCGTCTCCGCCGGCTCGACGGCAGCGACGTCCCGGTCACGCTGTCCGCCCGGCCGCTCGAATATGACGACGCCCATTGCATCGTCGTGGGCGCGCTCGATCTATCCGAGAAGCTAGCGGCGCAGGTCGAAATCGAGCGCCAGCGCGAGATCATCCATCATCGCGAGAAGCTCGGCGCTCTGGGCTCGCTGCTTGCGGGCGTGGCGCACGAACTCAACAACCCGCTGTCGATCGTCGTCGCCCAGGCGACGCTTCTCGGGGAGTCCGCGACCGACCCGCGGACCGCGACCCGCGGCGCCCGGATCAAGGCAGCGGCCGAACGCTGCGCGCGGATCGTGAAGACATTCCTCGCCATGGCCCGGCAGCGTCCGCCGTCGCGCGGCGCGGTCGACGTCAACCAGTCCGTGGCGGCGGCGCTCGAACTTCTCGGCTATGGCCTGCGGTCGGCCGGCGTCGCCGTCGATGCACACCTCGCGCCGAGCCTGCCGGCTATCTGGGCCGACCCCGACCAGATCAGCCAGGTGCTCACCAACCTCGTCGTCAATGCGCAGCAGGCCATGGTCGAGTGGTCGGGGTCGCGGCGGCTCACGGTCGGCACCCGGTTCGACGCGGCGCAGGGGCAGGTCGTGCTTTCAGTCGCCGACAGCGGGCCCGGCGTGCCCCCGGCGATCCGCTCACGGATCTTCGAGCCGTTCTTCACCACCAAGCCGGTCGGCATCGGCACGGGCATAGGGCTCTCGGTCAGCCACAGCATCGTCACCTCCCATGGCGGTACGATCGAGGTCAGGGACGCCACGGGCGGCGGGGCGGAGTTCATCGTCCGGCTTCCCGTGGGAACCGAGGAACAGCACCCCGCCCCACCCGGCGTCGGCCGGCCGACCTCCCCCGGCGGCGGCCGCGTCCTCATCATCGACGACGAGCCGGACGTGGCCGAGGCGCTCGCCGAAATCCTGGCGAGCGAGAACTACGGGATCGACCTCGCCAGCACCGGCGCCGACGCGCTCGCGCGGCTCGAGGCCGGCGATTACGCCGCGATCCTCAGCGATATGCGGATGCCCGGCATGGATGGGATGGAACTGTACCACCGGCTCAATGTCATGAAGCCGGCGATGGCGCGGTGCCTCATCTTCGTCACCGGGGACGCGCTCAATCCGGCGGTGCTGGAGTTCCTCGACTATGCCGGGTGCCCGCATGTCGAAAAGCCGTTCGTGCCCGCCGACGTGCGCAGGATGGTGGCTGCGATCGCAGCCACCAGCGGCGCGAAGGCGGACGGCATGGCCATGTCGCCTTCCGCGCAAATTGAAACAATTGAAACGAAGATGACCGATCGCTGAAACACGCCGGAAACGGCCCCGTCGTAGTTGCGTCATACGGCGGCGTTGGCGGAACGATGCCGGGTTTTTGACGTGCTCCTGAACCCTCAGATCGAGACCAGCGATGCGCCGATTTCCCATGGCTTGCTCCGCCACCCAAGGTAGCGTATGCGTTCCGGTACGTTCCGATGCGCGGCCCCGCCGCCCGCGGACAGCCCATACTCCCCCGGTCGGCGGATGACGGGCGCTGCGGACAGGGTCGCCGTCCCCCAGGCGAACGAAGACGCGATGACCGCCAAGCCAGTTCGCCACATGCTCGTCGTCGACGACGAGCCCGACATCCGCGAGACGCTCGCGGAAATCCTCGAGCATTACGGCTTCCTGGTCGACATCGCGGCGAGCGGGCAGGAGGCGCTGGAGCGCATAGAGGGAAATGCCTATGACGGCGTCCTCAGCGACATCCGGATGCCGGGACTGAACGGCATGGAGCTTTACCGTCGGCTCAGGATCGTCCATCCCGACCTTGCCGACCGCTTCGTCGTGGTCACTGGCGACGACCTCAGCGGCAGCGTCCGCGCCTTCCTCGACGAGACCGGCGTTCCGTTCATCGAGAAGCCGTTCGGACCCGCCGACGTGCGGCGCGTCATCGGCGAGAAGTTCGGCCCGGCCTGAATCACGAAAGGCGGCCCGGAGCGGGCCGCCTTCGTTTCCCACGGTCTTCGGAGATTCAGTGAATGCTGACCGCCTCGAGGTCGTTCTCGTGGGCGTTCATGATGGCCGCTTCGCGGCTGTCGGAGAGCATGATCGGCGTGCCGTCGGCGGCGAGCAGCGCCCACAGCTGAAGATCGGGCGCGACCTCCTCCGGCAGGCCTGGGAACATGCCCTTGGCCTCGGCGCCGTTGAGGGAACGGATATAGGCGATCTTGCCTCCACCGAGGCCGGCGAAGTTGGCGGAGGGCATCACCTGCTTTTCACTGTTTTCCATAACTCTCACTCGCTCCTTCCGCGACGCGCCCTACGGGCTGCGCCGGTTGATGGCGATCTTCCGCGCCGCCCGTTCCGCCGGCGGCTTGGTGAGATCGATCGACAATAAGCCCTCCTCGAGTTTCGCCGAGAGTACCTCGATTCCCTCGGCAAGCACGAAGCTTCGCTGGAACTGGCGGGCCGCGATGCCGCGATGGAGAAAGACGCGCTGGCTTTCGTCTTCCTTCTGCCGGCCGCGGATCACGAGTTCGTTCTCCTCGATCGATATGTCGAGGTCATCTTCGCCGAAGCCGGCCACCGCAAGCGTGATCCGAAGAACCTCGCCTTGCTGCGCGCTGGCTGCGACCCGCTCGATATTATAGGGCGGATAGCCGTCGCCGGAAGCCTTGGAGAGCCGGCCAACCGCCTGTTCGATCTCCTCGAAGCCGAGGAGCAACGGGCTGGAGAAGGCGGGGAATCGCGTCATTTCCACCGGTCCTTCCTCGAAGCGACCCGTCTGTCGGACCCTCACCGAGGCGCCCGGTGGAGGTGATATGGTTCTGCCTGCACGCGGGTTCAAGCGCCGCCTGGCGATGGCAGGCCGGCAGGGATCACGCGTCCTTCCGATAATCGTAGATGACGCGGCCATAGGGCAGCGTCAGGTCGGCAATGAAATGGCGGGCGCCAACGACGCGGCGGACCGGCAGGTCGGCGACCGGCGCGTTGACGTGAGGGACGAGATGAAGCCGCCCCGGGCCGCCCCACGAACCCTTCACCGCGATCTCGCTGAGATTGATCGCAACGAGCTGGCAGATCTCCGGCTTGCCGTCGACGCCCGGGATCAGCTTGAGGTTGACCTGGGTTCGGGTCAGCGCCGCGGTCGCGGCTTCGGCCCCGCCCGCCAGCGCCTCATGCTTGTAGGTCATGGTGCCCATGGCGACGAGTTCGCCGGCGTAACGGAGCGTCCCGGTCAGGGTATCCTTGGCGATCTCGAGCTTAGGATGGGCGTACTTCTTCGGAAAACCCCAGATCTCGCGCCCTGCGGCGATCGGCGGGTCGTCGTCGAGATACATCTGCGAGACGAAGCTTACATCCTCGCCGCGAAAGCGGGCGGGAATGACGAGGCCGGATTCGGTGTAGCTGCCGAAGCCGGAGCTGTCCGGCATCTTGATCCACTCGTAATGGACGATCGGCTCGGCCGGCGGCTCGAGCGGCTCCGGCAGCTCGGCGCGGATCACGTCCGGGTCGGTCTCGTAGGAGATGATCATGTATTCGCGGTCGATGAACCGGTAGGGCCCGGCCGGGTAGCTCGGGCTCGCCGCCGGCATCGATGGCAGCTTCAGCACGTCTTCCTTGCGCATTCATCTCTCCGTTTCGCCCGGCCGCGACTTGCGCGATCCCACCGGCGCAACCTGATAGGAATCCATCAACAACCGACTGTGCCGGCCGCGGCCCGAAGCTACAATCAAATTCGTCGGGCGGGGTGCGGGAGGATCGCAGTGTTCTCGCCCATGCAGGCGGAAATGTCCGCGGGCGCAAAATGCGCCAACGGGAGGGGCTATCGACAATCGCCTTTTGCGGCGGTTCCGGACGAGGGTCGGAACCGCAACGCGATCGTGCACCTAACGGGAGGAAGATGAAAATGACAAACCGCACTCGGGTTCTCGGAACGCTTCGCGGCGCGGCGCTCGCCACGTCGGCTCTCTTCGCCTTTACCGCGCCCGGTTCCGCTCAGGAGCTCGCGCCGGTCAAGGTGGTGTTCATCCAGCATTGCTGCTCAGGCGCAACGTTCTTCCAGCCGATGCAGTTCGGCGCCGAGGAAGCGGCCCGCCTGTTCCAGGTCGACCTCACCTACGTCAACGCCGACGGCGACGCCGCACGCGCGGCGAACCTCATCGAGACCGCGATCGCCGACAAGGCCGACGCGGTGCTGCCGACGATCACCGTGCCGGACGCGCTCGATGCGGCGATACAGAAGGCCCGCGACGCCGGCCTCGTCGTCATCGCGCAGAACATCGACGATCCGGAAGGCCCCGCCGGCAACGCCCGCCAGGCCTTCATCGGCCAGGACTTCATCGCCTCCGGCAACATCATCGGCGACCGCATGGTCAAGGATCACGGCCTGAAGGAAGGTGACCACTGCCTGCTGCCGGTCGAGTTTCCGGAGCTGACCTACGCCATCGAGCGCGCCCAGGGCGTGCAGGAGGCGCTGACGCGGGCGAGCGTCACCAGCGAGGTGATCGGCACCGGCACGGTCGATGGCGAGGCGCTCAACACGATCTCGCAGGCGATTCTCGCCAACCCGGCGATCACCTGCGTGATCGGCCTCGGCCAGACCCCGACCAACGTCGCCGTCGCCGCGGCGGACGAGGCCGGCCGGCCGGGCATTCCGAACGGCGGCTTCGACACCGGCGCCGACATCATCCCGCACATCATCGACGGGTCGACCACGGCGACCATGGACCAGCAGCCGTTCTGGCAGGGCTTCCTGCCGGTGATGTTCGCCGCCTATGCGGTGCGCTACGGCCTGACCCCGCCGGACATCGATACCGGCAACAACCTGATCGACAAGTCCAACGCCGACAAGGCCAAGGACTACACCGGGACCTATCGCTAGCCGCCCGACGGAAGGCTGACCAGAACCCCGACCCTGCCGGGTCCGGCGCGCCGGACCCGGCCCATCACGGGCACATGCCAGCGATGAAACCCGCGACGCCGACCAGCGCCGATCTTGCCGCCATGCGCCGCCCCGCAGCCGGCAATCCCCTGATCGCGCGGGCGCGGCACTATCAGGCGATCAACATCGTCGTCCTTTTCTTCGCGCTGCTCGCCGTCGTCGTCGGCTGGAGCCTGATCGCGCCGGACCAGCTCCGCTTCGCCACCTCCGGCAACATCGCAATCCTGATGCAGCAGGTGCCGGTGACGGCCATCGCCGCAATCGGCGTCGGCATCCTGATGATTTCCGGCGAGTTCGACATCTCGGTCGCCGGCACCTTCACGCTGGTGCCCTTCATCATCGCCATCACCTATGCGACCTTCGGCTGGGCGCTGCCCTTCGCGCTGATCGCCGGCCTCCTGGTCGCCATCGCCATCGGCCTGCTCAACGGATTCATCACCGTCCGGCTGGGCATCCCTTCGTTCATCGCCACGCTCGGGACGATGTTCCTGCTGCGCGGCGTGATCCGCTTCGTCTCGATCAACCCGCAGACCAACCAGCCCGACAGCATCGCCTTCTTCCCGCCCGAAGCCTTCAAGTCGGCGCTCGCCGGCAATCTCGTCGGGCCGATCCATGCGCAGGTCATCTGGCTCGTCGTCTTCGCCGTGATCGGGTACCTCCTCCTCAACCGGCACCGGTTCGGCAACCACGTATTCGCCACCGGCGGCAACCGCCATGCGGCGATGGCGGTCGGTGTGCCGGTGGATCGGGTCAAGTATGTCGCTTTCGTCCTTTGCGCCATCACCGCCGGGTTCTCCGGCCTGCTCCAGGTGGCGCGGATCAGCGAGATCGAGCCGTCCTTCGCCACGATCAGCGGCTTCGAGCTCAAGGTGATCGCGGCGGTGGTGGTGGGCGGGGTCAGCCTGTTCGGCGGCCGAGGCGCGATCCTCGGCATGGTGCTCGGCGCGGCGCTCCTCGACATCGTCGACAACCTCCTCGTCCTCCTCAATGCCCCGGAGACCCTGTTCAAGGGCTTCCTCGGCGCGATCATCATCCTCGCGGTGGTGCTCAACACCTTCGTCGGGCGGAAGAGCAGGCGATGACCTCCGCCAGCCCGATGACGGAATCGACCCACGCCCACGCGGCGAAGCGCTACCGGCCGGCGAGCCGCTGGACGCGGCTCCGCGTGCACCCGGCTGGGCCTGTCGCGATCATGTTCTTCGGACTGCTCGCGGCCTGCGTGATCGTCGGGCTGGTCATCCCGGACAAGTTCGTCTTCCTCAGCCAGGCTAACCTGACGCTGCTTCTGCGCGCCATCCCGAGCTACGGCATCGTCGCGCTCGGCGTCGGGCTCCTGATGGTGACCGGCGAGTTCGACCTCTCCGTCGGCGCGGTCTTCGTGGCGACGCCTTTCGCCATGGCGTTCGCCTATACCGAGGCCGGGGTCGCCCTGCCGATCGCGATCCTCTTCTCGGTCGCGATCGCCGCCTGCATCGGCCTCGCCAACGGCCTGATCACGCTCAAGTTCGGCATCCCGTCCTTCATCACCACGCTCGGCATGATGTTCATCGTGCGGACCGCCGCGCCGTTCATCGTCGGCTATACGCGGTCGATCTCCTTCAAGCCGCCGCCGGCGTTCCGCGAGGCGCTGGTCGGCAGCATCGGGCCGATCCCGGCACAGTTCATCTGGTTCATCGGCTTCGCGGTGATCGCTTACCTGATCCTCAACCGCCACTTCCTCGGCAACCATTTCTTCGCCGCCGGCGGCAACCCGAACGCCGCGCGCTTTGCCGGCATCAACGTCTTCCGGACCAAGCTCTTCGCGTTCGTGATCTGCTCGGTCTTCGCCAACATCTCGGGCATCTTCGCCGTCACCCGGCTCAACCTCGCCCAGACCGCGCCGCAGTTCTTCATCGAGCTGTTCGCCGTCGCCATCTGCGTCATCGGCGGGCTGTCGCTGTTCGGCGGGCGCGGCTCGGTGATCGGCATCGTGCTCGGCGCCGCGGTGCTGCAGCTCGTTCAGGACATCATCATCCTCGCCCGGCTGCCGGGCTTCTATCTCGACATGTTCGTCGGCATCATGATCGTCGTCGGCGTAGTGGTTAACCAGATGGTCCGCCGGAAATACTGAGGCGGGCCAGGAAGGGCATCGACATGGAAACCGTGATTGTGGTCGAGGTCGAGAAGACCCGCGTGGTGCATGACGGGCCACCACTGTTCGAGGCGAAGGGCATCTCGAAGTCCTACGGCCACGTCAACGCGCTGATGAACGTCGACTTCCATGTCGGGCGGAACGAGGTGGTCGGGCTCCTCGGCGACAACGGCGCGGGCAAGTCGACGCTGATCAAGGTGCTCTCGGGCGTGGTCATCCCGGACGAGGGGCAGTTCCTCAGGAACGGCGATCCGGTCGACATCAGTTCGCGACGGAAGTCGGAAGCCGCCGGCATCCAGACCATCTACCAGGACATCGCGCTGGTCGGCTCGATGTCGATCATGCGCAACATCTTCGCCGGCCGCGAGCCGACCAACGCCCTTGGCTTCCTCAAGATGCGCGAGATGCGCGCGACCTCGATGGAGATCCTCGACAGCTACGTCCGCATCGCCGGCATCACCTCGCCGGACCTGCCGGTCGAGGACCTCTCCGGCGGCCAGGCCCAGGCGGTGGCGATCGCCCGCGCGGTCCACTTCAAGCGCGACATCCTCCTGCTCGACGAGCCGACCAGCGCGCTGTCGGTTCGCGAGACGGAGAAGGTGCTCGGCATCATGCGGGAACTCGCCGAGAGCGGCGTCTCCTGCGTGTTCGTCACCCACAACATCTACCATGCCTTCCGGGTCTGCGACCGCTTCGTGGTGATGGCCCACGGCCAGAGCGTGAAGAGCGTCGCCAAGGCCGACACCTCGCTCAACGAGCTGACCGACCTGATCATGACGCACTGATCGCCTAGGGCCGGCGTGATGCGCGGCCTTGCGCGGCGCGACCGGCTATGGCACCCGTCCCAACCGAATTCCGAGACGACAGGGGAGAACAGCGATGGATGTCCGGGCCGCCGTGGCTTTCGAGGCCGGGAAGCCGCTAGAGATCGAGACGGTGCAGCTCGAGGGCCCGCGGCCCTTCGAGGTGATGGTCGAGATCAAGGCGACCGGCATCTGCCACACCGACGAGTTCACCCTCTCCGGCGCCGATCCCGAAGGCATCTTCCCCTCGATCCTCGGCCATGAGGGGGCCGGCGTCGTCGTCGAGATCGGCGAGGGCGTGACCTCGGTGAAGCCGGGCGACCACGTCATCCCGCTCTACACCCCCGAGTGCCGGCAGTGCCCGTCCTGCCTGTCGCGGAAGACCAATCTCTGCACCGCAATCCGCGCGACACAGGGGAAGGGCCTGATGCCCGACGGCAGCTCGCGCTTCTCGTTTCAAGGCAAGCCGATCCAGCACTACATGGGCTGCTCGACCTTCGCCAATTTCACCGTCCTCCCCGAGATCGCGGTCGCCAAGGTCCGCGAGGACGCCCCCTTCGACAAGATCTGCTACATCGGCTGCGGCGTCACCACCGGCATCGGCGCGGTGATCAACACCGCCAAGGTCGAGCCGGGCGCCAAGGCCATCGTCTTCGGTCTCGGCGGCATCGGCCTCAACGTCATCCAGGGGCTTCGGCTCGCCGCCGCGGACATGATCATCGGCGTCGACATCAATCCCGACCGCAAGGCCTGGGGCGAGCGCTTCGGCATGACCCACTTCGTCAACCCCAAGGAGATCGGTACGGACCTCGTCCCCTATCTCGTCGACATGACCAAGAAGGGCGCCGACCAGATCGGCGGCGCCGACTACACCTTCGACTGCACCGGCAACGTCCAGGTGATGCGCCAGGCGCTCGAGGCCTGCCATCGCGGCTGGGGCGTGTCGGTGGTGATCGGCGTCGCGCCGTCGGGCGCAGAGATCGCCACCCGGCCGTTCCAGCTCGTCACCGGCCGCGTCTGGAAGGGCACCGCCTTCGGCGGCGCGCGCGGCCGCACCGACGTGCCGAAGATCGTCGACTGGTACATGGACAAGAAGATCGAGATCGACCCGATGATCACCCACATCCTGCCGCTCTCCGACATCAACCGGGGCTTCGACCTGATGCACAAGGGCGAATCGATCCGGAGCGTCGTCGTCTACTGAACGACGGCGCAGTTCAGGCGTTGCACTTCAGCATTCACGGGAAGGACAAATGACGGAGACGGTGAGCGGAACCTGGGTCGCGGCCTGCGCGACCGACGATATCGAGCCCGAGGACGTGATCCGCTTCGATCATGGCGGGCGGGTCTATGCCATCTACCGCTCGCCCGACGACGAATATTATGCGACCGACGGCATCTGCACCCACGAGCACGCCTTCCTCTCGGACGGGCTGGTGCTGGACAACATCATCGAATGCCCAAAACACAACGGCCGGTTCGACTACCGGACCGGCCAGGCCAAGGGCGCCCCGGTCTGCGTCAACCTGAAGACCTTCCCGGTCAAGGTCGAGGGCGGGAAGGTGCTGATCGCGGTGGGATGATCCTCGTCGCCCGCATGGTCGGCTACACCATCCCGATCGACCGGAGATAGGCGAGACTCGCGGCCGCGTCCTCGGCGGGCCTGGCCCCGGTGCGCGGGTCCGAATCCTGCTCGATGGTGGCGAAGCCGTCATAGCCGTGGGCGTCGAGGCTGGCCTTGAGGCGGGCGAAGTCGACGACGCCCTGCCCGAGCGGGCAGAAGACACCACGGGGGATCGCAGAGAACAGGTCGAGCTTGTCGGCGATCGCGCCCGCGTGCGCCTCCCGGTCGATGTTCTTGAAGTGAAGATAGCGGACCCGCGGCGCGACCCGCTCATAGAGGGCGATCGGATCGACCCCGGCATAGGCGAGATGGCCGGTGTCGAGGCAGAGGCCGACGAGATCCTCCGGCAGATCGTTCAACGCCGCGTCGACCTCGTCGGCGAACTCGAGATAGCCGCCGACATGGGGGTGGACGACGGGGACGAGCCCATAATCGTCGCGGGCGATCCGGGCGAGCGTGACGATGGTGGCCATGAACGATGCCCAGAGGTCCGGCGTCAGCCGCGGGGCGGCGTCGCTCCGTCCGGCGGTCTTCGCCCGCGCCTCGGGAAGGTTGTCGATGATCACGTAGTGGCGGGCGTTCTGTCCGGCGAGCACGCTGCAGGTGCGGTGGGCCTGCGCGATGAGGGCGTCACGCTCGCGCGGGTCGTGCAGCGCCTCGAAGATGAAGCCCCCGACCAGGGTCAATTCGCGCCGGGTCAGTTCGTCCCGGAGCTGCGCCTGGTCCTCCGGCAAGTAGCCGACGGGCCCGAGTTCGGTGTGGCGGAACCCCGCGGCGGCCACCTCGTCGAGGTAGCGCGGCCATGGGATGTTGGTCGGGTCCCCGCCGTAATAGACGCCCCACGAGACCGGACCATTGGCGATTCTGATCGACACGATTCCCCCCGACGCGGTTTGTTGATGGTTCTACGTCACCGCGCGATCTTGCCATGGCAGAGCCGAGCGAGTCATCCTCGCGGTCAACGACAGGCCGGCGACACAAACGGACCGGCCGGAAGGGAAACGCCCAATGGACGACGGCGACGGCGCCCGCCGCTTCCACGTCTCCGATTTTGCCGACCTCCGCCTGCCGCGGCCCGAGCGGCGGCTAAGGCTTGGCTTCGTCGGCGGCGGGCGCGGGGCATTCATCGGCGACGTCCACGCGATGGGCGCCCGCCTCAGCAATTGCTGGGAGGTGGTGGCGGGCTGCCTCTCCTCCGACCCCGAGACGGCGCGCGCCTCCGCAAAGGACTGGTACATCGCCGCGGACCGCGCCTATGACGACTACCGCGTCATGGCGGAGCGGGAGGCGGCGCGGCCGGACGGGATCGAGGCCGTGGCGATCGTCACCCCCAATCATCTCCACCATGCCGTCGCCAGCGCCTTCCTCGATACTGGCATCGACGTCATCTCCGACAAGCCGCTGACCACCACGCTCGCCGATGCGGTCGACCTCGTCGAGCGGACGGCGCGGAGCGGCCTGGTGTTCGGCGTCACCCATGCCTTCGCCGCCTATCCGATGGTGCGCCAGGCGCGGGCGATGGTCGCGGCGGGCGACCTCGGCCGCATCCGGCAGGTGCATGTCGAATACGTCCAGGACTGGCTGACCGAGCCGCTGCCGGCCGACCACAAGCAGGCGGCGTGGCGGCTCGACCCGGCGCGCGGCGGCCCGGTCGGCTGCGCTGGCGACATCGGCACCCATGCGCATCATCTCGCCACCTTCGTCTCCGGGCTCAGGATGACCGGTCTCCGCGCCGACCTGCTCGTCTGCGGGGCGCCGAAAGGGCTCGACGACACGGTGTTCGTCAACGCCCGCTACGAGGGCGGCGTGCCGGGCTTGCTCTGGGCGACGCAGGTCGCGCCGGGCAATGGCTGCGGCCTCCGCCTCCGGGTCTATGGCGAGAAGGCCGGGCTCGAATGGGACCAGGAGAACCCGGAATATCTCCGCTACGCCATCTTCGGTGAGCCGCCGCGCATCCTGTCGCGGGGCGTCGGCGCCGGGGCACGGCCTGCCGCAATTCGCCTGACGCGAACGCCGCGCGGCCATCCCGAGGGATGGATCGAGGCCTGGGCCAATCTCTACGCCGAGTTCTCGGCGGCAATCGATGCCCGGCGGCGCGGATGGGTGCTGCCGCCGGGCATCGTCGATTTCCCCACCGTCGCCGACGGGGCGCGGGGGGTGCAGTTCATCGATGCCGTGGTCCGCTCGAACGCGGCCGGCGGCGCCTTAGTCGAGCTATCCGAGGACATGCCGGGGGGAAGGCCATGAAGGAAGTAAGGGTTGCCATCGTCGGGGCGGGGTGGATGGGGCGGGCGCATGCGACCGCCTTCCGCACCGTGCCCATGGTCTTCGGCCGCGAGCCGGCGATGCCGGTGCTCGAGGTGGTCGCGGACGTCAACGAGGGGGCGGCGAAGGCGCTGGCCGAGGAGTTCGGCTTCGCCCGCTGGACCACCGACTGGCGCGACGTGCTCGGCGACCCGCGGGTCGACGTGGTCGACATCACGACGCCGAACGACCTCCACCCGCCGATCGCCATCGCCGCGGCGGAGGCCGGCAAGCACGTCTATTGCGAGAAGCCGCTCGCCAACACCGCGGCCGAGGCGAAGGCGATGACGGACGCGGCGGAGAAGGCCGGTGTCGTGACGCTGGTCGGCTTCAACTACCTCAAGAATCCCGGCCAGGGGTTCGCCAAGGCGATCATCGACAAGGGCGAGATCGGCGCGGTCAACCTCTTCCGCGGCACGTTCGACCAGGACTTCATGTCGGATCCCGACGTCCCCTTCTCGTGGCGGCAGGACAGGAAGATCGCCGGGTCCGGCGCGCTCGGCGACATGGCCTCGCACACCCTCTCCTACTCGCAATACCTCGTCGGCGAGATCGATGAGGTGTGCGGCATGACCGGCACCTTCATCAAGGAGCGGCGCGTCGCCGCCGGCGGCTCCGGCCACAGCGCCAAGGCCACCGCCGATGCGCCGCGCCGCGCGGTCGAGAACGACGACGTCGTCCAGTTCCTGATCCGCTACACGTCCGGCGCCATGGGGGTGATCGAGGCGAGCCGCATCGGCACCGGGCGGAAGCTCTGGCTCACCTACGAGATCCAGGGCTCCAAGGGGGCGCTGTTCTATACGCAGGAGCGGATGAACGAGGTCCAGCTCTACCGCCACACCGAGCCGGCAGCCGAGCGCGGCTACAAGACGGTGTTCATCGGCCCCGAGCACCCGAACTACGGGGCGTTCTTCCCGATCCCCGGCATCGGCCTCGGCTACAACGACCAGAAGATCATCGAGGCGCATGATCTCGTCGTTGCCATCGCGACGGGCAAGAAGGCGTTTCCCGATTTCCGGTTCGGGCTCGAGATCAACCGCGTGGTTGACGCCGTGCTCAAGTCGGTCGACGAGCGGCGCTGGGTCAAGATCAGCGAGATCGCCTGAGACCGCTTACCCGCAACGGGCGTAGAGGCGCGGGCCGCCGGCCAGCGAATACATCCAGAAGACGTTGACCGAAGCCCGGACGATGACGACGAAGCCACCGTTGCTGCGGAGCACGCTCAACTCCATCAGGCGGCGCTTCTCCTCGTCGGGCATCTTCTCGACGCCGAGCCGCGCGAACAGCGCCGGCATGTCGACCCACTCCGAGTAGAGGCTGCCGCCCATATAGGTGTAGCGGTAGGTCACCGGTGCGGGCTTCGATTCCTGGACAAGGGTGATCTCGTTCGGGGCGGTGGTGACGTGGTTCGGCGTCCTGCTGCAGATGGTCCTGACCTTTTCCGGGTCGACCGAGCCAAGGATGTCGGCCCGGTACCAGTCGCCATCAAGCCCCTTGGCGATGGCGGCGCCCAGGTCGGCGAAATTTCCGACGGGGCCGACCGCGGCCGGGAAGAACATGTGATAGGCGGACGTGACCTCGTCCGGGCCTGCTGGCTCGGCCATAGCTGCGCCGCCCGGCGCACACACAAGTGCCAGCAGCAGTATTGCGGAGCGAAGCATCGCCAGTCCTCCCGTCTACGAGGCGCGAGGCTCGCTTGGCAGTGTGCCGCCGTCAAGCCGCCTCGCGACGACGCCGCGCCGCGAACGCGCCGGCGTCCGGCCTGGAGCGCCTCAGGTCCCGACCAGCGCCAGAACCCGAAGCGGGCTGCCGGAGCCCTTCTCGATCTTGAGCGGTGTGGTGACCAGCACCGCGCCAGTCGGCGGCAGCTGGTCGAGATTGGTGAGGCTGGCGAGGCCGAACTTGTTGGCGCCGTGCATCAGGTGGTGGGCGGGGAAGGCGGGCTCGAAGGCGAAGGCCTGGCCGGCATCGGTGCCGACCGCCTCGACGCCCCAGCCGTTGACGTTCCGCTCCTCGACCAGGAATTTCACGCAAGCCGCGCTCGGCCCGGGCACGTGCGGGCCATCCTCCTTCATGTTGAGGAATTTCGCCGGGTCGGTGCGCTTCGACCAGTCGGTCCGCATCAGCACCCAGGCGCCGTCGGGGATGCGGCCGTGCCTGGCCTCGAATGCCTCGACATGCGCGGGCTCGCAGACGAACTTCTCGTCGGCCGCGGCCTCCTTCGAGCAGTCGATCACCACCGCGGGCGCAATGAAGCGCTTGACGGCAATCGTGTCGGTGGCGCCGTCGCCATGGTCCTTGCCGGTGACCCAGTGGATCGGCGCATCGAAATGCGTGCCGGTATGCTCGCCGAGCTTGAGGTTGTTCCAGTACCAGGCCGGCCCGCGCTCGTCGTAGTTGGAGATGACGCTGATCGAGAATGGATCCGACGGCGCGAAGGGCGGGGGGAGCTGGATCACCGGCGTCGAGGGACGGAGCGTCTGCGTGAGGTCGATCACCTTCACGCTGCCGTCGGCGATGGCAGCCGCAAATTGCATCAAGAGATCGCCGGACATGTGCTCTTCTCCCTCGGGCGGTTCCGGAATTTGACGCAACTGTCTCAGGGCTCCCGCGAAACT
Source organism: Bauldia sp. (assembly GCA_022841545.1). GTDB lineage: Bacteria > Pseudomonadota > Alphaproteobacteria > Rhizobiales > Kaistiaceae > Bauldia. The sequence goes on along the minus strand of JALHRF010000004.1, from coordinate 3,519 downwards.
TCAAGCTTCAAGTGATTTCGGCCGGAGCGCGCGGCTTCTCGCTCCCGCGCCGCGGTCGCCGAAGGCAGCGCATGAGCGGCCTTGAGGGCGGCGAGCATGGCGCCAGGCTGCTGGCGGTGGGGACGAGCGGGCCGCTCCGCTGTCGGCGTTTCGGCAAGCTTGAACCGTGTGCCGTCGCAGTGCATGCGGTGGAGGATCACCGCGAGCTTGCGAGCGAGCGTCATCTTGGCCTTCTTCGGACCGGCGCGGCGGGCAAGGCGCATCGGCCAGCTCTTGAGGTCGTCCCTCCGTGATGTTTGGAGCCGGCCCAGTCCGGACTCCGCGACACCATCATGGTCAGGGACGACCGCTCAACCGCCCAAGCTCAGGGGCGGCCACCCGTTATCCCATGTGCGCTTGCTGGTCATCGGATCTCATGGCGTCCTCATCGGGCGGGGCTGCGCATCAGTCCGGACGCTCGAGTGCTCCCCGCCCAAATCCCCACACTCGCAGCTAACGCCTGCGCGCAGTCGCCGGCCGAACTCGCTGGCATCCACGCGCGCTTTGACAGCGGCCGGAGGCCGGTTCATTATTTTAAGGATAAAGTATTTCGCTGACCGCCGCGGCCGCCTTTACGCGACCGGCGCGGGAGGACATCGTCGGTTGGGCGTCAATCACCGCCGGAAACACGTGGGGGCGTATGGAATCACGTTGGATCGAAGTGGGCGGCGGGCGCGGATATCTCGCCATACCTGCGAGCGGGAGCGGCCCGGGACTGCTGATCTTCGCCGGCGCGGGCGGCGCGCGGAACCTGACGGCGCTCGCCGACCTCTATGCCGAGGAGGGCTATGTCACCCTCGTCGTCGATGACAGCTATGCCGAGGCGGTCAAGGCGCTCAACACCCGCCGTGAGACCGCAGGACAGATCGGCGCCATCGGCCTCGGCACTGGCGCCAAGCATGCGCTCGAGGCGGTCACCGCCGGGGCCGTCGCCTGCGCCGCGATCTACTACGGCGAGGGCATCGCGCCGTTTCTCGACAAGGCGGGCGGGCAGGGCCGGCCGGTCATCTTCCACTTGGCCGATCCCGACGCCGTGACCTTCGAGGCGCTCCGTCCGCGCTTCCCGGCGGTGGAGGCCTTCTACTATCGCGGGGTCGCTCCGGGGTTCGCGGAGGCGGGAGAGAGCTTCGACAAGTCGTCCTTCACCCTCGCCTATACCCGCACGCTGGAGCTGCTCCGCCGGGTGCTCGGGCCCCGTTACGACCTCGACAAGATCTGGGACCGCCACACCGAACTCGAGTTCGCCACCCGCGCCGCCGACGAGACCATGCTGACCATGGTCCCGGAGCCTTATGTCAACCATGTCCCGGTGATGACCGGCGGCACCGGCCATGCCGAGACGCTCCGCTTCTACAAGCACCACTTCATCCCGACCGCGCCGCAGGATGCGCGGCTGGTGCCGATCAGCCGCACGGTTGGAGCCGACCGCGTGGTCGACGAGATGCTGTTCTGCTTCACCCATGACAACGAGATCGACTGGATGCTGCCCGGCGTGAAGCCGACCGGGAGGAAAGTGGAGATTCCGCTGGTGGCGATCGTCCGCTTTCGCGGCGACAAGATCTACAGCGAGCACATCTACTGGGACCAGGCCTCGGTCCTCGTCCAGGTCGGGCTGCTCGACCCGAAACTCTATCCGACCGCCGGCATCGAGACTGCGCGGAAGGCCTTCGACGAGAACGAGCCGTCGAACCGGCTCATGGCCCGCTGGAAGGAAAGCGAAGGGAAATAGGCCGCCCGCGGGCGGCCTGCCGGCACCGGACGCCCCGGGCCGGTATCACGACAACGGGAAGAGGGAGAGTCCGACAATGCGTTCCGCCATGCTCAACCGCCGCCGCCTGCTTGCGCTCATGGGGGCGACCGCCAGCCTGCCGCTCGTCGGCAGAGGCTTAGTCTCGCAAGCCATTGCCGCCGACGGCACGGTGACGATTGCCTACAACGTCAACCTGCCGAGCTTCGACCCCACGGTCGGCGCTTCGGCCGTGAACCCGACCATCCAGGCGCTGTTCCAGGCGATCTACGATCCCTATGTCGGCCAGGAGCCCAACCTCAAGTTCAAGCCGGGCCTGCTCACCGACTGGGGTTTCAGCGACGACAAGACCAAGGTCCACATGACCGTCCGCGAGGGCGCGACCTGGCATAACGGCGACCCGGTGACCGCCGAGGACGTGGTGTGGTCGCTCGAGCGCGCCGCCAACGCCGACAGCGGCAACCCGATCCAGTTCATCTGGTCGACCGTCGGCAACTACCAGATCGACGGCAACAAGATCACCGGCGACGTGCTCCGCTTCGAGCCCACCTTCTTCATGTGGATGGGCTTCCTCACCGGCTACGTGCTGCCCAAGAAATACTACGAGAGCGTCGGCGCCGAGGGTTTCGAGGCGAAGCCGATCGGCTCGGGGCCCTACATGGTCGACGAGTTCCAGCAGAACGCGTTCCTGCGGCTGAAGGCCAACCCGAACTACTGGGGCGGCAAGCCGGCCTACGACACCGTCATCTACAAGTTCATCCCGGACCCGACCAGCCGCGTCGCCGAGCTCGAATCCGGCTCCTCCGACATCACGCTGGAGATTCCCTATGAGGAGTTCGACCGGCTGAAGGAGAACCCGGACTTCACGGGCTATTCGACGCCGATCTCCGACATCGCGATGATCTTCCTCAACGACGTCGGCCCGATGCTCGACAAGAACGTCCGTCTCGCCGCGAACTACGCCATCAACAAGCAGGCGATCGTCGACCGGCTGCTGCGCGGCTACGGCGTCGTGATCGACACGCTGCAGGCGCCGGAATACTCGGCCTTCGATGCGGCGATCAAGGTGCCCTACGACCCGGAAAAGGCGAAGGAGCTGCTGGCGGCGAGCGGCTTCTCGCCGGAGAATCCGGTGAAGTTCGCGATCCAGACCACCCGCGGCTTCAAGCCGAAGGACTACGAGATGATCCAGGCGATCGTCGGCATGTGGCGGCAGGTCGGCATCGAGGCGGAGATCGAGGTCTACGAGATCGCCAAGCACTTCGAGCTCCGCGCTGCCGACCAGCTCGCCCCGGCCGCCTTCTACAACTGGGGCAACTCGATCGGCGACCCGACCACGTCCACCGGCTTCGCCATGTTCGGCCCCTCGCCGCACTCGGTCTGGGACGGCCAGGACCTGATCGACATGATCGGCCCGCTCTGGGGCGAGGCGGACGAACTGAAGCGCATCGAGGGCTGGAAGAAGGTCGACAGGTTCATCGCCGAGGAGGGGCTGGTGATCCCGCTCCTCCAGTATGTCCAGCCGATCATCGCGCGGAAGGACGTCAAGGTCATCCCCGAGGCGAACGGCATGCTCAAGGCGCAGAACCTTTCGCCGGCATAAGGGGCGGGATGCGGAATTCAGGGCGAGGCGGGGGCCCCCGTCTCGCTCTTCCGCCCCGGATCGGGCGGCAGCGCGTCACGTCCCCGATTCGAATGAACCCCCCCGAATCCGGGAGACAAGTGACCGGCCC